>NZ_JUEI01000002.1:0-315231 GCF_000802655.2 Paenibacillus sp. IHB B 3415 | reverse complement strand
TTCATTCTAGGAGGTGACGCCGAGGCGTCATGGAAGTTTATACAACAATCTTGGTTTTGAGCCAATTTATCTAGGTAAATGTTGTATTCTGTGCAGGATTTCTTAGCACTCGCTCCCTCCTAACGTAAATCAAGATGATCCATCTACCGTGTGCGCGACAACCTTCACCATTCAGCGCTTATGTGCCTCAATATTGACCCACAACGCGGGCTCAATATAAACAGCGGCAGCCCAGGACTTAATTTTCACGTCCGAGGCTGCCGCTGTTTTTACACCAGTCTGATTAGGAAACTTGCGGATTGAACATAGGAAATCCGCCAGTGATCAACAACCTTCACCATTCAGCGCTTATGTGCCTCAATATTGACCCACAACGCGGGCTCAATATAAACAGCGGCAGCCCAGGACTTAATTTTCACGTCCGAGGCTGCCGCTGTTTTTACACCAGTCTGATTAGGAAACTTGCGGATTGAACATAGGAAATCCGCCAGTGATCAGCGGCATGACCCGCTTCGCAAGTTCGGAGGGAGACTCCGCTCTTCCTTCCACATTCCAGCGGTAGGTTACGCCATATAAGGACCAGCTCAGCAGGGTGGCGGCAGTGGCAAGCGGCTTCGAGTCTGCAGCCGAAGCTGATCCGTTGATCAACTGAAGGATAAGCTTTTCAAGATGCAGCTTGATATTCTCCTCAAGCAGGAGAGCGACAGAATCATATCTTTTGAAGCAGCGGTGGCTGGTTTCATGATAATTACATAAGGCTACGATAAGCTCCTGAAGCGTCTTTTCGGTCAACGGTCCTGTTGCATCGACTTTATGAAGGACCATATTTGTAAAGGCATCTAATAAAAAGGCTTCGAACAGCGCATATTTATCCTGGAAATGTGCATAAAAGGTGGTCCTGTTAATAGTGGCTGCTTTGGTAATATCGCCGACAGTTATCGAGTTGAAGTCCATGATATTCAATTGCCGGATAAAGGCATCCAGAATTAATTGACGGGTCCGGATCACCCGCGGGTCGTTAGGATTGGGGGGAAGAATACTAGCCATCCAAGGAACACCCCTTTCAGTAGAGATTATAATCCTCTTATTATAAACATGTGCTCAGCAGACAACAAATATGATTTGCCAATACGACAGTTTTTCCGGCTTCTAGCTTAAGCAACAACTTGGGCAGATTGTTGGTTGAAGGGTGGGATGGGGCTTGTTAATATTGCATTCATACCCGCTTTGAGAATAATCATTCAACCTACAGGAGGCGTTAACCATGACTAAACAACAGGAGCAAATCCATACCCTGGATTCCTTATTTGAACCGTACACGGTTCAACAATTAACTTTACCGAACCGGATTGTAATGTCACCGATGGCACGCGCTTTTGCACCGGAGGGTGTGCCGGGTGAAGATATGGCAGCCTATTACCGCCGCCGAGCTGAGAATGGGGTGGGGCTTATCATCACCGTTGGCATGATTGACCATCCGGCTGCAAGCGTTGATCCGGGACTTCCTAATCTCTTTGGCGAAGCCGCTCTGAACGGCTGGCGTGAAGTCGTCAGACAGGTTCATGAGGCCGGCGGGGTCATTTTCCCCCAATTATCACATATGGGAATGATTCGTTCCATGGGTTCCCAGCCTTACCCGGATGCACCATCGATCGGGCCATCAGGACTCGATATGCAGGGGAACAATATAAGCGAGCCGCTGACAGAAGAAGAGATTTCCGGCGTCATTCAGGCTTATGCCGATGCGGCAGTGAATGCGCAGCAGGCTGGCTTCGATGGGATCGAGCTTTCCGGCGGCCACGGCTTATTGATTGACCAATTCTTCTGGGAACAAACCAATCAGCGGACGGACCGCTATGGAGGCGATTTCCTGAAGCGCACCCGGTTTGCTGCCGAAGTTGTCCAGGCTGTCCGCGCTGCAGTCGGACCGGATTATCCGATTTCCATCCGGTTGTCCCAGTGGAAAATGACGGATTACACGGCGAAGCTGGTAGATACACCGGAGCAGCTGAAGCAATTCCTGGATGTGCTGGTACAGGCCGGCGTGGATATTTTCCATATCTCGACCCGCCGGTTCTGGGACCCGGAATTCGCGGGCTCGGAGCTGGGTCTCGCCGGATGGGTGAAGAAGCTCACCGGGAAGACAACGATTGCTGTTGGTTCCGTAGGCATGGACAATGATCCCGCTGAAGGCGGGGAAGCGGATCATCAAGGGATGGATGAACTGCTGAAGCGGCTGGACAATCAGGAGTTCGATCTGGTAGCGGTCGGACGCGCGCTGCTGGGTGATCCGGCATGGGCGAAGAAAATCCGTGAGGGCAAGGTGGAGGAGATTCAAGCCTTTACTCCTGAGGCGGCGGCCCAACTGTATTGAAGCATAGAGAGTGTTTATAAGCGCACAAATAAGGCTGCCCATGGGCAGCCTTAACTTTATTTAGACTATTTTCTAAGGTGAATAATTTCCAATATCCGCTCTCTATTACCCTTTCTCCGCCATATAGGTCTTCTGCGTCCGGAGGACCGGGAAGAGCCAATACATCCACACCACGGTAATGACGAGTGTACCAAGCCCGCCAATAACTGTCGCTGGTACGGCACCGACCAGACCGGCCATCGTGCCGGACTCGAATTCGCCCAGCTGGTTCGAGGTGCCGATGAACAGTGAGTTGACGGCGTTGACCCGGCCCTGCATCTCTTGCGGCGTGTTGACCTGAACCAGCGTCGAACGGATTACGACGCTTACGACGTCGGAAGCGCCGATGAGGAACAGCGCGAAGAGCGAGAGCCAGAAGCTGTGGGACACCCCGAACAGAATCGTCGCCAAGGCAAACACAACGAGGGAGGCGAACAGTGTCTTGCCGATTGCTTTCTCCACCGAATATCGGGTTAGAATCAGCGACACAAGGATCGCCCCGACCGCCGGCGCAGAGCGCAGCAGTCCCAGACCGAGTGAGCCGGTCTTCAGGATATCCTCGGCGAAGATCGGCAGCAAGGCAGTCGCACCGCCAAGCAGCACGGCGAACAGATCAAGCGAGATGGTGCCGAGAATGATTTTGCGGGCAAAGACAAACTTCAAGCCGCTGAGGAACGTGTCCATATTGACGGCGTCCAGCTTCTTCACGAAGTGAACGGTCTTGACGAAGAAGATGAGCACGGTCGAGATCAGCAGCGCTGCAAGTGAGGCAATGTAGGCAGCGGCAGTACCCCAAACGACAAGCACTCCTCCAAGTGACGGGCCGACGATCATTGCGGTCTGCATTGCGGAGGCAGACCAGGCTGCGGCCTTCGGCAGCTGTTCCCGGTCCACGATGTCCGGCACAAGCGCAGCAGAGGCTGGGCCTTCGAAGGTACGGCAGGCGCCGAGAATGGCGGCGGCGACCAGCAGATGAAGCGAGCCCAGCCAGCCCTGCACACTGCCGAGGACGAGCAGCAGGACAACTACGCTCTCCATCAGCTGGCAGAGATAGACGATAGTCCGGCGGTCGTACCGGTCAGCGGTCTGTCCGGCCGGCAGTGTCAGCAGGAGCATCGGCAGGAATTGCGCCAGGCCGACAAGGCCCAGCTGGAAGGCGCTGTCAGTCAGCGCGTACATCTGCCAGCCAATGGCGACAGACAGCATCTGAAAAGCGCTGGTCGAGAATATCCGTGCGATCCACAGGCGCAGGAACGAGCGGTTATGTAGTACGGACGAGCCTTTTGGATTCAAAACATGTCATCCTTTCTAATTCACAGGTATACATTAAACTCATTACATACCTGAGTTCTTCGCATGCATCTCGGGATGCTCCCGCCGGATCAGTGCATAATTCTTCCCGTACCGGTCCTCCAGCTCCCTGGCAAAATCCTTTTCGATCCGCATCATCACAACATCGTGGAAATACGAGGTCTGCAGTACGTTAAGCACCGCCGGGTGGTTGCTCTCCAGCGCCGATACCGGCGCGTGCCGGCTGAAGCTGCCGATGACCGCCGTTTCCTTATCCAGCAGCATGGAGAAATTGCGTGACCGATGCGGTCCCCCCGGCGGCACACTATGTACGATTACATGTTCAAGCTCTGTCGGCGTTTCACCGATGACCATGAGATGAACGGCGGTACCCCGGTGCTCGGCTGAGAGCAGCGATTCCTCGACCCAATGCAGATCCTCTGCCCAAAGATCGACCAGAATCTCCTCCCTGGCATTGGCGGCGAGGCGGCGGATCGCCAGATCCACCTGCTGATCTCCTTTCCAGTTACTGAAGAAGGGCGGTGTATCCGGCAGGGTAGTCAGCTCACTCTCCAGTAAGCGGGCAGTGCGTTCGAACTCCGATTGCAGCAGTTTCACAACTTGCCCGATCGGGATTGCAGCGAAGGTAATCGGCTCACCTTCTTCGGCCCGGCAGACACCTTTCTCCACAAGACCGCGCAGCGCAGCGTATACATTCGAGCGTGAAACTGACACCTGCTTAGAGACTTCATATCCTGAGGAGGGCGGCTGGCCATGCAGCGCCAGATAACAGCGGGCTTCGAGATCGGACAAGCCGAGTTTCCGTAAAGCATCAATCATTGGGGGCCTCCTTTGTATTCGATGATCTTCCAAACATATTAGAAGTATTTCAAAATACTACTCCTGTCTTAAGTAGCTGTCAAGACTACCGCAGCATAATTTTTCCCGCTCAATTCATCCTGAAGCTCCATTTGGGAGGATTGGACGCTCTAAGGGCCGCCGGTTGACAACGCAGGTAGTAAGCAGGTATATTTATTTAATAGTAAATATTACGATTAAATACTAACAACCCAGTTAAGGAGCTTCAATACAACAATGAATAAAAATAGTAGCAATCAGCGTCTTCCCAGAGCTAAAGGGATAGATATGGGTACATATTATACACCTAAAGAATGTGCCAGGAAGGTAAAGCACCTTGTTCTGCCCCAGATGAACCGCAAGATTGTTGAGGAGTTCATTACCATTCTGGGGATGCGTGCTACCTTCGAAGAACACAACGTACCCATTCCCAATAAAGTGGTCATGTATGGTCCGCCAGGCACCGGGAAAACATTGACCGCATTCTATATGGCTCAGATGCTGGAGCTTCCGCTTATTCTGGTTCGGCTGGATGCGGTTATTCACAGTCATTTGGGGGAGACCGGCAGCAATATCCGCAAAATATTCGAATATGCCAAAGCAACACCCTGCGTCCTCTTCCTCGATGAATTTGATGCGATTGCAAGAACACGGGAGAGCAATGATGAGGTCAAAGAGATGGCACGCGCAGTAAATACCCTGCTGCAATGTCTGGATGACTTCGGCGACAGCAGTATTTTTGTAGCGGCAACGAATTTGGAGAATGAACTGGACCGGGCGATCTGGAGAAGATTTGATACGAAGATGACTTATTCGCTGCCGGATGAATTCAGCAGACGTCAATATATTGAACTATTGATTAACGGATTTGATGGTGAAGCGGGGTTGACGGAAGAGGTATGCGGGCGCCTTGCGGGATGCAGCTTCGCAGATATTGAACAGATTGTGCTGAAAGCCAAACGGAAGGCAATTATAGAGCATAGCCCCTTAACGCGAGAACATATTGTGCTATCCTATGAGGAATATAGTCCGTCCTTATAAAAGATAGAGTGTAATTTGAACGTCCCGGATGATGCTTGTACAGATCACCGGGACGTTTTGTTTTGTGAGCGAGAACAGCCCGTTTCGTGATATGTTTGATGCAATACGTCGCAGGACCGATAACCACTGTAAGTTCTATCACATCTTATTTACATAAAATGAAACCCGGAGGTTGAATGATCGTGCCCAAATTAACCGGAGCAGCAGCAGTGATTGTAGATTCTGACGGTAAAATATTATTAGTGAAGCATAGCTACGGCAAAAACAACTGGGAATTGCCCGGCGGAAAAGGGGAGGACAATGAGTCCGCAGAGGAAACCGCGCAAAGAGAGGTGTTTGAAGAAGTGGGACTGGAGGTTAGCATCGAAGAGTTGACCGGGGTGTATTATGAAGCGGTGCATGATATGCATCATTTTGTTTTTATAGCGGATAACGTCAATCATCAAGTGCCACAGCCCACTTCTCCGGAGATTGTAGAATGCGGATTCTACTCCAAAGATGAACTGCCCAAACCGATCAGTGATTTTACTTGTAACCGTATAGAGCATGCTCTGAATCCTGATCGGAAACAGCTATTTCATACGGTGGGGCCGAGACAATGGTTTGAATAATACAGAATACTACAGTGCATCAGAAAAGGAGTACATTGCAACGGCAATCTGCTCCTTTTCTGATGCTCACAAGTAACCGTTAGTGGAATCCACTTTAGCAATTGCTTGAATAACCACCATATGTTGTGAAATATTGTCTCTCTATCGGGACATGCTATCCGTTACGTTCTTATTATGCTACAGATCATGAAATGTTGAACGTACTTACTACTCACAGATTCTATCCAGCAAGGCTCCCAGCTGATCTGCCAATACCAGATAAGTTACAGGTCTATCGTTCATGAACCACCATTCGACAACGCCAACATACGAAGCGGCCACAAAATTCACGACCAGATCCTGATTTAATCCTTCATTCTTCCCTTTGGTGTTGTCCACCTCATCCTGGAACTCATCCACCAGAAACTCCAGGAACCGGCTGCGGAAGAACGGAGCCCCTTTACTGGCCAGCATCGTGGAGAAAAAGGCGTAATGGGACTCGAAATATTCCGTCCACAATACGGACCCGGTTGCAAAATCCAGATCTGCTGCGGCTGCACATCTTACCCGTAACTCGTCAATATGAGTCTCTATCAGTTTATCCAGCAGGTCGTATTTATCCATATAGTGCAGGTATATCGTTCCGCGGCTGACGTTAGCCCGATCCGAAAGATCCTGAATGGTAATATCGTCGAAACTCTTTTCCTTCATCAGGTCAATGATTGCAGCCTTTAAGGCTTCCTGGGTCTTAAGGATTCTCCTGTCGATCTTGGTCATATCATTCACCGGGCTTTCTAATATTTATACTTGGTTATAATTATAAACAATTGTATATTATTTTATCAAACGAATTCTTACGATAATGAACAAATTCCTGCATTCGTTTCAGTATTGTACAAAAACGGCGAAATCAGCAATTGGAAAGTTACTGAATGTTGTTATAATAATAGACGTGAGTACATTAACGTGAGCTGTCACAACCATAATAAATGAAAGAAGGAATCTACGATGGAAAATGAACACCTTAGCAGCAGCACCATTTTCCCGCTAGGCAACAAAGTTAAAGCTAATTTCACAGGCGATGCTTACCTGCAGATGATATTTACAGATCCGGCACCGCTGAATACGGCAATCGGCAATGTGACCTTTGCTCCAGGCGCCCGCAATAACTGGCATGCTCATCAGGCGGGACAAGTTCTGCTAGTCACCGGCGGCAACGGCTGGTATCAGGAAGAAGGCCAACCGGCACGGCTGCTCCAGACAGGTGATGTAGTTAACATCCCGGCTAACGTGAGACATTGGCATGGTGCAACCAAGGACAGCTGGTTTGTACATCTGGCTATGACCCCGGGACCAACAGACTGGTTCGAAGCCGTTCATGACGAATGGTATGCTGAATTATAATAGATAATTATAGGGAAACGGAG
This sequence comes from Paenibacillus sp. IHB B 3415, assembly GCF_000802655.2. Classification (NCBI taxonomy): domain Bacteria; kingdom Bacillati; phylum Bacillota; class Bacilli; order Caryophanales; family Paenibacillaceae; genus Paenibacillus; species Paenibacillus sp. IHB B 3415. The sequence continues at coordinate 307,612 of NZ_JUEI01000002.1, read as the reverse complement.
GGTTTGGCTATGGAATATATTAAGTTCGGAAATACAGGGATGGATGTGTCGCGGATTTGTCTGGGTTGTATGAGCTTTGGTGAGGTGCTGCCGGGAGGCCATCAGTGGGTTCTGGATGAAGCGCACAGCCGGCCGATTATCAAAAAAGCCCTGGACCTCGGGATCAACTTTTTTGATACAGCGAACGTTTACGCCAATGGAACAAGTGAAGAAATTACCGGACGCGCGCTGAAGGAATATGCGAACCGGGATGAACTGGTTCTCGCTACGAAGGTCTGGGGACGTATGCATGAGGGTCCGAATGGTGCCGGGTTGTCCCGGAAATCCATTATGAGCGAGATCGATAAAAGCTTGAAGCGGCTGGGCACGGATTATGTAGATCTCTACATCATCCACCGCTGGGATTACAACACGCCGATTGAAGAAACGATGGAAGCTATGCATGATGTAGTGAAGGCCGGAAAAGCCCGGTATATCGGCGCGTCGGCAATGTTCGCCTGGCAGTTTCAAAAGGCCCAGCATGTGGCCGAGAAGAATGGCTGGACAAGGTTCGTCTCGATGCAGAATCACCTGAATCTCATCTACCGTGAAGAGGAAAGGGAGATGATGCCGCTCTGCAAGGATCAGAAAATTGCGGTCACTCCTTACAGCCCCCTGGCCTCAGGCAGACTGATTCGTGATTGGTCAGAAAGCACTCACCGGTCCGAGACCGACCATGTCCAGAAATGGAAATACGACTCTACCGCTGATGCAGACCGTCTGATCGTCCAGCGTGTGGCGTCTCTGGCCGAAGAGCGCGGTGTACCGCGCATCCATATCGCACTAGCCTGGCTGCTGCAGAAAGAATCTGTAGCTGCCCCAATTATAGGCGCAACGAAGCTGTCGCAGCTCGAAGATGCTGCCGGTGCACTGCAGGTGAAATTAACAGCTGAAGAGATTAATTTCCTTGAAGAGCTGTATGTTCCGCACAACGTAGTTGGAGCGCAGTAGTTACAATAGACAGATAATTTAAGTGAAAAGGGTGGAACTTAGACCAGCTTGTTCGGACGTAATATTACGCTTACCGGCGGGCCGGCACCCACTCGTGCATACATGGAAGAATTGTTACCGAATATACTTGACGGTACCCTTGAACCTGGACGTGTCTTCGACGTAACCGTTGATTTGGACGGGGTTCCGGAAGGTTACCGCGCGATGGACAACAGGGAAGCCCTTAAAGTACTGATCAGACCTTAAGGTGAGCAGAGAATATTTTAATGACATAGTGTAGTTGAACTTAAGCGGCTGATCCTGAACATTTAGGATCAGGGCCGCTTTATGTGTTGAATGATGTTCTTTGTCGGCAGTTTATCATCGGTCAAATCTTCTTTTTGCTAGGTTGGTCCGGTAATGGTTAGTAAGCGGCAGTTACAGGTAATAAGTCTAGAGGCAGTTGATTCCAGCCGGATCTGTGAAGTATGCTAACTACTATACCAAACCGACAGGATGAGGACTTATGAAAAAAGCAATAATAACGACACTGTTGATCTCCAGTCTGCTGTTAAGCGGCTGTGGCAATAATGAGGCCGACAACGGCAATGCGGCGGCCCCAGAACAGACTGGGGCTGAAAGTTCTGTAACACCGGAGGCTACACCAGCTGCGACAGCGGTTGCCACTGTGCAGCCTACTCCCGAAGCTACAACGACGGCAGCTCCCTCACCGGAGACTACTGCTGAAGCTACTTCGGAGCCGGAGGCGTCCACGCGTCAGGCCTACTTTGACAAACTGGATAAGATTGAAGAGGGGTTGTCAGACCTGAAGGCTATATCGGATAAAGGCACAACGCTTGCAATGTCAGTAGCGGCCGTTCAGGAGAACGAACGGTGGGACAAAGCGCTGAATGAGATTTACCAGGTGCTCAAACAGCAGCTCCCCGAAGCAGAAATGGCTAAGCTGAAAGAGGAACAGCGGAACTGGATTACACTCCGCGATGAGACGGCGGCCAAGGCTGCAGCCAAATACGAAGGCGGGACAGCGGAGGGACTGGAATATGCCATCACGCTGGCCGGTGTTACCCGGGACCGGTGCTATAAGCTGGTCGAGTTGTATATGAACTAAGGACAGCGGGCGTATAGTAAGCGTACAGGTATAATTTTACTGGAAGTCCTGACAGGCAGTTTGCCTCTCAGGATTTCTTTTTTGGTTGTGCCTGTAAGGATGATTTATAACATGAACTATATAAATCCTTATATTTTAAAATAGTCGATTCTGGGTTAAAAGTGCGTTTTTTTGAGCAGAATTGAATCCCATTATTTGATACACTTGTGCATATTTGGTGGGACATAATGAAAGGGGATGATTACCTCTGGCTGAGCGGGTATAGCATATTGAGATTAAGAGGACTGCAGCAGGTATGTTAAATGACAACTATGATGTGAACGTACAAGTTTCCCCCGATTTCTAAATGAGTTTAGAATAATAGGAGGAGTTAAGTACATGGGCAAAAAAAAAATTTTCGTCAAGAAATCAGTGTTCGCATTCTTATTATCATTACTACTGGTTATCCCGCTTGCCATTCCGGCATCTCCGGTACATGCAGAATCAACGGGCAGTCTTCCCGCACGTCAGGCAGAATATCTGAACCGGGGGTTAGTAGCGGTCCTGGTTGATAACGGTGTCTACTTGAGCTGGAGGTACTTGAATACGGATTCAGATGAAATCGCTTTCAATGTATATAAAAACGGATATAAAGTAAACTCAGCTCCGATCAGCGGCTCCACCAATTACGTGGACGCGACAGGCGCAGACAGTTCCCAGTATCAGATTTCTACCGTCATTGCCGGTAAGGAAGAGATGCAGGCAGAGACCGTACCGGTGCTGCACAACGGCTATATGCCCATTCCGCTGGATAAACCGGCTGACGGCCGCACCAAAGACGGCGGCACGTATTCCTACTACGCCGGAGATGCTTCTGTAGGAGATTTGGATGGCGACGGTGATTATGAAATCGTTTTCTTGTGGAGTCCGAGCAATTCCAAGGACAATTCACAGGCCGGATATACCGGCAACGTCTATATCGATGCCATTGAAATGGATGGCACGAAGTTATGGCGAATCGACCTGGGTGTCAACATCCGCGCCGGAGCCCACTATACTCAACTGATGGTGTATGATCTGGACGGCAACGGCAAAGCTGAAGTCGTCGTCAAAACAGCGGACGGCACGAAGGACGGCCAAGGCACAGTCATCGGTGACGGCACGAAGGATTACCGCAATGAGAGCGGATATATCCTCTCCGGAGTAGAATATCTGACGCTGTTTGACGGTCAGACCGGAGCAGCCGTATCCACCGTGAATTACGACCCTCCAAGAGGGGATGTAAGTGCGTGGGGGGACGGATACGGCAACCGCGTAGACCGCTTCCTGGCGGGGATTGCCTATCTGGATGGCGTGAAGCCAAGCGTAGTCATGGCCCGCGGCTACTATACACGAACGACTCTCACAGCTTACGACTATGTTGGCGGCGAGCTGGTGAAACGCTGGAACTTCGACACGAATGAAGCCGGAGCGCAATATGAGGGACAGGGCAATCACAATCTAAGCGTGCTTGATGTTGACAGTGACGGTAAAGACGAAATCATGTACGGTTCCCTGGCGATTGATGATGATGGAGCCCTAATCTACAGCACCGGACTCGGCCATGGCGATGCGATGCATGCCGGCAAGCTCGATCCGGGCCGGGAAGGTTACCAGATTGTGAGTGTGCATGAGCATACGAACGCTGAATACGGGCTGGAGATGCGTGATGCTGCAACGGGTGAGATTATCTGGGGCCAGTATACCGGTAAGGATACCGGACGCGGAATGTCGGCGGATATTGATCCGAACTACCCGGGATATGAATCATGGGCAGCCACGATTGTGGAGGGTCAGATGGACCCTTTATCCCGCGGATATGCGGCTAATGGAGAGGTTATTTATGAACAGAATGAAGTGCCGCGAAGCGCCAACTTTGCCATCTGGTGGGACGGGGATCTTCAGCGGGAGCTGTTCGACCATGAATGGAATAACACTACAGCGAAAGGCATTCCGCTCGTTTACAAGTGGGATTATGAGAATAAGCAGCTGAAGGAGATTTTCCGGGCAACCGGTACCTTGACCAATAATCATACCAAAGGCAATCCTGCCCTTCAGGCGGATATCCTGGGCGATTGGCGTGAAGAGCTGCTGCTGCGCAGCGAAGACAGCTCGGAGTATAGACTCTTTACGACAACCATTCCTACGAATTACCGGATTCCTGCGCTGATGCAAGATCCGGTATACCGTTTAGGGATAGCCTGGCAGAATGTCGCGTACAACCAGCCGCCGCATACCGGATTCTATCTCGGAGCGGAAGCGACCGAATTCCCTAAAGCGAAGGTCACTCTGACCGGAGCACAAGAAACACCTCAGCAGGTCTATCACTTTGACTTCGGTACGGACCCGGCTGCCGGAGCAACAGCAGTTCAGGATACAGCTTACACAGAGGCAACCGGATACGGCTTTGAGAGTACAAGCGGAATTACACTGGGCGCAAATCATGTTTCGCTTCCGGACAACACGAAGTTTGCTGTTGACCTGCCGAGTGCCAATTACAAGGTAACTCTCAAGCTTGGTGCTGATACCCGGGATTCCAATATCGGCGTCAAATCTGAATTTGTTCAAAAGCTGGCCGTCACTGGTGTGAGCGCGGGAGCACCTCTGGTCTACTCGTATGATATTGCGGTTGTAGACGGTCAGCTGGAGCTCATTTTCTCCGGCACAGCCATTGACGTGCAGGAGATTATTATCGAGAAGTACCCGGAGAAGACGCCGGGAAATGCGAAGACGATCTATATGGCCGGTGATTCCACGATGCAGTCTTATAGCAGTGCGCAGGCTCCCCAAGAAGGGTGGGGCCAGCAATTCGGACGATATTTTGCGAATGGTGTGGTGGTCCAGAACGATTCGATCGGCGGCAGAAGCAGCAAATCGTTCATGGTTGACGGCCGTCTGGATACGATATTGCAGCGGATCAAACCGGGAGACTTCTTCTTCATCTCCTTCGGTCATAACGATGCCAGCATAGGAATTCCTGACCGCTATGCCTCCCCGGCGGATTATAAAACCTACCTGGCCCGTTATGTGAACGGAGCCAAGCAGCGCGGTGCAACCCCTGTCCTGCTTACGCCGGTAGGACGAAGAGACTTCAATACAGTCACTCAGGAATTTAACTTAAGCTTCCCCGAATATGTGAAGGCGGCCAAAGAAGTAGCAGTAGAACTGAATGTACCGCTGATCGATTTGAGCCAGTTAAGCATTGCGGATTACAATCGTATCGGCCTGGCGGCTACGGAGAAAATCTTCCTGTACGCTAATCCCGGCGAATATCCGAAGTACCCGAACGGAGTAGGGGATAATACGCATTTCAGCAGCTACGGTGCGCAGGTTATTGCCGGTCTGGTAGCCGGTGCGGTGAAAGACATGGGATTAACCATATCACCTTTAGTAATCGATCCGGATATTACGGAACCGGAGCCAGAACCGGAGGTTCAGGTCTATGAGGAGAACTTTGAGGGTGATCCGGCTACCGCTCAATATTCAATGGTGAATGCCACGGGTATAGCCGGGACAATGACAGGCACGGTCACCGAGCAAAGCGGTAACAAGGTGATGTCGGTTACCGGTTCCGGCTCCGGGAATCGCGCGAAAGTGTTCCGGTTGTTCGATGCGGTGAACGGGGACATCGTTAATGTTAATTTCAACTGGCATTCCGGCAACGTAGGTGCTACCCCGTCAGAAGGACATCTGACCTTGCAGGATGCAAACGAGAATATCATTCTCACACTGTTAACAAAAACAGGAACAACCAGTCCCGGTACAAAAATCCATTATTTTGTGGGCCCGTACACACCTGACTACGGAACCGGCACCACAGCTGTTCCGGATGGCGGAATTGCGACGGACATTCTGAAGAACCAGTGGGTCAATGCCAATGTGAAGATTAATTTTGCCGAGAAGAAGATTGATCTGACATTGACGAGTCTGGCTGACCCCACTGTCACTCAGACGATCAAGGATATCCCGATGAGTCCCGGCGTTTATGCCAATAACGTAAGGGGATTCCGGTTCCTGGGAACGAGAAAGGGAGGCGGCGGCACGCTCAGTTGGACCACGCAGATCGATAATGTGAAGCTCGAAGGCAAGATGCTTCCACCGGTTGCAGGCGATCAGGCGGCATTAATTGCGCTGCATCAAGAAGTGAAAGCCTTGGATCTGTCAGCCTATACGGACGCATCTGTAGCTGTGCTAAATAAAGCTTTGGCGGCTGTGGAAGCAGTGCTGGGTACAGCTGCCACACAGGCTCAAGTCGACCATGCAGTGAACCTGCTGACAGTCGCGAGGGAATCACTGACCAGTAGCCCGGCTGGTGATATCAGCGTATACAAATTTGATTTCGGCTCCGGAAGCGCTGCGCAAGGATACACCAGCGTAGATTCCAAAAGAGCTTATATTGAAGGGAATGGCTATGGCTTTACGGATACCGCGCTGGTACAGGATGAGAACCGCGAAACCGGAAATGCGCTGACAGAGGATTTCATCCGCATGAACGGCAGCAGCCTCCTGGTGGAAATGAAGCCGGCTAATTACCGTGTAACCATGACCATTGGTGATGCACAGGAAGCGACTAACGCTGCTGTGGTTGTCGAACAAATGACCAAAGTTCCGATTACTACTATAGCCAAAGGGCAGTTTAGCGAAGTGACTTATGACATTGCCCTGATTGACGGTGTCTTTGACTTTGCCTTCTCCGGCACTGCACCGAAGATCAACGCGCTGAAGATTGAGCGGCTGCCGGAGGCCGGTGCCGCTGACCAGCCGACTCTCTATCTGGCAAGTGATTCCACGGTCGCCAATTATGCAGAAAGCTATCGCCCGCAGGCCGGATGGGGCGAGACACTGGGCGGTTACTTCGATCTGGAACAGATTCGTATTGATAACCGTGCTGTCAGCGGCTTAAGCAGCAAGACCTTCATGGTTGGCGGATATCTTAACGATATCCTGCTGGGCATTCATGAAGGAGATTATCTGTTCATGCAGTGGTCGCATAATGATTCCACACCGTCCCGGCCGGAACGTTATCTTACACCGGAGCAGTTCAAGGTGTATCTGAAAGATTACATTAACGGTACTGTGCAGAGAGGCGCAATTCCTGTGCTGGTCACGCCGGTGAACCGGCGCGATTTCACCGGAGAAGTATTGAACAAGAGCTTCCCGGAATATGTGCAAGCGATGAAAGAAACGGCACAGGAGACCGGAGCCCTGCTGATTGATCTGAATCAAGCCAGCTGGGAATCTTTCCAGGAGCTTGGACCGGAAGGTACCAAATCCATATTTATGTGGGTAGGTACAACTGAGGACAACACACATCTTCAGATGAACGGTGCGGTAAAGGTATCCGGGATGGTCGCAAAGCTTGTGCAAAAGCTGGACATTCCGCTCTCTGCCTTAGTTACACTGGTGGATGAGCCTTCGGATGAGACAGCGCCGCATACTACTGCGGCTATGGCAGGAGAGTTGCAGAATGGCTGGTATACTTCAGCGGTAGAAGTTACGTTTACCGCAACGGATGAAGATTCCGGAGTCGATTCGACTTACTATCAAGTCGACGGCGGAGAGATTCAGAGCGGAACGAAGCTGACGCTGAGCGATGAGGGCAAGCACAGCGTCACTTACTGGAGCGTTGACCTGGACGGCAATAAGGAGGCTGAACAGATACTTGCGGTGCCTGTGGATCTCGCCCCTCCGGCCATCTATATTCAGGGCCAGACAGAATACACGATTGACCAGCAGGTAGAGATTATTTATACAGCTTCCGATACCGTGTCCGGTGTAGCAGAACCAAGCGGCGTGCTGTTGAACGCTCCTGCTTATACGCTGGAGCCTGGCTTGCATGAGGTAACAGCTACGGTGTCCGACTTAGCGGGCCGGGAAACGAGTGTGGATTTCAGTTTCGGCATTTCGGCTACCTTTGCAAGTTTGGCTGAGCTGACACGTACCTTCGCAGCCGCATCGGAAGATCCGGGCGCCGGGGCACTTGCCGAAGAATTGGGAGGCAAACTGCAGCTGGCAGAACTAGCAGCGGGTGCACATGAAGGTGCGAAGGCACGGCAGCTGCTCGCAGCCTATGGCAATGATGTCAATGCCGGCAGAAATACGGTATTTACAGCGGAACAGGCAGATGTACTCAGTAAGTGGGCAGCATGGATCAGCCAGGGAACGCCACTTGCGGACAGTGCCCCCGGCACTCCTGTATTGTCCGACAACAACGGCCATGATACTGGGCTAAGAGACGGAGATTACGCCATCACCATGAATCTCTGGTGGGGGAACAACGGCACAAAGTTCAAGCTGTATGAGAACGGTGAGCTGATCCAAGAAGTGTCTCTGGCAGACCAGTCCCCTTCCGCCCAGTCTGTACAGATCGATATTGCCGGCAAACGGAATGGTACGTATGTCTATACAGGCGAACTGAGCAATTCATACGGTACAACGAAGAGTGCCCCGCTGAGTGTAACAGTCTCGGATGCCTCTCCAGGGCAAGCCGTATTGTCTAACGACAACTGGGACGGGGACGGCAGCTATAATGTAAGTATGAATCTGTGGTGGGGTACGAATGCTACCGGATATGAGCTATATGAGAATGGAATTCTGGTAGATACCCAAACCCTGCGGGCACAGACACCAGGTGCACAATCGGCAGTCACTGCAATTTCCGGCAAAGCTCCGGGGACCTATGAATACGAGGTGGTGTTACGCAACCCGGCGGGTGAAACCAGAACGCCGAAGATGATCGTCACGGTACGGAAATAGACCGGTCAGGCTGATAGCCTGGCAGATGCCTAAGCTTCACATTCAGGAAAGTCCGTGACCCGGACTTTCCTTTTTTTATTGCATAGGAAATGATGATAGGCTTGAGTTGTGGACAATAGGTTTCTTTCGAATTTGGAGCAGATCTGTCAGAAGGACGAATGTGTTCTTGTATCAGGAATCCCACTGAATCCCCGGAAGTCGGGCCAAAGGAGGGCCAATGTATGCGAAAAATCGAACACATTGTGCTTCCATGGAGGTAACCGGACCATATGTATGCGAAAAACCGTACACATTGTGCTTCCGTGGAGGTAACCGGACCATATGTATGCGAAAAATCGAATACATTGTGCTTACGTGGAGATAACCTGATCAAATGTATGCGGAAAATCGAACACATTGTGCTTCTGCGGAGGTAACCGGACCAAATATATGCGAAAAATCGAACACAATGTAACCTTTAAATCTGCATTAGGTGCATAGGCGCTTAAGCTCCAGCTTGTTTCGCCCGTTAGGGTGATTTTGTCTTGTAGAATTTTCTATCCCCGTATACAGTAATCTTGCAAAAGTACAGTAACATTTCACGCTTTTGCGTGCTATTCTTGGGCCAGAAATACTTGAAAGACCATAGGGAAGGAGGTGCCCCGGACAAAATTGAATGCGTTTTCAAGAATGAAGAAAGCTGTGCTTCACACGAAGCATTTATCTGAGGGAGGCGGAAGGGTTGAAGAAAATTAAACAATGGAAGCTCGGACTCATGATGACAGTGCTGATGCTTATGCTGCCAGTGCTGATGCTTATGCTGCCAGCAGGAACAGGTAGCGCAGCCGCTGTGCTGGAAGAGGTTCCATTTCCGATGGATTCCAGCAATCAGGCCGGATGGTGGTCTCCCCTTGCCACGTATGGACTGGGTTATGAGTATGCGTACATGGCCTATAATGCACCGGGAACTATTGCCGGTAAACATACCGTAGCCATTGCCAGACGGGATAACGATGGGGTTTGGAGCAAGCTGCCGCTCATGAACGGTACCGCACCTGCAGAGTATATCGACGATCTGGGGCATAATCAGCCGTCGATGGCCAGAGACGGGAGCGGCCGGTTTCACGTATTCGCCTCCATGCACAGCAATCCATGGCAGTACTTCCGTTCGGATACGGTAGGCGGGATTCCGCAGAATCACTCCGATGAGCTGCCTCAAGGCATGACGGTAACCTATCCGGTATTGGCGACAGCCCCGAACGGGGATTTGTATCTGATGGTGCGTGCTGATAAAGATCCGGCAGGCAAAAGAGAGGCCGTTCTGTTCCGCTGGAATAATGCCGAATCTGTGTGGAGCCAGGTCAAGGTGATTGCCGCGCACCTTAACCGGTCTGTCTACCCTGACGATCTGGTCTTTGATGCCAGCGGAGATCTTCATATCTTGTTCGAGTGGGCGTATTTTGCAGCCAGCCCCCTGCGCCACCAGCTGTCTTATCTGAAATATAGTCCTTCCACGGGGGTATTCTCCAAAGCAGACGGAACTCCTGTGTCAGCTCCGGTCTCACTGACTACCGCAGATATTGTGCAGCCTATGGCTCCTGGTGAAGCCTATGTACAGAGTGGCAGTGATCCCGGCGGACCGGGCGTTCAGAGCGCAAAAATGACGCTCGATACTCTCGGCCGCCCGGTTATCGCTTACCGCTATCGTGAAGAAGGCGCCACGAGCTTCTCGGTTAAGCAGGCCACTTATGGCACAGGAGGCTGGGTGCTGCAGACGGTCTATAATGCAGCTCCGACTACAGCCGCGATTGATGTGACCTGGGCAGGCAATGCCGCAAGAATCTATTACGTGAAAAGCAGCGGCAGCGATCGTGCATTCATGGCCTTAAATACGGGCGCAGGCTGGACCGATACATCGCTTGCGCCGGGTATCCCGGTCGAGCGGCTGGCGGTTGACCGCAGTCCCAAAGGTATCGATATCCTGTATCTGGTGGATGTGACGAACCTTAAGCTCTACTACGGGCGTAACGAATAGACGAATAGAGGAGGACTCAGATTCCTTTATTTGTGTTAATCAGGCGTTATTTGCGGAATCTCAGTCCGCTTCAATGTAACTTTCCATGCGTCAAAAAAAGAACCTGAGCTGCAGCTCAGGTTCTTCATATTGCATATATACATACACGATGATATAATCACTTCACAACTGTTTTGATTTTAAATAACAAAGTTGATGCATCTTATATATTTAATATAACATGCCGGAAATTTCTTGTCAAATATTTTTTCAACTCAATAGTTAGGGGAGATATGGAATGGATGCTTTGGTTCTTGGTTTTGAGGAAATGGATAATACGCAGCTGTTGCTGGTTGGCGGCAAAGGGTTAAATCTGGGGATGTTATCAGGAATAGAAGGCATCCAAGTCCCCGAAGGCTTCTGTGTTACAACTGCGGCTTATCAGGAAGCAATCTTGCATAACGAAACCTATCATGTCTTACTGAGCCGGCTAACCACGCTGCGAACGGACAACCGGGAGCAGATTAGTGAAATCAGCAGGGAGATCCGTAGGATCATTACGGAAGCAGAAATTCCTTCCGGGGTTATAACAGCAGTTACACAGGTTCTCTCCCGGCTGGGGAGTGAACAGGCTTACGCGGTACGTTCCAGTGCGACTGCTGAGGATCTGCCGCATGCCTCTTTTGCCGGCCAGCAAGACACCTATTTGAATATTATCGGCGTTGATGCCATCCTCCAGCATATCAGCAAATGTTGGGCCTCACTATTCACGGACCGAGCGGTAATCTACCGGCTGCAGAATGGTTTTGACCACAGTCAGGTCTATTTATCGGTTATCGTTCAAAGGATGGTCTTCCCGCAGGCTTCGGGCATTCTGTTTACCGCTGATCCGGTTACGAATAACCGCAAGCTGCTGTCCATTGACGCCGGCTTTGGACTTGGAGAAGCATTGGTCTCAGGCCTGGTGTCTCCCGATTGCTATAAGGTGAAGGAGGGCGAGATCGTCGATAGGCGGATTGCAGCCAAAACATTGGCAATCTACGGACTGCCGCAAGGCGGTACCGAAACCCGGCAGCTTGATTCCGGCCAGCAACAGGCGCAGACGCTTACTGAACCGCAAATTTTACAGCTGGAACGTATTGGAAGACAAATCGAGGCTTATTTTGGCTCACCCCAGGACATTGAATGGTGTCTGGCTGATGATACCTTCTATATTGTGCAGAGCCGGCCCATCACCACGCTATTCCCGATCCCTGAAGCCAGTGATCAAGAGAACCGCGCTTATGTATCTGTGGGTCATGGGCAAATGATGACAGATGCTATGAAGCCGCTGGGACTGTCTTTTCACCTGTTAATTACTCCTGCTCCCATGCGTATAGCCGGCGGAAGACTGTTTGTCGATGTCACCTCCTATTTGGCTTCGCCCGCCAGAATGATGATCATCGATACCTTGGGGAAATCCGATCCGCTCGTCAAAGACGCGCTTATGACTATCGTGGAGCGGGGAGATTTCATACAAATCTCACCGCAAGCTGAAGCGGTAGCGCAGTCCGGCAAAAGCAATCCAGATAAGCCGCCCGCAGGCGATCAAACACCTGCCGGCAGCGATCCGGCCATCGTTACGGAGCTGATCAAGAGTAATGAAGCATCGGTAGAAGAGCTGAAACACAACATCAAGACGAAATCAGGCTCGGCTCTATTCGAGTTCATCCTTGAAGATATCCAGGAACTGAAGAGGGTTCTATTCAACCCGCAAAGTACGGCAGTGTTCATGGCCGCAATGGATGCTTCCGCATGGATTAACGAAAAAATGAACGAGTGGTTAGGTGAAATTAACGCGGCTGATACCCTTTCGCAATCGGTGCAGAACAATATTACTTCGGAAATGGGTCTGGAACTGATGGATGTCGCAGATGTGATTCGTCCTTACCCGCAGGTCATTGATTATCTACAGAGTACACAAGAGGAGGACTTCCTGGACGGGCTGATTACCTTAGAGGGCGGACTAGAAACCCGTGACGCGCTGACGGATTATCTCAGCAAATACGGAATGCGGTGTACCGGAGAAATCGATATTACCAGAACCCGCTGGAGCGAGAAACCGGCGATACTGATCCCCATGATTCTTAGCAACATCAGGAACTTTGCACCGGATGCCAGCAGACAGAAATTTGAGCAGGGGCGGCAGGAAGCTTGGGATAAAGAACGGGAGCTGTTAGACCGCTTGAAGCAGTTACCGGATGGAGTACACAAAGCCGAAGAAACCAAAGTAATGATTGACCTGGTCCGGAATTACATCGGTTACCGGGAATATCCTAAATACGGCATGGTTAGCCGTTACCTGGTTTATAAGCAGGCGATACTGAAGGAAGCCGGACGGCTCGTTCAAGCAGGCATTATCCGCGACACAGAAGATATATACTACCTCAATTTTGAAGAGCTTCACGAAGCCGTCCGCACGAATACAACCGATTACCGGCTCATCAATAAACGTAAAGATGACTATAAATTATATGACAAGCTCACTCCCCCGCGCGTGATTACCTCTGACGGAGAAATTCTGTCCGGCCAGTATAAACGGGATCATCTCCCGGCTGGGGCTATTGCAGGTCTGCCTGTTTCTTCCGGAATGGTAGAAGGCAGGGCACGTGTGATCCTCAACATGGAAGAGGCTAATCTGGAGGAGGGGGATATTCTGGTCACCTTGTTTACTGACCCCAGCTGGACCCCGTTGTTCGTCTCCATCAAAGGCCTAATTACCGAAGTCGGCGGACTGATGACCCATGGCGCAGTGATCGCACGGGAATACGGCTTACCGGCAGTTGTCGGAGTGGAGAATGCCACCAGACTCATCCAGGACGGGCAACGCATCCGCGTGCATGGAACCGATGGGTATGTTGAGATTTTGCAAATACAATAATCATGCAGCATGACCGGAGGGGTAAGGAAGGGTATACAAGTTTTTACCAAAAGACGTTCAACGAAGAGTCTTCTATTGGAGAAACAGAAGCTAGGAGATTCTTATTGCAGACTTAGTGTTGACTTCTATATTATGGTATATTTACCCCTATAGATCACCAGCTGGATAATGGCATTCTGGAGAGGGTTGTATATGAGACTAGCTAAATATTTGAAGTTATCAATGATAGTGTTATTCGTTCTAATGATTGGTTCAGCATGCCAAAACAACCAGGAAGGAGGGCCGGACGGCTATATTTCATTGAATGAATTAACGGATTTATCGGAAAAGGGCAACACATTGGATTGGAGCGATTTGAACAAATATTCTTTTGAGGATACCGGTTCAGGATTATATATAAGGAATTATCCCATTGAAGGAGGGCGCCAGCTTGTACTTACGGGTAAAAGCCTGGAAAGTCCGCCGGAGAGAGTATATGTGGTTAATCAAAGCGGCAAGGAGTTAGATTTCAATCCAGACAGCATGAGCGAATGGAGTCGTTGAACTGAAATTTATCATAAGCAAAGAAGCCCCCTATAGAGCTCTATAGGAGGCTTCTTTGCTTATAGCGATCAAACAAACTTCACCTTTTATTGATAGTCAGGCAGCCAGTCACCATGGGCAGCGATCAGCTCATCACACATATTAATGATATCATCCATCGATAGCTCTGCTGAAGTATGCGGGTCCAGCATGGCTGCGTGGTAGATATGCTCTTTCTTGCGTGTCATGGCGGCCTCAATCGTTAGCAGTTGTGTATTGATATTCGTCCGGTTCAGTGCGGCACATTGCGGAGGCAAATCGCCTACGTAGGTCGGAGTCACTCCACTGCGGTCAACCAGACAAGGGACCTCGACACAGGCTTCTTTGGGCAGATTAGGAATCAGTCCTGTGTTCATAACGTTGCCGCCGATCTTAAACGGCACATTGGTCTCCATCGCTTCCAGAATATAAGAGGCGTATTCATGTGAACGTTCATGCGTAAGCTCCTGATTATTCACCAGCTCCTCACGCATCTGTTCCCAGCGACTAATCTGTTCTACGCAACGGCGCGGATATTCGTCAAGAGGGATCTGGAACCGCTCGATCAGCTCAGGATAATTTCTTTTGATGAAATACGGATGGTATTCGGCATTATGCTCGGAGGATTCTGTAATGTAATAGCCGAATTTCAGCATCATCTCATAGCGCACCATATCACCGTGAGGCTCAAGCTGCTTCTCTGCAGCGAGGCGTTTGATCTCCGGGTACAAGTCCTTGCCGTCCTTGGTAACCTTGAGCAGCCAGGCCATGTGGTTGATGCCGGCAATCGTCGCCTGTACACCTTCCTGTTCTATCCCGAGGTGACTGAATAATCCGGGGATACATTGCTGCACGCTGTGGCATAATCCCACCGTATTTACGCCGCCGTAAGTGTTCATCACATTCGTTAGAACAGCCATCGGGTTCGTGTAGTTCAGGAACAGCGTATCCGGACAGACCTCACGAATATCCGCAGCGAAATCGAGCATGACCGGAATCGTGCGCAAATTGCGGAATAATCCGCCGATGCCTGCAGTGTCCGCAATGGTCTGACGCAAGCCGTACTTCTTCGGAATTTCAAAATCTGTAATGGTACATGGATCATATCCGCCGACCTGAATGGCATTGATTACATATTTGGCGCCGCGCAGCGCTTCTTTGCGGTCGGTATAGGCGATGATGGTACAGGTGCTGCCGCCGCTGTTCTTCAGGTTCGTAAGCATATTCTCGGAGTCTTTGAGCCGCTGAAGATCAATATCATATAGTGCAAGCTCAAACCCCTGAAGTGCAGCCGTCGCCATGATATCCCCCAAGACGTTTTTGGCAAAAACCGTGCTGCCGGCACCGATAAATGTAATTTTGGACATTAGACATTAGCCTCCCGTAAGTTGCGGAATACGCTTCATTCATTTGGAAATATGAATCTTAATCCGAATGATAATCGTTGGTTTAGAAGCTTTTTCCGCTGTTTTCTTCTATAATCACTATAGAATAGAACAGAAGGAACGACTATGGAGAAAGACAAGATAAATATGGAGGAATGTTGCATATGAATCCGGACCATTATGATTTCACTTTAGGGATTAATCTTACACCTGAGGAGCAGGATCTGTCTGTCCTGTTCAGCGGGGAGGCAAGACCTTATCCCGGCCATAAAATCGGACCTTCCGTTCACGATTTTTATTTGATACATACTGTCCTGGAAGGCGGGGGTCTGTTTCAAAGCGGTATGTTCTCTGCCGAGTGCAAGAGTGGGGACACCTTTGTTATTTTCCCCGGTGCGCTCTTCAGTTATCAGGCAGATCAGAATGTCCCTTGGCATTATGCCTGGGTAGCCATGCAAGGGATTGGCGTTCAAGAACTTCTCTCCGCTGTCGGCATTACCAGAGAACAACCCTTCATGCATTCCGGTAATGTCACAGAGCTTCATAGCTTGTACGAACGAATCCGGCATGCCTTCCAGCAGTCTGCTTACCCGCGGCTGGAGAGTCTGGAGGCTTCAGGCTGGGCACGGCTGCTGCTACATCAATTTGGGCTGGGTAATTTAAGCGCGCTGCCCCTGCATCCTGCCGAGATGCCCGAGATGATTGACCGGCAGATTGACCAGGCCATCCGCTGGATTTCGCTGCAGTTCCACCAACAGATCAGTATTGATCACCTGGCGTCCTCTCTCGGCTACCACCGGGTGCATCTGTCCAAAGCCTTCAAGCAGCGAACCGGATTGTCGCCCAAGCAGTTTCTGCTCAAAATGCGGATGGACAAGGCCAGACAACTACTCGGGTCTCCGCTGACCATAGAGCAGGTGGCTTCGTCCGTAGGCTTCAATGATGCGCTGTATTTCTCCAAGCAATTCCGCAAGCACACCGGCATGCCGCCGAGCGAGTACCGGGCGGGTCTGAGGAACGGGGATTAGCTGGTGCATGGTGATACTATTGGTTATTGTAGAAGAGAATCATATTCATAATTTCCGGAGCGCCGGAGTTTTGCTTCATGATGGTAAGATTCTTCTTCAAAGAGGAGTCGAAGATACTGAATATGCTCTTCCAGGTGGTCATGTGGCTTGGGGGGAGACAAGTGCAGAGGTTCTTATCCGTGAGTATAAGGAAGAACTCGTGTAAACATATCAGTAAAACGGTTAGTTTGGGTTGAGGAAGCCTTTTGGAAGTGGGGAGTAAAAGAAGCGCATACGTTATGTCATTATCATCTAGTTAGTTTAAACAGCGCTACGCAGATTCCTTTAAGTGGACTTTTTAATTCCTTAGAAACGGATGAATCCAGATTGATTTTCAAGTGGGTAGATCTAAATGATTTACAGGAGTATAAGGTTTACCCTGAGTTTCTTAAGAAGAAAATCTCGAATTTAGCAGATGGAGTGGAGCACTTTATAACCCGTGATTAAGTAAAAGGGATATCATCTATACATTTACAAACACCCCGCCGAGCACTTAGCTTGGCGGGGTGTTTTGATATCATAACACGCTAATCCCGAAATTTTTGTTGTATAAGAGTCATTCTCCACCTCCTTTTTGCATGTCATTTATTGGTTTTCCCGAAGCTGTTCAGAAATTGTTCATATGTCAGGTTTACAGTAACTTAAACTGCTATCAGCGCAGTGATCATGCAGGTTACGCAGACAATGGGCTGTAGACTTCAAACCAATCGATGACGAAAAAGGAGGAAGTATTCATCAATGAAAATGAAAAAAATTAGCATTTGGCTCGTACTTATTCTATTGGTTACCCAATGGACAACAAGCTTTGGCTCTTTCACTGAACGTGCTCATGCAGAACCCAGTAATATTACGGAAAATCTGATCACCAGCGTTTCTCTGGCCGTGTATACGGATGAGCACTACTCAGAGACAGTCACCGGCAATGTATACCAGCTTGATTCCTATTCCGAGCTGAACTATACGTGGTCATTAGCAGATGGGCACGGTTATGAAGCAGGCTCCACTTTTGAATTTAATATTCCCGATCAGTTTGAGCTTTATAGTGATTTGGATGGGGATCTTCTATTTGGTGGAGATACAGTAGGCACCTATCATGTCGATAAAGGTAATAATCATGTTGTCTTTACGTTTAATGAATTTATTGAACAATATGATCAAGTACAGGGGACCTTTACTGTCCGTTCACTGCTTAGCTCCAAAAAAATAAAAGAATCGACCACGCAATTTGTGACGTTTCCGATTAATGGCGGCACCCAGGTAATTGAACTTCATTTCAAGCCTAACGTCAGCTCAACGATAGAGAAGAAAGGTACTCCATTGCCTCAATTCTACAATCCGACGCAAATCGGCTGGACCGTCGATGTCAACAAGACATTGGAAAGTGTGGGCAACGCAGCCGTTACCGATACGATTCCGGATGGGTTGACGCTTGATACAAGCTCCATTATTGTCCGTGAACTTGAAGTGAAGCTGGATGGTACAGTTATAGCTGGTGACACTGTTCCGGGTAGCAGTTATGATGCCTCCGGGTCCACCACGGCGAAGCTGGAATTGAAATTCAATCAGAGCCCGATCACCAAGGCGTATCGTGTAGAATTCACCACCGATATTACAGCCAGCGGTGAGGATGCTGTCAGCTATGAGAATACAGCTATTTTTACGGGGGACAACGGTTTATCCAAAGAATCGAAGACTACCGTAACCGTAGGACGGGGCAAGCCGCTTAACAAGGTAGTCGTGCATCACGATGATGCAACCCAGACTACGACTTGGGCGATTGAATTCAATTATAATGAAAAAAACGTCTCTGCAAACGACGCGATCCTGAAGGATACAATTGACCTCAATCATAAGCTCATCGAAGGTTCGCTGAAGGTATACCCGGTGACTATTAAGGCTGATGGTACAGGGGTTAAGGCTACTGAGCCACTTCCGGAGAGTAAATACACGATCACAGAAACAGTGGTAGATGGTAAAAATCATTTTGAACTCAAATTCAAAGATGCTATTGATTCGGCATACCGCATCGAATACAAAACTAAAGCGCCGGAACGTGTTTTTGAAAATGACAAGGTCATTAATACAGTGACTTACGGCGAACACTCGGACTCAGCTTCACAGAATATCACCCAACAAATATTGGTCAAGGGTAACAGCGAAAAAGATTATCTGAACAAGACAATACGTTGGACAATTACGATCAACAAAGATTCAAAGACGATGGAAAATCTGAAAGTAACGGATACCTTCGTTAACGCAGGACTCAAGCTGGTACCGGGAAGCCTTACGATTAAACCGGTCGCTGGAGGTCCCGCTGTCGCCACTGAGGTTGTTTATACCGAACATGATCCTGTGGCGGTAAACGACGGGTTCACGATTACTTTTAAAGCTCCGATCTCTGAACCGTATACCATCACATACCTCACTAAGTTTAACTTTGATTGGTTGACCGAAGGAAAAGACCGGTTTGTCAATCAGGCAGTGTTGAATTGGCTGGAGGGTGGAAAGTCTAAGACCATCACAACAACATCAACATTCGATCCAAGAGCAGAAGTGAAGAATAACGGTCTCAAGAACGGTTCGTACGATGCCATCAACAAAGAGATTACCTGGAATGTCGGGGCCAACTATAATATGAAAACCCTGACTAATGCCAAATTGGTGGATACGATCAGCAGCGGTCAAATTGTGAAACCGGATTCCGTTAAGGTGTTCAAATGGATCTACGGCACCAATGGAAACCCTTCGGTGGATGTAAACGTTGATGAAGATGATTACAAGGTAACTCTAACCGGCGATAAGCTGGAGGTAAGCTTTAACAAAACGATCAATTATGCCTTTTACGTTACCTTTAAGACTACTTTCAAAGATCAGGTCATTGATCTGAAGGATGTCGACAACACTGCAGTACTGTATGACGGCACGACTAAAGAATCCGCTGACCTCAAAGCTTCTGTTAATATTCCTAATGGAGGCGAATATATCGCCAAGACAGGCGCACAAAACAACAATAAGATTGACTGGACGGTGTATATCAACCGTAATCAATCCGTTGTGAAGGACGCTTTAGTAACAGATACTCCGAGTGAGAATCAAATTCTGCTTACTAACACTTATCATCTCTTTAAGACCAATGTCGGAAGTGATGGGAAGATTACATCTTCAGGAGTGGAACTGATACGCGGCACAGATTATACACTGAACTTCTTGAAAGACAGTGAAGGCAAAGAAAGCTTCGAACTGAAGTTTACCAAAGAAATCTCGGAAGCTTACATTCTTCAATACCAATCTGTGATCACTGCACAAAATAATGAAACAGTCAGCAACGTGGTAAGTCTTACAGGTACGAATGTGAAAAAGGTTATCAAAGAAACCAATTCTGAAGTTATAGTTCAGCTCTCCAGCGGTTCCGGCACAGGCAGCGGTGTCAGAGGCACGCTCAGCATTGAAAAGATTGATGCGAATAATCCTAGTAAGACGCTCAAAGGAGCAGCCTTTGACTTATTCCGCGTCATCGGCAATGAGCAGATTTGGATTAATGAGGGAGTAACCGATGAAGAAGGCAAGCTTGAATTCACAAAACTGCTCGGCGGAGATTATGCAGTAGTTGAAAAAAATGCACCTGCAGGTTATCTGTTAGATACGACACCTCATGCAGTTAAAATTAATTCAACTACAGGTATAGAGCTGCAAATCACAAACAAAACATCAGCGACGCCAACACCATCACCAACGGCCACACCGACACCGACGGTTGCGCCAACACCATCGCCGACGGTTGCACCGACACCATCGCCGACAGCGACACCAACAGTAGCGCCAACACCATCGCCGACGGTGAAACCAACGGCAACACCGACTGTTGCGCCAACACCAGTACCAACGGCAACACCGACTGTTGCGCCAACACCAGTACCAACAGCAACGCCGACTGTTGCGCCAACACCAGTACCAACAGCAACGCCGACTGTTGCACCAACACCAGTACCAACAGCAACGCCGACTGTTGCACCAACAGCAACGCCAGCTCCAACAGAACCAACGGCGCCAACAGCAACACCATATGTGCCGTCAACGCCGTCATCGACACCAACAACTCCTTCAATACCAGGAGTCATAGTCACGCCGGGTCCAACAGTAGTTCCAACGGTGACACCATCAGTTTCACCATCGGCTTCACCAGAACCTACAAGTGAACCGACAAATGCACCGACAGCAACACCTGTAATTAGCAGTCCTCCAAGTCCACAGCCAACAGCTGTCAACACAATAGAGGATATTCCGGTCGAGGGTGAAATCCCACTTGGGGGAATTCCTAGCCTTGGTGATGAGCCTGAACATGGAACCGTCGTGATTACACCAGACGGGAAATGGAAGTACACACCTGACCCTGGCTATACCGGAAAAGACAAGTTCACTATTATCGTTAGCGATAATGGAGAGGACCAGGAGATCGAGATCGAAGTAGTGGTAGATGAAGTGCCTAAAGGAACAGTTGAAGAACCTTCACAAAATGAACCAACGAATCAAGGCGGTCTGCCGGGTAAGCTGCCTCAGACCGGTGAAGAAAGTCCGATAGGCATGTACCTAGCCGGAATGGGTCTGATCATCCTTGGTTTCGTGCTCTCGAAGAGATTTAAGACACGCAAGTAGAAACGGCTTTGCAGTCCTTTTTAAAGAACAGTTTTCAAAAAAAATAATGGTAAACAAAAGACCGCCGCTTCTAATTGAAGGGTCTTTCAGGTCTTTCAGGTCACTCCGTTCGCTTACCGTACGTTTTCTTCCAATAGTCCAGCCATTGCGGATAATCGGTTCCTTTTATCTCGTTCAATGTTTTTCCATCTATTGAATACTCTCCGCCCGCCGTGATTAGATTTTTGATTTTACTTCTTGGACCGGAGGTTCCGCCTATAACATCACCGTCTACAAGCATGACAACCACAGAAATAAAGTAATCTTCCGGGCTAAACAACTTTTCCAGCGGATGATCCTTTACAAGAAAATCATAAGAGACGATTTCTTTCCCGAAATAGGCAGAAGGTTCTTTCTCCTGAACTGCCCAGAGCAGCATATAATCCAGGTTTTCAAGCATATTCTGCTCCAAGGTATATTTTGTGACCTCTCCTTCATCCGCAACAATTGTGTAACCAAGAGCTTGAAGATAATCGGCGGCGATTTGTTCGCCGGTCTTTCCCATCTTGGAATCTTCCTTGTTGCATCCAATCATTGCTAACAACATAAGGAATAGAAGAAGGTATACCAATCCTTTTCGCTTCATTAATTTCCAAAAGCATAGAGGTCTGAGTATCACTTTTCTCAAACCCTTCATAAGAATTGAGCTCTCGGCCGAAAGAACTATAGATGATATTATCATAAAATACTTTATATGGAAGTATGGTAATTAAAGGATTTACCTTGAAAATTACAGATATCATTTTAAGAAACATAATCATTTCCGGTATCAATTAACGATTGATCATCAGACAGATACCCCCAACCGATTTGAACGGTAAATCAAGATACGGTAATATTTAATGTACATAATAATAGAATGGGCATGAACAACTTCACTGCCGGTATCGCTGTATAAAGGAGCATGTAATAGACATGGATTATACGCTGGAAGCAATTCTTGAAGAAATGAAAATGGAAATAGACAAGTGGCTCATCTATATCAGTGATAAAGAAGCAGAGAAAATTGTAAAACGGACCACGCTGCAGGCGGGCATTCACGGGTACGCTCTTATCGAATATGCGGATGGCAGAGTGGATGTGACAGATAATTTGCTTGGTTTAAACGAATCGGGTAAAAGGATGCAGATTACCCCTGAGCAGTTGACAGAGGTACAAGTGCGGGAGCAGATCATCCCTGAGCTTGCTTCGTATATGCAGAACAAATTAAATGCATTGCCGCCGGCAGTCCTGGATTACCGGTTCAGGGTTGACGGGAAATTCAAGGTGAACGAAGGTGATGTCCATGTGCGCATTCTTGAATATGTAGATGAGGCGAAGAGGCAACAGCTGCTGGAACAGATCCGCCTATATACCTTAAACAAGCTTGACGCCGGCAAATATCCGACCAAGCCGCTAGAAACTTTTTTCCTGGCCCGGCATCTCCTGGATGAAGGACTGTATCCCGTCTTGGATTCCGGCAGAACCATCGCTGTGTATGACAAGATACAAGAGCTGAACAAGGGGAACAAGCATCTGGCTGAGCATCGCAATACTATCACCGTAGCACTCAGGAACTGGGTAGAAGATCATTGGCTGCCGCGTTATTTCGAGAACACAGGAACCCAGTGGCAGACGGGATTTACGAAGAAGAAAGATGCTGTACTGGAAAATGCCGGGCAAGAAATGGTCGAGCTCGTGATCTATGCTGCAGTTTGCATCCTCAAATATGAGCCTTCCTACAGCAGAAGTGCGGGGCTTGCCTTCCTGCAATGCGCGCTCGAACTCGGCAGTGTCCAGGCTGCACGGCTAATTAATCATGGCAGCGGCGCCTTTGCTGAAGAGGTTACGAGATTACGCAATGATCAGGTGGAATGTAGCGCTAATGATGTATTTGCCGAGGTACGCATCCGTATTAATCAGGAGTCAGAGGAGAGTTATGCGTTTGCGCTCCGGTTTCTGACGAATCTGCTGAAGTCGGGCTTTCCAAAAAGCTATCAGATCAAGCTAACCTCCTCAGTTAAGCACTGGCTGCCGCTCAAAGGACTCGCCAAAACGGGCACGCACCGTTTCTTTGCGAATGCGCTTGAATACCCGAAGATACACCCTTTGCTTGAAGAGTATGCCATAGCAGCGATGGAAACCTTCGAATGGTATACGGATGCAGAAGCGGAGAAATGCTGCATGCCGGGCAGCTATGCGGTCTTTGGACTGGGTCTCACAGATCAGGCATATTTCCCGCTGGCCCTTCAATATATGGAGAAGGTAGATGTTGAACATCAGTCTGTCCAGAATAGATTCACAGCTGCGTTAATCGAACAATACGGCATTAACAGAGAGATGCTTCCCGTGCTGTTGACGTGTATGCTGTACTGTACAGATTCATTAAAACTGAAGATGACGCGAGAGTTGGAGGATGTGGGGCTGCTTAGACTGCTGCTCGATCAGGTACGCGGCCTGCATTACTACCAGGTGGAACATCTTGTCTACCTGATCTGGGGCGGGAAGAACAAGCTGCAGAAGCTTGCTGACAAAGCTGAGGGAGAGAAGAAGCAATACCTTGCCGGGCTGATCCAAGCGGCCAATCGGAGCTGATACCACCACTGAAAGCTAATATTAATTTAAAAATAATCATTGCAAAATAGTAATAAACCATCTATTGTGGATAAAGAAGCTCTTTGATATCTGTTTTGTCGAGTCAAACAAGGAGTCCCAGGCTTCTTGCGGTATAATTGTAGACATTTCGAATCTAGGAAGGAGGCTATTCATTATGGAGAAACAAGAGGTTGATGTGGCAATTATTGGCGGCGGACCGGCGGGACTGAATGCTGCCCTGGTACTGGCAAGAGCAAAGAAAAAGGTAGCGGTGATTGATGAAGGCCGTCCCCGCAACGAAGTAACTGGTGCGGTTCACGGATTTATTACGCGTGATGGGATCAGTCCGGGGGAGTTCCGGCGAATTGCCAAAGAAGAGATCCTGGCTTATCCCTCAGCGTCCTTCGTGGCGGATACAGTTATATCCATTGCGGGAACCGACGGCCGATTTGAATTGCGTACGATGCAAGGACAGGTGATAACAAGCAAAAAAATATTGTTTGCTGTCGGCATGAAGGATCAGCCGCTTTCTATTTCGGGCCTTAAGGAGGTATACGGAAAAAGCGCCTTCGTCTGCCCGTATTGCGACGGCTGGGAGTTAAGAGATCAGCCGCTCGTCATCATCTCGAAGGGGACTGTCCTGACGCATTTCGCTCCGGTTATTTCCGGATGGACAAACCAGCTTACGGTTTGTACGAATGGTCCGGATGAACTGACGGAGGCTCAGCGCCAGGAGTTCCAGCACAATGATATTCCCTTGTTCGACTCACCGATCCGGCATATTGACTCGAATGATGGCATCGTTCACCAGGTTGTGCTGGAAGACGGGACGGAGATTCCGTGCAGGGGAATCTTTTTCAAACCCGAGCTGGTAATGGGCTCTGACCTTCCTCGCACCCTCGGATGCGAATTTACGGAAACAGGAGTACTCGCCGTTAATGAATACGGAAAAACAAACATTCCGGGCATTTATAGCGCCGGGGATGCAGCATCCATGATGCATCAGGCAATAGCTTCGGCTTCGGCGGGCTCATTTGTGGCTGCGGTCATGAATAATGAGCTGAATACAGAGGCATGGGCAAAAAACCTCAAAGAAGTCCGGTAGCAGATTTAGCACCCAGACCTTGCAGCCAATGTACCAACTCAGTAGCAGCATTGCGCTGAGCAGCGTCTAAGGGAGTGAGTCCGTCCCACACTGAAATCCAGTTAATATCAGCCTTACGGTCAAGCAGGTATTCGGCAGCGCCTCGTTGTCCGCCATGGCAAGCGCACCAGAAAGCAACGTTCACTTCGTCGGGAGGAAATGAGTGTTCTACTCCCCAGGGGTATTGCTGCGAGAGCGGACTTCCGGCGAAGTGAGCCTCCATAACCTCAAGCAGACCTAGTGCGGCTGCATGCCAAAGAGCAGGATTGGCTCCACGCTCAATTAACCTATACGCTGCCCGCCATTGCGCGAATGCCACTGCGTCGTCGAGCGGCGTTCCGCCGGCTATGACGGCACCGGAAGCCTCGATGTCGGCACCGGCATCGAGAAGGAGGTCTAGCACTTCGACATCATCGCAGCTTGCAGCCCAATGAAGCGGCGTCTCGCTGTGTGTTCCGGAGAATCGGGAATTCACATCCGCACCGGCCTCTATCAGCGCGGCAATTGTTGCTGTATTGTTAGGGAAATGTCCGGGCCAATCAGTCGCAACATGCAATATAGAACGAGATTCACCAGTGCTGTTGCTGCTGTGGTCTATTCCTGTAATTCTTGAAGTAGCGAGCCCGGGATTCTCGGCCAGTAACTGCTTCAGTGATGGAACATCACCGGTATGAATCATTTTAATCACTGTAACAACCAGCGGATTGTCTTCTGGTATGCAAGTTATTTTCTTCTCATCACACATAAATAGAATACCTCCCGTCCATGATCTCTTTTATGGATTTCACTAATTATACTTCATTAAGGGAAGCAGATGATATTTGAACAAATTACTTGTTATTTGCAAGCCGATGTTTTATATTGACATAACAGTAGGTCAATAATAAAGGAGGTGAACGGACGATATGACTCCCCGCACGAAGGAACAAAACGAAGATATCCGGCTGCGGCGTCTGGCGCAAATCCGCAAGGCTGCTGCCGATGTCTTTTTGAACAAAGGAGCTTTGCTGGAAATCCGCGATGTGGCCGCGCAGGCAGGACTCGGTTATGGCACGGTTTATCATTATTACAGCAACAAGGGCGATTTGCTCAATGATCTGCTATGGGACGCATTGGATCGGGCCGGCAGATGGCTGGAAGCCCCGCGAGTGAACCCGGGAACCACGGATTCCGAAAGCGTCAGCCTTGAAAGGGCTGCTGCCGCAGGCGTCCGGCTGCTGCAGCTTTGGGCGGAGGACCACTCCGTATATTTGCTTTATAAGCTGGCAGGTGAGGGCTTTGCCTCGCTGCCTGAAGGGCGTTCATCCCCGCTCTCGAACGCTTTCCGCCAGGAGGTGCTCACGCCATTTGCTGCGCTGCTGGAAACCGGGAGCGCGGCGGAGGGGGCTGCTGCTTCCGGCGGAAACGCAGCGGAATCACCGGATAAGCTGCAGCGTGCGGAAATGCTGCTGGCCGCCATGACCGGCTGCGCCTCACTTTCGCTTCGCCGCGGGAAGCTGCACGAGGAGGCCGGGGATATCGCCCGGCTTCTGAAATTCTAGCAAGGATAAGGAGCGAATAAACCAAAGATGATTATTCTAAAATCAGCCCGAGAAATCGAAGAGATGAAACAGGCGGGTCAAATCGTGGCGGATTGCTACCGCGCGGTGGCCAACCTGATCGAACCTGGGATTACCACCCAAGAAATCAATGACTTTGTAGCCAGGCACATCACAAAGCTGGGCGGCAAGCAGTTCACAAAAGGTTATAACGGGTTTCCCGCAGAAACCTGTATTTCGATTAACGATGTAGTGGCACACGGCATTCCTTCGAATCGGGCGGTTATGGACGGAGACTTGCTGAAGCTCGACATCGTCGCGGAATACGGCGGATGGTTCGGCGATTCGTGCGTGAGCTATGCGGTGGGCAACATCCGGCCGGAGGCGCAGCAATTAATGAAGGTGACGAAGGAATGTCTGGACCTGGGGATCGCCCGGGCGGTTCCCGGAGGCCGGCTCGGCGACATCACATCGGCGATTCAACAACACGCGGAAGCGAACGGTTATTCCGTTGTGCGTGATCTGCTGGCGCACGGGATCGGGCGGAGCCTGCACGAAGAGCCGAGCTACGAGCATATCGGCATAGCTGGCAAAGGCATCCGGTTAAAGGAAGGCATGGTATTTACCATTGAACCCATGATCAACGAAGGTACGTACCGTATCATGATTGACGATGATGAGTGGACGGCAAGAACAGCAGACGGCAAGCTGTCGGCGCAATATGAGCATACGATCGCAATCACGGCGGACGGTCCGCTGATTCTGACTGCCCAATAAACGAACCCTGTCCTAGGGGGATATATTAGGAGACTAAAGAATAATTACTGCAATAATGTACTATCCACCAACAGCTTTTAAGCTGTAATATTACCGGTATATAATCTGCACAAAGAAACTACAGGAGAGTGTTACTATTTCAAAATACGTCGAAATCGGTTACCCGATTTATGCAGGAATGCCCGTTTTTCCAGGATTGCCAGAAGTGAAATTAGATCCAAGAGAGCGCTTGAGTAAAGGAGATGAATGGAACGGAAGTGTATTAACCATTTATCTTCATGCGGGTACCCATGTTGATGCACCGTGGCATCATTTGAATAACGGTAAGGGCATAGATGCTGTTCCAATTGAAGACTTCATCTACAGAAGCCCGCTATTAATTGACTGCCCGCTGGGCGCTGACGGTTTCATTACAACCGCTATGCTTGAGGCATACGAAGAGCTTCATGAAGCAGATATTCTAATCTTCAATACGGGCTATTGGAAATACAGGGATACGGATTTCGAACAATACGCGAATCATTTCCCGGCCGTCTCTCCCGAAGCTGCTGAATACATCCGGACGAAGCTGCCAAACTGCAAAGCCGTAGCTATTGATACCTTAAGCATTGAAAATATGGCGGAAGCCAAAAGAACCGGCTTTTTTGTCCACCATGCCTTTTTAGACCATGAGAAGTATAAAGAGCCGACGATGCTAATTTATGAAGACATTAATCCAGCGCCGTTAATTAATAAAAAACTCATTTCCGCCTTCGCAGCACCCCTTCGTATTAAAGACCATGACGCTTCTATTATTAATATCATTGTTGAAGTAGAAGCTTAAGATCGATTTGAAAAACTGGTGAAGCTTACTGCTAAAATAAAGACTGTATACTCGTCGTTGAGTTACAGTCTTGTTTGATTTATTTATACCGATTGACCGGTCTGAGGTGATGGGGACGACTGTGGAGCCTGGATGTCAAGGCTGCGCAGATGATGATTGGTCAGCCCGATGATCAGACAAACGGCAAACAAGGCAGCGGCAAGACCGAAGCATACTTCCACGCCGATTCTGTCAGCCAGAATACCTACTCCGCCATAGGTTAACGGGATGGAGATGTTAAAGGCCATGGAGCTGATGCTGTTGACACGCCCCCGAAGCGGAGACGGAACCAGCAGCTGGAACAAGGTGCTCATCGGGATCACCGTGACTGTTACGCCAAAGCCCAGGATCAAGTTGCCGAAGCAAGCCGGCCAGAGAGCGGAAGAGAATGCGATCACACACATGCCAAGGCCTTGAACCCCCAGACCGCAGGAGAACCAGACACCAATTCTCCGGGGAGACCTGCTGCCGACGAACAGTCCGCCCAGAAGCAGCCCCACAGCTATAGCTGCATTGAAAATACCAAGCTCGCCGGAACCGCCTTTCAGCAGCTCACCGATCAGCATGGGGGGAAGCACATTGCTTGGCCCTAAGGCAATATTGCTGAGCGTACCGAGTAGGATAAGCACGAGCATGGCCGTTTGTCCCCGCAGCCATTGCCAGCCCTCGCGGATTTCCGCGAAGATGGACAAGCCGGTGGCGGCGCGGGAATTCTTCCCGGCCTTGCCGCGTTGCTTAATATGCTGAATCAGAGCAAGCGAGACGATAAAGGTTGCCGCATCCACAATCACAGCCCCTGAATTCCCAATAGAGGCCACCAATATTCCACCCGCAACCGTTCCAAGAATACGGGTGATTTGCAGGGAAACGGACAGCAGTGAATTGGCTGAGATGAGATAGGTTTTATCCGCGATGAGCTCGGGCAGGAAGGAGCTCTGGGAGGTAGCAAACAGATTGCCCATAATCGATAAGCCGACTGTGATCAGATAGATATGCAGCAGCTGAAGCTGCCCGGTGAGCATGAGTACAGCAAGGGTTCCGGTGAGCAGGGCCTGAGCGGCATCGGCGATCTGCATCAGAATCTTTTTGTTCAAACGGTCTACCCAGGCGCCAATGAATAAACCGAGTATCATTTCCGGCAGGAACTTGGCAACAATGACCATCCCCACCTGGAGCGAGGAGCCGGTCATCGAGTACACGAGCCAGCTGATAGCCAGATTGTATAAGGAATCCCCGAAGACGGAGCTGGCACGGGCCAGCCATAGATAGCGGAAATCGGCATTATGTTTTAACAGGAGTCTGTAATTAGGTTTGCTGATTGCGGGGTTCAAGGAATAGCACACCTCCTTCATAAAGCGATCTTCAAGCTTCTGCTGCCGGTAACCGTTTCAGCCGCAGAAACCGGTTCGAGATACAGTGTTGCCATAGCTCAGTATGGAACTCATGCTGCGCCGATTGCTGCAGCAGCTCCGTTAAACTTAAGCCAGGTACGAAATTCCGCAAAAACTCGATCATGGGTACAGGAAACGGAAAAAGAGTGCCATCCCGCCGGACGAACAGCTGCTGCTCTTTGGGCTGCGGGTAACTGGAGCAATCCGGTTTCCATTGCCCAAGAAGTTCAGTTATATTTTGCGCGGTGACTGCCTTTCCTTCGCATTCGGATCTGTCCAGAATGTTATCCAGGTTCTTTTTGTTAAAAAGCTTGTGGACCGGAAGGTAATAATGTCCCTCTAGAAGGTGTCCGTTTAATTCCAAAATTGAGTTCTCGTTAGCTGCCGTCTGAGTTGTCCCGCTGATGACCTGGAGGACCTTGTTCCCGAAACGGTCGTGATAGAACATCGAATGCGCAGTATCCACTCCCCCCACCCAGGGACGGTCAAACAGGTTGCTCCTGAGGGATGCTTTGGCCTCTGTCAGCTCCTTCGGTCCCCAACGGGAAGAATTTGCAAGCAATTGCGTTTGCTCACTGTAATACAGCCTCCAGGCGACATCTTCGCCCTCAAAAGGCCGGATATCCTGAATGCCGAAACGCTCCGGTTCTTTGGCTATAATGGCACCTTTGGTTAAGACGAACTGGCCAAGCCCGCCAAAAGTCCAGTGCCTGCTGTTATGCTGCAAAAAATCAACTGAACTCAGGGCATCGTCAACCGTTTCCGTAGGAAATCCGGTAAATCCCATAATTTGTACGCCGATGCCGGCTTCGCTGAACATTTGAATCGTTTCCTGAAGCCGGTCAACCTTGGTTCCTTTATTGATCAGATTCAATATACGCTGGTTGCCGGATTCAAATCCGACCGAGATGGCGGTACATCCGCTTTGCTGAAGCAAAACGCAGCGTTCCGGTGTCCAGTATTCCTCTAACCGGATCTCCGCTCCCCAGCGGAGGTCGAGTCCTTCTTCCAGAATCGCTGCCGCCAGCTTAAGCAGTAAGGCCGGAGATAACACATCCACTGAGAAATAGATATATTTGTAGGTGACGGCGAGCGTCCTCAAATCTTCCATTATCTTATCCAGCGGGTATTGCCGCCAGGGACTGGTAGGCGAATCGGTATTTAAGCCATAATCACAAAAGGTGCACCGGTTCCAATAACATCCCCGCGAAGGAGAATAGTAAATGAAGGGAAAGGGGGATAAGTATTTCTCCCAGGGCAGCTTGCTGTACTCCGGCACCGGAAAGGAGCAGATATCTTCGTATTTGATTTCCAGAGCGGAGGCACCATGCACCGCCTGATACCGGGGATGCAGTGCAATATTCGGTGACGCAGGCAGCGGTTTATGGTGCTTCAATGCCTGGAGGATAGAGACCAGTGCACTTTCACCTTCGCCGATAATGCAGGCGTCTGCAGAGTCAAATACAGCATAGAAATCGCTTTTGTTCAAAATATATTTCCAGTAATCTGAGACGGCAGTACCGCCAAATATAATCCGGATTTCCGGGCAGCTCTTCCGGATGTGCTGCGCCATGCTGAGCGCGAAAGGAAGTTGGGCGACATAGGTGATGCTGATCCCCACGAGAGAGTAGCCGCCTGTGATGATGCCGGGAATCAATTCGTTCCTGAAATAGTCGGTGAAAGGTCCGGAGATCACTTCGGTAATTCGGGTATCGCGCATATCCAAGGAGTTAAATACATTGAAAAATCCGCTGGTGGCTAAGCTGAACCCTCTGAACTGCCCCGGGAAGCCCTTTAGAGATAAGGCATCCATCCAGAGCATTACAGTCTCAACGGCGCTGGTATACAGCCTGTAGTCAAAAAATTCTGTTTCATCACGGAAAGTATGTAGCGCGGCTGGCAGCGCCCCGGCAAAATTCATGCCTCGTACTTTGAGCGCGTAATAAAGCTCCATCTGTTCAATGGGCGCGGGTTGTTCCAGTGCTTGAAGCTGCGCAGTCCGTTCATTTATATATTGCATTGTTTTTTCGATTTGCTCAGGCGTTACGGTATACAGCCAGGAGTCTATATTACTATCAATAATATCAATATCTTCAAAGCCGAATTGCCGCGCATAGCCCGCCAAGCAACAAAGGCTGTGATAACCTGAAGTAGGATCGCTGACCGGAGGGTATATCAGCGCAGTTTTTACCATTCCAAAACCTCCATCATGAAGAGAATTCCTCCTCATTGGAAGATTCAATGAGGAGGATGGGCTGCGGAGAGTTACTAGTGAATGTTATTGACGTTGTTCTGGCGTGTCACATCGTTATCAGATGCTTCGGTGACTTCCAAAATAGCTGCAAGCAACTCTTTTTCTTCCTTTTTCATGTAAATTCACCTCCTTTAGCTAATTAAAGAGATTATATGCTATAAAATACCATTAGACCTATGAGTTAGCAGATTGACGATGAAATTAATTACAGATAAACTATTAAATTGGGTATTTCTGTGTAATTTCGCTCAAGCCTAAATGAATACTCACTCTGTTGTTACGGGAAGAATGTATGCAAGAGAATATCTGGAAGGAGTGGGCGCTAGATGAAAGTTGCAATCATGGGGGCAGGAATTTCGGGGCTTGCCTGTGCCATTACACTTGAGAAGCATGGAATAGAACCAGTAATTTTTGAGAGCCGCAGTATGATTGGAGACCGGTTTGTGAATGCCGAAGTGCTGCTCTCCATGTTCACCCGTCCCGTTAACGACAGTATCGCTTACTTATCGGAGCAATACGGTATATATCTTCATCCGGCTGCCGGCATTTCAAAGTTTACATTTTATTCGAAGCATGAGCAGGCTATTCTGGAAGGGCAGCTAGGCTTCACGAACATTCGTGGAAGACATAAGAATTCGTACGAAGCACAGCTGGGCCGGCAGGTTAAGTCGAAAATCCATTATAGATCTGACAAAACGTATGAGGAACTGCTTGCAGACTACACTCACGTGGTGTTGGCAACGGGGGACAGCGATTACGCGAAGAAAACCCGCAATTTCAGGGAAGATCTGACGGTTTCGGTCAAAGGAGCAACGGTTGAGGGCCAATTCAATCCGTATGAGGTTAAGGCTTGGCTGGACTACGACCTCGCACCTTTCGGATACGGATACCTGATTCCATTCTCGGAGAATGAGGCAAACCTTGTCATTGCCATTCCTGATCTCCCTGAGATGAATACCGGTATAGAAACTCTATGGGAGCGTTATTATCTCAAGGTACAAGCGGAACTCCAGCAAGCGCTGCCTATCACGGACCAATTCCAAATCACCGGTTACCCACTAGGGGTATGTCACTCCGGCAGGATCGGCAATACATTTTATGTCGGTAATTGCTTTGGGGCAATGATGCCGTTCATGGGCTTCGGGCAGCATACCTCCTGGATGACAGGAATTTATGCCGCCCAGGATTTATGCGGTTTGGGTAATTATGAGGAGCTTACCAAGCCGATCAGAGAGAGCTATGAGAACTCGATTGTCTTGCGCAGGACGATGGAACATCTCTCGGATGAGACCCTTGATCTCATTATCCGTAATCTCGACAGCTACTTGGGCAAAAAATTGCTAACAAGCCTAAAGCTTAATCCTTTAAAAATAGCAAGTTATCTGCTTCGTCCCTATATTAAGCTGAAGAGCTAATCATTTTGACTTAAAAGCTTCAGTAAATCATTTCTCAGCTGCACAATTTCCCTGTTTGCACTATCCGCGTAATCCGGCAGCAGCATATCCCGTACCATTTTAGTCCGCAGCCATAGCATAAAGAAAAAATCCAAAATCAAGTTTGGGCATATAAGCACCATTTTAAATCCAGCAGGGTTAATAGTAACGCCAGCTTGTTGGATGGCCCTTAAATACTTTTTTAAGGTGACTGTTATTTGGTGTGCCGTTTGTCTGGTTCTGACTGTTTTTTCGTCAATGATCTTATGGTCAGAGTGTAAAACACTAAGCAATGCAATGTCCGATACGGAATGTGTTATGAGATACGCCTTCATATCCTTATTCATTGTGTAAGGAAGCTTTGCTGTTTTAAATAATTGTGCGAGGTTTTCTACACGTTCTGTCACTACACCGTTTATTTCGCCAAACATAGTAGCTATCAGAATCTTTGGCGGGAACCGGGCATACAAAATCCCCTCTTTAATCTGTCCGCCGGCCCCGGGAAAAGCCGGTAAAAGTCTGTCTCCCACAATATCCAGCCACGAAGCAAATCCAATCGAATTATTAGTCATGGTAACAATATTTTTGCTTTGATTGTTTTTAAGTGCCAGCAATGCGGATTCGGCTTGATCGTAGCGAACGGTTACCAAAATAAAATCATATACATCATCATTTTCAAGCTTATCTATGACTTTTACCTGTAACGCTTTAACGGCACCTTTCTCATTATATTGCAGACCTTTCTCTTTCAAGGCTGTGAACCGGTTAGAACGTGCAAACAGAGTAACATCCACCCCTGCTTCAATGAATTTGATTGCATACGCGCTCCCTATAACACCTGCACCAAAAATCAAAATTCTATTTTGTTTTACTGGCATAATAATCCTCCTATTTTTCTAACATTCCGGTATTGACTATCCAACAACGTGTTGTATGATGTGATCATAAAGCTTTAGCCTTCCCTCATCAACCATCAGTTTTTTAGGATGTGTCGGATGATAATCTTGTCTGCAAAGGAGTATGGAATGAAAAAGCAGCCCGAAATCACGGAAAAAACGAAACAAAATTTCATAGATGTTTTTTGTGAGCTATATAGCCAAAAGCCGATTGAAAAAATCTCGGTGCAAGAGATTGCGAAGAAGTCGGGATATAACCGCAGCACCTTTTATCAATACTTCACTGATATTTACGAATTGTTGGACTCTGTTGAAAATGATTTGTTGAATTACATCAAAGAAGAGTTGGCGAATAAAAAGCTTTCTGCCTATACTGTTCAGGATGCGCTTCATTGTCTGGAAAACCAGGAATATCTCTCGGTCCTCAAGGCCCTCCTGGGTGATTATGGCAGTATCCGTTTTATAGAACGCTTGAAAAGAGAAATGATCCTGGATAGATTGGATTTAAACGTTCCGCACAACGATTCCTTAAAGCCATACTTGATTGAGTTTCAGATCTCAACCTCACTTTCTCTGCTTCGACTATGGCTTCAGCGGGAAAAGGATTTACCGCCGGAAGAATTCCACAGGTTAGTGGACAACCTATATACAGCGGGGGTAACGGCCTATTCTCAGAAATGACTCTGCTCAGGCCAATTGGACAGCAAGCAGAGTGGCTCCATGCACTATTGAATATACAAAGAAACCTCTCTTTTGAAATGGTTGTGTGGAAACTCCATTTGACTAAAAGAGAGGTTTCTTAATTTGTTTTTTTAAGATTGTTGATACACACACGATGATCCTACTCCAAAAAAAGGGGCTTATTAGCTACCCAAACTAACTTCAGGACCGCTCTGAACCTCTGTACTTATGGCATCGGTAAACGTATCGGTAGTGTGGAAGTAGTAGGAATGCTGGCCGGGAGGCAGCTTGATGGTATATTGATAGACTCTGCCGTCAACATAGTTAGTGTCACCCGGATTAGCAGGCTGCATGGTCCGGACAACGCCGTCCAAGACAAGCTCCATGGCAAATGGGGCCTGATTGTCCACATCTGTATAAGTGACTGTGAAAGTAAACTCGGTCTGCGGCGTGCCTGCTGTATGATTTACGCCTCCTGAAGTTAACGTCGGCGCACTTCCGCTGACCTGATTGGTCGCCTTAATTTCATCAATCAGCATTTCTCCGGCAGTGACACTATTTTGTTTCAGCCAAATGGACAGCTTCAGCGCCTTTTTATCAATGGCTGGAGTCAGTGCATTCAGATCAAATTGCAGATCGTTCCAGTCCGATGGAACCTCGGCCCAGCCTCCAGTCAGATTGTACGTTCTTTTGCCGTCATTGATTTCAATCCGGGTTCTGAGATCAGGCGAGGCCGGATTCTTAAGCGTAATATTCAAATACCGGTAGCCGCTCAGATCGACCACATCATTCCACGGCTGGAATTTAGCCGCTGAATTCACTGCTGAGGGAGTCTGGGCGAATTTGCCGGCTGAACGTCCGTCTGCGGTAAGCTTGGTGAACGTTCCCGTGCCGCCATTCTGATTATACCAGTTGACCCAGGTCGTGTTGGCCGCAGAACCACCCCAGAAGCCGCCGCCTCCAAAATCATCATATAACAGCGGAGTGGAGGGGTCCGGCAACGCCGGAGCAACAGTGTAATGAGTGGAGCTGTAGGTGTATCCGCCGGAAGAGTCCTTCGCACGAACATCTACTCTCCGGTTGGTGTAGGGCAAGGATTGGCTCTCATCAATGACAGCAGCGTAAACCGCACCGCTTACAGTTGAATATACATTACCGGAGACGGTCATCGGCTGATAAGGCAATCCGGCTGCCGCATACTCTACCTGGCTCAGACCATCCCCAGCCTCAGCAAAAACAGTTACATCTCCGCGGACCCATTCTCCAATTACCGGAGAGAGTAGCGGCAAGGCGGGCGGCTTCGCGGTGTTGTCCGCACCTGTTCCCGGAGTTGCACTCAGTCCCATGACTGTGTATAGGAGTCCTGCCTGAATACTGATACTGAACTCGTTATACCGCCACTGATTCGTATCATCCAGATAGAGGGAACGGTCCTCGTACCAGGGGCTTATACTGGTTCGATTCTTAGGATCTTTCATATTCGGTCCGCTGACCATGGCGCCGGGAAAAATAATCCCTGTATCACCCGCAGTATTGGAATCCTCATTGTAGCGGGTATGCGGGAACATCACATGATGGGTGCCAATGCCGGAGACCCAGCTGATATTCCACGGATTCTCTCCGAACAGCCAGTACATGCCGTTCACCACCGCCTCCAGTGCTGCCGGGTCACCAAATAATTCATAGTACCGCAGCAGGTCCCCTAAATAAGAAGCATGAGGTTCGTTTACGCCGAAGTTTTTGAACTGGTTGAGTACACCATACGGTGTATCATCTGAAGTGGAGAGGAAGAAATCCGCTTGCCCTTTTAACAAACTGTGAATATGAGACTGTGTTGCAGCATCGGCAACCGGGTAGAACTCAGCCATGGACATTGGGCTCATATCCCAGTAGTTCGTGGATGAAATGTCACCCAGCGTTAAGGCGTTGATTGTAGCGGAAGCTGAATTCCTATACTGGATCTCGCCGGTCAGCAAGTACAGCTCCACATCAGCGAGCAGCTTGGAATTGGGGATGCCTCCTCTGGTAGAGTAGGAGCCTATGGGACCGTCAGGATGGGCAACCACGTATTCATAAAAGATTACAGCTGCACTCTCGCATTGATCGGCAAAATCCGTGAGTTCTGCAATCCTGGCTGACGCGATATCGCCTTCGTTAACCGCTGTGCGGATCGCGCGCGCTGTAGCAGCAAGTGTACCCGCTGACTTGGCAGAGCCGCCGACGCTTAAATCGGTCAGCTTCCGGTCATCCGCTGTACCGGAGATATTGTCGGTAGATTTCTCCGGGTGTACAAAAGACGCGTTGTTCCTGAGATTATACATTTCCCCGCCAAGCTGATCCGCGAACTTGATGAGATATTCGCTGCCGAAGACAGCTTCATCTACCAGGTCCGGGATGCCATTGCTGTCGTTATCATACTTCACGCTGTCTTTGTCCGCATAACGCGTATAAGCAAGTGCGATCTCCGCGCCGACCCATTGGTTACCGCCATATTTGCCGTAATCACCGGCATCGTACCAGCTGCCTGTCAGATCATAATGGGTCAGGCCGTCCGCAGACTGGGCATCATCCAGGTGTCCCGC
Source organism: Paenibacillus sp. IHB B 3415 (assembly GCF_000802655.2). Lineage (NCBI taxonomy): Bacteria > Bacillati > Bacillota > Bacilli > Caryophanales > Paenibacillaceae > Paenibacillus > Paenibacillus sp. IHB B 3415. The sequence continues at coordinate 269,990 of NZ_JUEI01000002.1, read as the reverse complement.
GGCATGGTAGAGCTTGGCGGAAGGAGCTACACTGCTGTAACCCTCAGGATAAGCATCACTGGTGGCTACTGAGGCACGCAGAAGACGGTAGAAGGCTGTCATTTCATCCTTGTATTGATCCCACAGGTTAGGCGTGATTTCAAAAGGATATGAATATTGCTGATTACTTCGCACCCTGTAGTTGTTCCCGGCATCCGTGACGGAGGAGAAACCGATAGAATAGACATGCTTATTCCAATAGAAGCCCTCGTAAGTCATGGTACCTGAAGACACGACATTTGATCCATCCAAGATTTCATAAGTGGCATCTGTGACGGTTGTAGTTGAGATGAATTTGGCGTACTTGATATCGTCTGCACTGTAGCCGGCTTGGCTCACTACAATATCAACCACAGAAGAGGAATTGACTACGCTCAAATTGTGAATTCCGGTCTTGACTTCATTCGAAGTCGTATCTGTGGTACGGAAATAGTAGGAATGGGCTCCCGCCGGAAGCTTGGTCATGAACCTGTAATCTTTTCCATCCGTGTAGGTTACATCAGCTTGATCGGTTTCGCGCATAGTATAGGCCGTGTCATCAATGATCACCTGGACGGCATAAGGCGCTTCGTTATCCGGGTCGGTATAAGTGGCATCGAAGGTGAAATTAGTGTTCTGGTTATAGCTGCCATCTGTATCCGCACTCATCACAGCCGGGCTTAACTGAGGCGCGGTACCGCCGGAGGCCGTGGTAAACACGATATCATCGATCAGCATTTCCCCGTAAGTCCCGCCGGCTTGTCTAAGCCACACCTCCAGTTTGACTTTCTCCTTCTGAATCTTGGGCGACAGGGCATCCAGATCAAACTGCAGGCTGGTCCAGGTATTCGTTGCAGATACATAACCGCCGGTAAGATTGTAATTGGTGATGCCATCGCTTATGACAACACGAATGAGTGACTGGGCATAACCTGCATTTTGCAAAGACAGATTCATATAACGGTAGCCCGAGAGGTCAAAGGTCTCGTTCATCGGCTGAAACTTGGCCCAGGAGGTGGAGGAGCCTGGGGTTTGTGTGAACTTTCCAATCGTGCGGGTGCCTTGGACCGTCTTGGTGAACGTACCGCTGCCCCCGTTCTGATTGTACCAGTTCGTCCAATTTTGTTTGAACAGCCCCCCGCCGGCAAAATCATCATACAGAAGAGGGTGGCCGGGTCCCGGCAAGGGGTTAACCGCTGCTGCGGCAGGCCGGGGAGACAGAGCAACAGCACTTATGATCAACAACAGACTGAGGCATACCGGTAATAACTTTTTGAGTCTCCCGGGGAATAGGCTTGATCTGAACATCTGTTTAACCTCCTCATAGTCGGATAGTGTGAACCCTAATCTCCTTTCCTTATTTATGTAAACGCTTGCAAAAAGAGCATAAAAGAGTTACTATCACTAATCGATGATGAATTACAGGAAATATGTGATCTATACTAGGGCTGTAACGGTTTCGAACCTATGAAACAAAGGTCTTTCAGAGCCAGGCGGTTAACAATCCTGATATAGATCACACAAAAGATGAAATAGATCATCTACCGGAATTTGCAGCGAGTGTACTGTGATACAAAAGGGGGGAGCATCATGTATAAAATTCTCGTGGTAGACGATGAGCCGAGAGTGAGTGCGGGGATCAAGAACTTCCTGCTCGCTTCGGATATGAACATCACTCATGTTGAAACGGCAATCAATGGGTTCGAAGCGATTGATTATCTGCGGATGGACCGCTTTGATCTGGTGCTGACCGATATACAGATGGGCCGGATGAGCGGAATTGAATTAATGGAGAATATCTATATGGAGCAGTGGAATGTCCCGGTGATTGTCATTTCCGCCCATGAGAAGTTTGATTTCGCCAAAAAATCGCTCCGGCTGGGGGCAAAGGATTATCTGGTCAAGCCGGTAGAGCGAACAGAGCTGCTGCGGGTAGTCCGCAAAGCGTTAACCCAGAAAGAGCTTCCGGGAAAAAGCCTTGAGGCGGAAAGCAGGCCGATACAGGACCAATCCAGGCGTAATGAGTGGCTGATGGAGCTGGTTACAGAGCGGAATCTGACCCGTAAGGATATTGAAGATGTGACCAGTGAGGTGGGAGAGCTATTACAAGGACAATTCTTCGGCGTGATCTCCAGCCGCATTGATTATAGCCAGGCCGGCTTCAGCCAACAGAAGGTCACTCTGCATGACCGCAAATTATTGAAATATGCGGCGATTAATATTATGAATGAAACCTTGATGGAGTGGAATGGTTTGACCTTCAACGGCTTCGGCCATTCCATCATCAGCATTATCCAGTTATCTGCCGAAGAAATGGGCGATCCCCGGGTTAGAGTACACTCGCAGATCCATATGATCGGGCAGATGATCGCCATGAATATGAAGCAGTATCTGAATGTGGAGGCAACGATCGGCCTCAGCACTTTGGGCGGAGATGTATTAATGCTCCCCAGGCTGATGGAAGAAGCAGACAGTGCGGCAGAGTGGACCAAAGTCCATCCCGGACAAAGAGTCTTCTATTATCACGATATAGCCGTGCAGGACAATCTGAGTATGGTGGTCTGGATGAGCAAGGTCAGTGAATTCATGGAGCAGATGAAATCAGCGGTAGAATCCGCAGGGTACGTGAATCCGCAAAGCATCCTTGGCCAGCTGCCGGTGTCTGAACAGTCGCAGGAGGTCACGAACAGCTATTGCGGGATGCTGATCTACCGGATTTACGGGCTGCTGGTCGAATACGGACAGGGGAACGGGGTTTCCCTCTATGATTTCAATCCGGATATGGTGTTCCAGGGACTTAGCGGACAGCAGAAACTGGAACGGCTGCACCGGTACATTGAAGATTCGGTTGTTTTTTTGCAGCAGCTCTCTAAGGCCAGAGATCAGAACGTGATCTCGCGGATTACCAGCTACATCCAGAAGAATTACCGTAATCCGGCGCTGAAAATCCAGGATATTTCCGAGGAGGTTCATTTCAGCGCAGCCCATCTGGGTTATATTTTCAAACGTGATATGAAAACAAACCTCTGGGATTATGTAACGGCCCTGCGTATGGAGGAAGCCCGGCGGCTGATGATTACCACGGACAAGAAACGGTATGAAATCGCCTTTGCGGTAGGGTATGAGTCGCCTGAGCACTTCAGCCGGATGTTCAAGAGAATGCTGGGGCTCACACCGGCAGAATTCCGCAAGCAAGCCAGAGGAGGGGAACCGGACTGAAGCTGAAACTGAAGCATAAAGTCACCCTGGCATTCCTCGTATTGATTGTCCTCCCCTTTATAGTAGTAGGCTGGATTTCAGCTTATGTGGCTGTAGACACCATCAAGGAAGAAGTCGGCAGTACAACACTCCAGCTGGTTAAACAAAATCATGTGACGATCGACAAAACCATATCCGCGATCAATGACAGGACGGTCACACTGCTGGATAATCACTTTTTCAGTAATCCGGCGGGGTACAGCTTCTGGACCGGAATTGACACACTGAATGAAATCCAGCAGGCCGATAATATTCTGGAGAGCTGGTCTACCGGGGGCACAGAATATGCAATATATATGAGAAATATTGAGCGTAGAGATACGCCTTTTGATCTTTCCCATAAGACGAAGGGATTCAAGTATTTGGATAATGATGCGGGCGGATTACCTGACGCTATGGTAAGCAACATGGATGACAGCGGAGGTGGAGCACTGCGCATTACGCATGCAGAGACCGGTGAGCAAACGATCTCGTTCATGCGCAGTATTCTCAATCCCCGGGACTATAATGAGGCCATCGGCCTGCTGGTGGTCAACAAGGTAGAGGTGCTTTTAACCCGGGATATGGTAGCAGTTGAGGTACCGTCTGCTGCCGGTATCTTCTTATTCAACGACAAGGATGAGCTGTTAATGTCCGCCGGTTCAGGCAGCATTTCACTGGCCGAGATTGACAGGAATATCGGACCTGCGGCGCCTTACGGCTTCACCTTTGCGGAAGAAGGCGGGGAAGAGTGGCTCTATGCCTATTCGGACAGCTCGAAATTCCATACCAGATTATTGTACAAAATCCCCTTAGCGTCCATTACCGGTAAACAAATCTGGCTGCAAAATATGCTCGTCATTATCTCCGTCGTTTTTTTAGCGTTTGTCCTCACGTTTGTTCTCTATTTAGTGCGGCTTGTCGTTAAGCCCGTAGTGAAGCTCGTCTCGGTTATGAAAATTTATGAACCCGGCAAAACGCTGTCATGGACGGAGGAGCCGCTTAGGCATGATGAATTTGGCATTCTATATGGATCATTTGTGAAAATGACCAAAAGGCTGGATTATTCGATTGAAGAAAATTATGTGATGCAGCTGAAACAGAAAGAGTATGAGCTGCTGATGCTCCAATCCCAGATCACGCCCCATTATCTGTACAATACCCTGGATTCGATTTACTGGTACGCGCTGGATAGCGGAAATACCGAGGTTGGCGAAATGGTCCGTGACTTGTCCATGCTGCTGCGTATCGGCCTCAGTAAAGGCCGGAAAATGATTACAGCCGGGGAAGAGCTGGAGCATGCCCAGGCCTATACACGGCTGCAAGAGAAACGTTACCCTGACACCTTCGAGGTCTGCTGGCAGATCGATGAAACATTGAGAGGCTATGAAACTCCCAAAGTCATTATTCAGCCTCTGATCGAAAATGCCATTATTCATGGCGTGCGCGGAATGGATGGGGAAGGAGAGATACGGGTATCTGCCGTTCAAAGTGAAGATACCCTCCGCTTCATCGTAGAGGACAACGGGCATCTGCCTGTAGATCCGGATGAACTCTCTGCCATTATGCAGGAAGAGCATAGTCCGAAGGGATATGGCATCAGAAATGTGCATCAGCGGATCCAGCTCCATTACGGGGAGGCGTATGGTTTGACCTATGAACGAAGTGTGGAGGGGTGGACACGGGCAATCATCACCCTGCCTTTGCGCAAGCCCCCCGAATGAGGTACTACCGGCTATGGGCGTTTAAAAGATCACGTTTTTACGGGAATGCATCATCGTAGCCGTGTAGAGATGGTTCTATAATAAGTCCATGAAAGGAGTAATGGACATGACTAGAGCCACTGGATTCTCAAGATTTATCCATGCCATGTGGAAGTACAAGGCGCTGACACTAATGATGCTGCCGGCCGTTCTTGTCCTTCTGGCACACAGCTATCTGCCGATGTTCGGTATATTCATTGCGTTCAAGAATGTGAATTACATTGACGGAATTTGGGGGAGTCCATGGGTAGGATTTGATAACTTCAAATTCCTGTTCTCCTCGGGGGATATGTGGAGAATTGTAAGAAACACGCTCCTGTACAGCTTAACCTTTATGATGCTTAACTTAGTGCTGTCAGTATCGATCGCGGTGGCCATCAATGAGATCCGGAGGCGGTTTCTGGCAAAAGCTTACCAAAGCTTCATTATCCTGCCGCACTTCCTGTCAATGGTAGTAGTGAGTTATCTCGTATACGCTTTCCTGCAGCCGGATCATGGCTTCATCAATGCCACCGTCCTCAAAGCCTTCGGGCAGGATGCGGTGTTCTGGTATTCGGAGAAGGAATTCTGGCCTTATATCCTGGTGTTCGTGAACGCCTGGAAGCATGCCGGCTTCGGTGCTGTAATCTATATTGCGGCGATCGCCGGAATTGACCCCGAATATTATGAGGCTGCGCTTATCGACGGGGCTTCCAAGTGGAAGCAGATTACGAACATAACGATTCCTTTTATCCGGCCGGTCATTATCATTATGACGATTCTGTCGATGGGAAGTATCTTCAGTTCAGACTTCGGGCTGTTCTTCCAGGTGCCCATGAACTCAGGGGCATTGTATCCGGTTACGGATACCGTCGATACGTATGTATACCGGGCCTTGATGCAATTAAATGATATCGGGATGTCCTCGGCCACGGCGCTTGTTCAATCGGTGGTTGGGTTCATCATGGTGATCGCAACCAATAGCGCGGTCAGACAAATTGACCGGGAACAGGCATTATTCTAAATAAAGGAGAACAATCATGGCCAACGACTCCGGCAGCCGCATCGGCGGAATTTCTGTAGCTTCCAGTTTAATTTTAAACATTGCTTTTGTAATCCTCTCATTAATCTGCTTTTTGCCTGTTCTGCTAGTCATTATTGTATCCTTCACAGACGGACAGTCCATTCTGACTCAGGGGTACAGCTTTGTTCCGGATAAATGGTCGTTCATTGCCTACGAATCCATCTTTAAGGATTTTCAGACGATTCTGTCGGGCTACCGGGTAAGCTTTACCATAACCATTCTTGGCACAGCGCTCAGTGTACTGCTCATGGCACTGTATGCCTATCCCATTTCACGTGCGGATTATCCGTTCCGTAATGCATTTACGTTCTTTTTGTTCTTCACGATGTTGTTTAACGGCGGGATGGTCAGCAGATATTTAATTTATACTCAGGTGCTGCATATCAAGGATTCCTATATGGCGCTGATCCTGCCCATGCTGATTGTGCCATTCAACGTAATCATTATGCGGACCTTTTTCCAGACGACCATTCATCCTGCAGTGATTGAATCGGCAAGAATTGACGGTGCGGGTGAGCTTAGAATCTTCCTGCGGATCGTTCTGCCGCTCTCGTTGCCTGTCATGGCAACCATGGCCTTGTTCAGCACAATCGGTTATTGGAACGACTGGTTCAATGCGCTGCTGTATATCAGCAGTGAGGACAAATATCCGCTCCAGTATTTGATGATGCGTGTCCTCAATGACGTGCAATATCTGCGCAATAACGTAGAGCTGGCCGCCCAGAATCCAACGATGATGAAGAATCTGCCGAATGAATCCTTGCAGATGGCAATGGCCGTCATAGGGATGGGGCCGATTCTGATCGCGTATCCTTTCTTTCAGAAATATTTTGTCAAAGGCCTCACAGTAGGGGCTGTAAAGGGCTAAAGCAGCGGTGGAACCGGCAAGCAGCCTATTCTGTCTGCCGTTCTATATATAAGCTTAATCATTTAGGGAGGGTTAATATGAAAAAGTTAAAAGGGCGCAAACCGCTATTCACAGCGATTATTCTGGTTCTTGCGTTATCCTTGCAGGCATGCTCTGGCGGTAATAACGGGGGTACTTCTGAACCGGCAGCATCAAAAGGCACGGAGAGCACGAGTACTGCGGCACCTGCTGACAGTCCGGAATCACTGAAGCCTTACGAGGTGTCGATTATCTACTTCGGTGCGCCGCAGCGGGATGATGCGCTGGTGGAAGCCAAGCTCAGTGAATATTTCAAAGAGAAATTCAATGCCACTGTTGATCTTCAGCCGATCGCCTCCAGCGAATACAAGCAGAAGACCGAGCTGATGTTAAATGCCGGTGAACCGATGGATCTTGTATTCACAGCCTCATGGCTTAATTTCTTCGGTAATGTCTCTAAGGGCGCCTTCCTGGATCTGGATGATCTGCTGGCCAAATACGGGCAGGGCATCTCGGAGAACCTGAACCCGATCTACCTGGAGGCTCCGCGCTACAAAGGGAAGCTATATGGGATTCCCACAAACAAAGAGATTACCCAGGGCAAGGCCTACACTTACCGGAAAGATATAGTCGACAAATATAGTATCCCTATTGAGGATATTAAGACGATGTCAGACTTTGAACCCTGGTTCAAGCTGCTGAAGGAGAAAGAGCCGGAATTGATTCTGGATTTCATTAAGGAGTCGGGTGAAGGCATGATGTATGAGACCCGCTCGAACTTCCGCGTTATCGGGCCAACACCTAACAAGATTCCTTTGTTCTTATATGACTATACAAATACAGATAACATCCAGATAAAGTCGGTTATTGATCCGGAAATCTCATCGATTGCCAAAGCGGAATATGAGCTGAACCGCAGCTATTATGAGAAGGGCTACATCAATAGCGATGCAGCTACAACAACGACTGACATCGGTGATTTAAGAAAACAGGGTAAAATCTGGATGCAGCAGGCCGTCTGGAAGCCGGGGGCTGATATTGAACTGAAAATTGCCACAGACAATAAATATGATTTCGTCTCTAAGGTTATCGAAGAGCCTATTGTAACCACGGACCTTGCCGCCGGATCGATGTTCTCCATCTCCCGCACCTCCAAAGATCCGGAGCGGGCCATGATGGTATTAAATGCGCTGCATACCGATCCTTATGCCGTGAACCTGTTCGTTAACGGAATTGAAGGAACCCACTATAAGAAGATTAGCGAGAACCGCATCGAGCCGATTGCCGATTCCGGATATGGCACCAGCGCCTTGTTCTGGGTGATCGGTAATCAGCTCATCAATTATCTCAAGCCGGGTCAGCCTGATGATTTGTATTCAAGCTGGAAGGAATTCAACAATGAGGCCAAACGTTCACCGCTGTTAGGGTTCGTATTCGATGAGTCATCCGTCAAGAACGAGATTACTCAGCTTACCTCGGTCATTGGCGAATACCGGGCCGCGAGCACGGGGGCAATTCCTGACCCTGCCAAAATGCTTGAGGAAAGAAATGAGAAATTAAAGAAGGCCGGCATTGAGAAGGTCCAAACAGAATTGCAGACCCAAATTGATACCTGGAAAGCAGCTCAATAATTAACGGATTGAAGCATGGCAGGAGGTCTGTTGTTTCAGGGCGTCCTGCCATTTAACTGTACAAGAGAAAAGGAGACAATGCACAATGGAGACTTGGATCAATGAGGCCTGGGATTATTCCCTGGGCAAATTAAGCAATACGCGCCACAGAATCGGAGCAACCTTCCCCAATGCCTCTTACGGCGGAAAATATGATGCGCGTGATCCCGATTGCTGGACCAACGGGTTCTGGCCCGGAATCCTGTGGCTGGCTTATCGTGCTACCGGCGATGAGGAATACCGGAGGATCGCCGAGAACTGTGAGGAGCAGCTGGATGCGCCTCTTCAGGAATACGAACAGCTACATCATGATAACGGATTCCTCTGGAGCTTGTCAGCGGTAGCCGACTACAAGCTTACCGGCAATATGCTGTCCAGAAGAAGAGGGCTGATTGCTGCCAGCCATTTAGCCAGCCGCTTTAATCTCAAAGGGCATTTCATCCGTGCCTGGCTATATGAGGGCAGCGAAGGCCTGGCTATTATAGATTGCATGATGAATCTTGGCTTACTGTATTGGGCCAGCGAAGAGCTTAAGGACCCGCGGTACCGGCATATAGCCGCTGCACATTCTGAGATGGCGCTCCGCGAATTCATCCGTCAGGATGGCTCGGTGCACCATATCGTCCGCTTCGATCCCGGAACGGGAGAGCGGATAGAAGCGCTTGGCGGACAAGGGTATAGTCCGGATTCTGCCTGGTCCCGCGGATCGGCCTGGGCAATTTACGGATTCGCTATAGGGTACCGGTATACGCGCGACATCCGGTTTTTGGATGCGGCCAAAGCGGCTGCGGATTATTTCGCTGCACAATTGCCGGAGGATCTTGTGCCACCGTGGGATTTCCGGGCACCTGCCGAACAGCTATGGGCCAAAGATTCAACAGCTGCGGCCTGCGCAGCCAGCGGAATGCTGGAAATTGCCTTTCTGCTGGAAGGTGAAGAAGCAGCGCGCTACCGGAAGCTCGGCGCGGCAATAACGGAAGCGCTGTTCCGTCATTACGCGCCGGAGGACCCGGCGGAAGAGGCGTTGATTACCAAGGGAACCGGCAGCTTCCCGTCCAATGCCGAAGTAGAGGTGCCTATCATCTACGGCGACTTTTTCTTTCTGGAAGCCTTGCTGAAGTTAAAGGGAGAGAACGAAATCTTTTGGTAGAGGGAAGGCTTTACCGGCAATGAAGGAGGTACAACGTTGATGAGAAGAAGAGTGGATTATGTCGATCCGTTTATAGGTGTGGATGGAGAAAACAATTGCTTGTGCGGGCCTTATCTGCCCGGCAGCATCGTAAGGCTTGGCCCGGATACGCTGCCGCCGCAGCTATCCCACGGCTACGACAGTTCGAGGCCGATTATCAGATTCAGTCATACGCATGTCAGCGGGACGGGAGGCGGAGGCCGTTACGGCAATGTGGGCTTCACCCCTTATACCGGCATGCAGCGGTTCCATATCGATCCTTACCTTAAGGAAAATGAGCAGGCCGAAGCAGGATATTACAGCGTGCAATTAATGCCCGCTGCCATACAGGCTGAATTGACCAGCACAGCGCGCACAGGCATCCACCGTTACAGCTTCAAGGCCGGGGATGCTGCCAACCTGCTGATTGATGCAGGAGCAGTAATTCAGGTAGGCGGAGATGAGCCGGGGAAGACTACCGGCGTCTCCACGGGCGGTTACCTTGAAGTGATATCGGAGTACGAGATTGCAGGCCGTTCTGATCTGCGCGGGGGTTGGGGGCATGAGTTCCCTTATTCCGTCTACTTCTATATCCGCTTCGATCAGCCGATGAATAGCAGCCTGTTGGCGGACACCGGTGGAGTACGCCGCAGCCCGTCTGTGGATGGGCCGAATTGTAAGGCTTCTCTTAGCTTCGGTAACTGCGGAGTTCTGGTGGCGAAGACTGGTATTTCTTATGTAAGTGTCGGCAAGGCCAGAGCCAGTGTGGACCGGGAGGCGTCAGCCGGATTTGATGAAATCCGGCAAGCGGCCAGTAGCATCTGGGAGGATAAACTCAGCAGAGTCACGGTGGAAGGCGGAAGTGAGGAGCATGTGCGGCTGTTCTATACCCTGATGACCCGGCTGTTCTGTATGCCGAGTGACTTGGGTGTAGACGATGAGAACTTCGCCTGGGAATCCGGGGTCCGGCATTTCACTGATCTGTATGCACTGTGGGACAGCGTTCGAAATGCCAACTCGTTGATTACACTGCTCGACCCGCAGCTTGAAGCGGATATCCTCAATTGTCTGCTGGATATCGCGGATCATACCGGCTGGTTGCCGGACGCCTGGATTATGGGACATAGCGCGATGATTCAAGGAGGAAGCTCCGCAGATGTGCTGTTCTGTGAAGCGGCGCTTAAGAAGCTTGAGGGAATCGACTATGCCAAAGCCCTGAAGCAAATGCGCAAGAATAATGAGGTTACGTCTCCGGACACCTGGCTCTATGGCCGTCACCTGAAGGATTACCATTCCCTGGGGTACTTGTCTACGGATGTGAAGAAAAACAGTGTATCCCGTCATATGGAGTATACCTATCAGGACTGGTGTATCGGCCGGTTGGCTGAGGTTCTTGGTCAGGAGGAGACGGCAGAAGAATATTATCAAAGCTCGGAGAAGCTATGGAATTTATGGCGGGAGGATCTTAAATGCTTTGCGCCCCGGCTTCCGGACGGGGAATGGGCAAGGTCCTTTGACCCCACATACTGCCTGCCGGATTCATGGAATGATCCTTACTTCTACGAAGGAACCAGCCTGCAATGGTCGTTCAGCACGCATCATGACTTTCATGGACTGGTCGAACGGCACGGGGGTACAGAAGCTTTTATCAGGCATTTAGACCATTTCTTTGACGGCGGATTCTATAACTCCAAAGAAACCATGCTGCATATTCCCTATTTATATATTTATGCAGGAAGACCCGACCGGGCGGCTGACCGGGTCCGTGAATGTCTGGAGACATACTTCAGGGCTGAACGTGACGGACTGGGGGATAACGAGGATATGGGCTGCCAGAGTGCCTTTTTCATCTGTTCTGCTATGGGGCTGTATCCTTTGATGGGTCAGGACATCTATTTCCTCGTCCCACCATTGTTCAATAAGGTAACCTTGCTGCTTGGAGCGAAGGAGACTCCCGTTCCTCTGACGATCGAGACTCAGGGTGAATGCAGCGGGTCCGGCAACCGGTATATCCGGTCTGCTTCCATCAACGGCAAGGAGTTAAACCGTGCCTGGGTCCGCCATGAAGAAATCGCCGGGGGAGGCACGCTTCTGCTGGAGCTTGGCTCTGAACCCGGAGAGTGGGGAAGCATGATTCCACCTTCCCCGCTCAAGGATAGGGAAGCGCGCACAATGGCATAAAGGGCGAACCGGTGGCTGAAGGAGAGAATGCGCATGCAGATTCTGAAAAACAAATGGCTGCAATATATCTCGGGAGATACGCTGAGTCATGAATCGCTGCAGACTGTCAGGCATGTTCAGGATACGATGCTCTATCACCAGGAGTTGCTATGGGCTGATGTTCCTTATGCTGAGAACGCTTCGGATGTATTTGTGATCATTGGCCGATTAAGAGGGATGGCGATCGCTCTGAAGTCATCACGGTCTGCTTGTTATCTGGACTCTACATTAAGGCAACAGGTGATTTATGGATTGGGATGGCTATATGCACAGAGATACAACGAAAGCTCCAGTCCCTATGGAAACTGGTGGTATTGGGAGATTGGCGTGCCGATAGCTCTGCTGGAAACCCTGCTGCTCATGGAGGAGCTGCTGGATACAGAACTTGTAGAGCGTCTACTCCTCCCCATAGACAAATATGTGGGCGATCCGGCGTTTCATGCACAGTGGTTCGTGGCTAAGGCTCCACCGTCCACCGGAGCTAATCTGGTCTGGAAGTCTACGGCAGTTGCTCTTGCTGCCGTTATTCAGGGCGACGGGCAGAAGCTGTCCGCCGCCCTTAGTGCGCTGCTTCCGGTATTCAAGAATGTTAGCGAAGGGGACGGCTTCTATGAAGATGGCTCCTTTATTCAACATGATAAATACGCGTACACCGGCGGATATGGGGTCTCACTGCTGCAGGATGTGGTCCGCCTGATGGTGTGGCTGCATGATACCCCTTGGGAATTGCCGGGTGAAGCCCGCGATTTGACAGCCAAGTGGATTGAAGATTCCTTTGTGCCCCTTATGTTCAAGGGGGCCATGCTGGATATGGCGGGCGGCAGGGAAATCTCGCGGGCGGATTCGCAGAATCATGAGAGCGGGCATTCGGTGATCACCTCCTGCTTACGCTTCTCGCGCATACTGGATGAAACGGAGCAGGTACGGCTGCTCTCCAGAGCGAAAGGGTGGATTGTGGCTGACACGTACAAATCATATACAGCCGATGCGCCGCCGGATACTGCCGCCCAAGCCAGAGCTCTGCTGGACAATGAACTCGTGCAGCCTGCCCGGGAAGAGGCCTTCTGCAAGCTGTTTGCGCATATGGACCGGGCGGTGCTGCAAGGTCCGGGTTTTGCCTACTCCATCAGTATGTTCTCCAGCCGGATCTACAGCTACGAATCTATCAACAGAGAGAATTTGAAGGGCTGGTATACTTCGTATGGCATGAGCCCTCTGTATAATAGCGACTTGGGACAATATGCCGATGCCTACTGGCCGACGGTTGATCCCTGCCGCCTGCCCGGAACTACAGTAACTACTAGGCGGAAGGAGGAGGGAGCGGGGCAAGGCCGTTTAAGCACCAAGTCTTTTGTCGGCGGGGCCGTACTTCATAACCAGTACGGCGCCATCGCCATGGAATTGGAGGATGTGGTTAACGAGGCCGATGGACTGACAGCGTTCAAAAGCTGGTTTTTGTTCGGAAACCATATTATCGCCTTAGGTTCGGATATTACGAGCCGTAATTCCGCTAAAGTGGAAACGATTATAGACAACCGGAAATTGAGCCCGTTGGGAGAACATGCGATTACAGCAGACGGAACAAGGATCTGCCGGAAGCCTGGATCTGCCGAGATAGAGACCCTTAACCCCAAATGGATTCATATGACGGGCAGTGAACGGGGAGCAGATGTGGGCTTCTTCTTTCCTGAACAATGCCGTGTACATGCCATGCGTGAACAGCGGCAAGGGAGCTGGAAGGAAATCAACGATGCCGGTTCACCTGAGAATATGGAAAGGTTCTATCAAACGTTGTGGTTCGATCATGGAGAAGCCCCGACGGGGGATACCTATGCATATGTGCTCCTGCCTGGCTACAGTGAGGAAGAGACTGCTAGTTTCGCTGAGGAACCAAGGCTGAGAATCCTGGAATTGAATGCTCAGGTGCATGCGGTTGAAGATTCTGAACTGGGAATTACAGCAGCGCATTTCTGGAAGCCCGGCTGGTATACAAGCGGGATGATTGCTTGCAGCAGCCAAGCTTCCATTGTGCTGCAAAGGAATCCGGCAGGCTGGAGCCTGGCCATAGCCGATCCGACACAAATGCAGCGCAGTCTGATCGAAATCGGGATTGAATTCAATCACCCTGTTACCCGTGTGATGAACAAGTCAGACCGGATAACGGTTGAACACAGTGAACCCGGTAAGGTGAGACTGTGGTTTGACCCGGATGGTGCAGGGGGAGCCTCGTTTCATGTTGAGCTTGGGACCTAGCGAATCTATCAAATGTATTAGGCCGCCAGAGTTGCGGCTTTCTTCTTGAAGAATGAGAGGGGGAAATCAGGGGCATTTCTGCTCCTCATTCCGCCCGAAGCGGGCTAAAAAGCGGGCTAAAAGCGGAAATCAGGGGAACTATGGACCTCTGTCAAGAAAGTAGACGTCACACAACGGTTTTTCGATTGAATAGCTTATCGTTACGGACAGCAGAGACCTTAAGTTTGTGGGAATCACCTGATCGCCCGTCCTTACGGACACCAGCGCCTTTATTCCGCCCGAAAAGTGGAGCTGGCCTATGAAAAGTGGGGGATAAGGGCTGTGGTGTCCGCAAACCCGTCAAAAGGGCCTTTTAGGAGTGGTTAAGGGCTGTGGTGTCCGTATGGGTCAGATTTGGCTTGTATTCAGATTCGAAGAGATGGCATATATCCCTTTCATTTGCTCATCCTGCCCACTTCCGGCGGATTTAGAGGGATGCTCTTCATTCCGCCCGAAGCGGGCTAAATGGGGAAATGAAAGGTAGCCTTTCAAGATCGCTCGAAATTTCATACCTTTTCTCGAATTCACGTAGTTTCTTTAGCGGCCATTCCATATCATACTATTAAATGAAAGCGCTTCATCGTAAGGCGAGATTATAGGCGCGATAAAGAGAAGACATGTGGTTGGGAAAAAAATTATGGATGAAAAGAAGAATGATGCATGGAAAAAGAAGCGTTTGGATTACGAAAACGAAGCAAACGAAGCAATGGATGAAAAAGGAGGATTATGGATGAGAAGAATGCTAATGAAAAGCTGCATGATTATGTTAATTCTGCTCCTGTCTGTCAGCGGCTTTGGAGGAATAACGGGTATGGATCGTGCCCGCGCAGCGGATGAATTCGACGGGATGAGGGAGCACCGCAAGGTTATGCTGACCGGAGGAGCCTCGCTGAATACTGCGGATACGGATATAGCCGCTGCAATTACCAGGCTGACCACTGAAGCGAACGGCTATTGGCAGACGATGAATACCTCGCCTAGCCGTACCTATCTGTGGAGCGATAACCCTGGTATTGGGAATTCGATTCACATCCGGGTGACCTATGAACGGCTATACACCATGGCGCTCGCTTATGCAACTACCGGTTCGGTGCTGTACCAAGATAGTCAGCTTGGGAGTGATATCGTTGCTGCACTCGATTATATGTACGCAACCAGATACCATGAGGCGGTAACTACGACCGCCAGCGGAACCAGCAACTGGTGGGATTGGCAGATCGGCATACCGATGCAGCTAAACGATACAGCAGTGCTGATGTATGACTCCCTAAGCCCGGCTCAAATTACGAATTATATGAAAGCTGTGGAACGTTTCTCGCCAACCGTCACCTTAACAGGAGCCAACCGCTCGTGGAAAGCGATCGTCGTAGGCGTGCGGGGTATCCTCGTCAAAGACGGTGCCAAGATTGCCGCTGCGCGTGATGGACTATCCTCGATTTTTATGTAGCACACTGTATTTGGTTTTCCGCATACATTGGGTCTAGTTACCTTCGTTGAAGCACACTGTATTCGGTTTTTCGCATACATTTGGTCTAGTTACCTTCGTTGTAGCACATTGTGTTCGGTTTTTCGCTTACATTGGACCTCTGTCAAGAAAGTTGATGTGTGAATAGCTTATCGTTACGGACAGCAGAGACCTTAAGCCTGCGGAAAGCACCTAAGTGCTGGTCCTTACGGACACCAGCGCCTTTATTCCGCCCGAAAAGTGGTGCAGGCCTATGAAAAGTGGTGGATAAGGGCTGTGGTGTCCGCAAACCCGTCATATGGGCCTAATATGAGTGGATAAGAGCTGTGGTGTCCGTAAGGGGCAGATTGGACTTGTATTTGCACCCGGAGAGATGGCATAAATCCCTCTGATTCCGCCGAAAGTGGGCGAGGGTGAAATTAAAGGGAAAACTAGCCCGGTTACCTTCGCTGGAGCACATTGTGTTCAGTTTTTCGCATACATTTGGCCCGGTTACCTTCGCTCGGGGCCGTACTTCATAACCAGTACGGCGCCATCGCCATGGAATTGGAGGATGTGGTTAACGAGGCCGATGGACTGACAGCGTTCAAAAGCTGGTTTTTGTTCGGAAACCATATTATCGCCTTAGGTTCGGATATTACGAGCCGTAATTCCGCTAAAGTGGAAACGATTATAGACAACCGGAAATTGAGCCCGTTGGGAGAACATGCGATTACAGCAGACGGAACAAGGATCTGCCGGAAGCCTGGATCTGCCGAGATAGAGACCCTTAACCCCAAATGGATTCATATGACGGGCAGTGAACGGGGAGCAGATGTGGGCTTCTTCTTTCCTGAACAATGCCGTGTACATGCCATGCGTGAACAGCGGCAAGGGAGCTGGAAGGAAATCAACGATGCCGGTTCACCTGAGAATATGGAAAGGTTCTATCAAACGTTGTGGTTCGATCATGGAGAAGCCCCGACGGGGGATACCTATGCATATGTGCTCCTGCCTGGCTACAGTGAGGAAGAGACTGCTAGTTTCGCTGAGGAACCAAGGCTGAGAATCCTGGAATTGAATGCTCAGGTGCATGCGGTTGAAGATTCTGAACTGGGAATTACAGCAGCGCATTTCTGGAAGCCCGGCTGGTATACAAGCGGGATGATTGCTTGCAGCAGCCAAGCTTCCATTGTGCTGCAAAGGAATCCGGCAGGCTGGAGCCTGGCCATAGCCGATCCGACACAAATGCAGCGCAGTCTGATCGAAATCGGGATTGAATTCAATCACCCTGTTACCCGTGTGATGAACAAGTCAGACCGGATAACGGTTGAACACAGTGAACCCGGTAAGGTGAGACTGTGGTTTGACCCGGATGGTGCAGGGGGAGCCTCGTTTCATGTTGAGCTTGGGACCTAGCGAATCTATCAAATGTATTAGGCCGCCAGAGTTGCGGCTTTCTTCTTGAAGAATGAGAGGGGGAAATCAGGGGCATTTCTGCTCCTCATTCCGCCCGAAGCGGGCTAAAAAGCGGGCTAAAAGCGGAAATCAGGGGAACTATGGACCTCTGTCAAGAAAGTAGACGTCACACAACGGTTTTTCGATTGAATAGCTTATCGTTACGGACAGCAGAGACCTTAAGTTTGTGGGAATCACCTGATCGCCCGTCCTTACGGACACCAGCGCCTTTATTCCGCCCGAAAAGTGGAGCTGGCCTATGAAAAGTGGGGGATAAGGGCTGTGGTGTCCGCAAACCCGTCAAAAGGGCCTTTTAGGAGTGGTTAAGGGCTGTGGTGTCCGTATGGGTCAGATTTGGCTTGTATTCAGATTCGAAGAGATGGCATATATCCCTTTCATTTGCTCATCCTGCCCACTTCCGGCGGATTTAGAGGGATGCTCTTCATTCCGCCCGAAGCGGGCTAAATGGGGAAATGAAAGGTAGCCTTTCAAGATCGCTCGAAATTTCATACCTTTTCTCGAATTCACGTAGTTTCTTTAGCGGCCATTCCATATCATACTATTAAATGAAAGCGCTTCATCGTAAGGCGAGATTATAGGCGCGATAAAGAGAAGACATGTGGTTGGGAAAAAAATTATGGATGAAAAGAAGAATGATGCATGGAAAAAGAAGCGTTTGGATTACGAAAACGAAGCAAACGAAGCAATGGATGAAAAAGGAGGATTATGGATGAGAAGAATGCTAATGAAAAGCTGCATGATTATGTTAATTCTGCTCCTGTCTGTCAGCGGCTTTGGAGGAATAACGGGTATGGATCGTGCCCGCGCAGCGGATGAATTCGACGGGATGAGGGAGCACCGCAAGGTTATGCTGACCGGAGGAGCCTCGCTGAATACTGCGGATACGGATATAGCCGCTGCAATTACCAGGCTGACCACTGAAGCGAACGGCTATTGGCAGACGATGAATACCTCGCCTAGCCGTACCTATCTGTGGAGCGATAACCCTGGTATTGGGAATTCGATTCACATCCGGGTGACCTATGAACGGCTATACACCATGGCGCTCGCTTATGCAACTACCGGTTCGGTGCTGTACCAAGATAGTCAGCTTGGGAGTGATATCGTTGCTGCACTCGATTATATGTACGCAACCAGATACCATGAGGCGGTAACTACGACCGCCAGCGGAACCAGCAACTGGTGGGATTGGCAGATCGGCATACCGATGCAGCTAAACGATACAGCAGTGCTGATGTATGACTCCCTAAGCCCGGCTCAAATTACGAATTATATGAAAGCTGTGGAACGTTTCTCGCCAACCGTCACCTTAACAGGAGCCAACCGCTCGTGGAAAGCGATCGTCGTAGGCGTGCGGGGTATCCTCGTCAAAGACGGTGCCAAGATTGCCGCTGCGCGTGATGGACTATCCTCGATTTTTAATTACACGGTTAGCGGAGACGGCTTCTATCGTGATGGTTCTTTTATTCAACATGGCAATATCCCCTATACCGGAGGGTATGGACTCAGCCTGCTGCTGGCTGTAAGCGATCTGATGGGGATGCTCCACGGTTCAACATGGCAGGTCACCGATCCCAACCAGTCCAATGTCTGGGATTGGGTATACAACACCTATCAGCCGCTGATGTACAAAGGCGCCATGATGGATATGGTTCGCGGCAGAGAAATCTCCAGAAATTACAGTCAGGATCATGACGCGGGACATACAGCGATGCAAGGTATCCTGCTGTTGTCCGGGATCGCGCCGCCCGCGCAAGCGGCTGACTTCAAGCAGATGCTTAAAGGCTGGATAATGTCGGATACCTTCAAGTCCTTCTATTCCAGTGCACCAATCCCATCCATCATTCTGGCCAAGAGCATAAGCGCGGACCCGTTGGTTGTGCCGGCAGAAGAGCTTATGGTCTATAAGCAGTTCTCGGCGATGGACCGGGCAGTCCAGCACCGGCCTGACTATAGCATCGGACTTGCTATGTATTCGAAGCGCATCAGCAGCTTTGAAGCGATCAACAGCGAGAACGCCAAAGCCTGGTACACCTCAGCCGGGATGACCAGTTTGTATAACAGCGATCTCGGACAATACAGCAATGATTTCTGGCCAACCGTCGATAATTACCGCCTGCCGGGAACAACCGTGTTGTCCCAGACCCCGTCAAGCAGCCATACCAGTGCAAATACGTGGACCGGCGGCACCGACATTCAGAACTTATACGGCAGCTCAGGTATGGATTTGCAATATGCGGATCATACGCTTGGCGCCCGGAAATCCTGGTTCATGTTTGATGACGAAATCGTCTCCCTAGGTGCAGGCATCACCAGCACGGACAATATTGCCGTTGAAACCATCGTGGAGAACCGGAAGCTGAACACGGCGGGCAGCAATACGCTCACTGTGAATGGCGAAGTACAGCCTTCAGCTTTGGGGTGGTCGGAAACCCTAGACCAGGTAGACTGGGCTCACCTGTCCGGCAGCACAGCCGGTGCTGATACCGGATATTATTTTCCCCAGAATGTATCGCTTGCCGCCAAAAGAGAGGCCAGAACAGGGAACTGGAAGCAGATCAACCCACGTCCGGTAACCCCGTCCACGCCGATAACCCGCAATTATATGACCTTATGGCTGAATCATGGTGCGAATCCGGGTGGCGGGGATTATCAATATGTCCTGCTGCCGGGCAAGACGGCTGCTCAAGTGGCAGCTTATGCCGCTGCGTCTGATATTGAAGTGCTGTCAAACTCCTCCTCTGTTCAAGCGGTAAAAGAAACGAAGCTGGGCATCATTGGGGCGAATTTCTGGGAAGATGGGGCCAGCTCCGTCGATCTGATCACAGTGAACAAGAAAGCATCGGTGATGACCAGAGAAGCTGAAGAGGGCACTTTGGAACTATCGGTCAGCGATCCGACACAGTTAAATACCGGTGTTATTGAGGTTGAACTGGACAGTTCGGCAAGCGGATATACCGCAGATCCCGGAATTACCGTGACGCAGCTCAGCCCGACCATCAAATTAACAGTCAGTGTCAACGCAGCCAAAGGCAAGACGTTCAAGGCCTCCTTTGAACCCGGCAGCGGTACCCCGCCAACCCTCCCTGGAGAAGAGGTTATTGTGGACAATAATGACACCACAGGTGTGCTAAAGACGGGAAGCTGGAAGACCTCCGCGGTTCAGACAGACCGCTACGGAATCAACTATGTACATGATGACAACAGCGGCAAAGGCAGCAAAAGTATTGCGTATACACCCGAGTTGCCCGTCACTGCCACTTATAGCGTCTATATGATGTGGCCTGAGCATTTTAACCGCTCCTCTGCGATACCTATTGAAGTCGTTCATGCCGCCGGGACGGCAACACTCACCATAGACCAGACCTCAAACGGCGGGGTATGGAACTTAATCGGAACGTACACCTTCACTGCCGGCACCTCCGGCAGTGTGACGATCCGCAATAACGGAACAAGCGGATATGTTGCTGCCGATGCGGTCAAATTTGTGCGTAACCCGTGACTGGCAGCTAAGTGAATAAGGTTGCGCGGCGGGTGGCTATCAGCCGCTGGGGAGCATTGAAGGGCGGGACATTCATACCTTTCGCGGTGCCTACGCCACATTGATTGAGGACCGGTTAACCCTGAATTATTTCACCCTTGATGGTCTTCACCCGAACGAGGCTGGCTTTCAGCGGATTGCTGAGCTGGCTGTTCCTTTTCTGGAGCGGCTTTGAGCCGTATATAGATAACAGCATTGTCGGACAAGAACATATACGCGCAGAAAGCCGCCCATCCGGCGGCTTTCTGTGTTTTCAAAGAGGTTTCAATCAGGAATTCAAATGCAGCTGCCGGTATTCCGTCGGCGTCATGCCATAGTATTTCTTGAAATTGCGCAGAAAGCTGGAGAAGTTGGTGTAGCCGACCTGCTCGGCAATATCATTCAGCTTCATGGGGGTTTCCAGCAGCAGCCGGTGGGCGGCCTTCATGCGTACTTCAATCAGATAGTCGACAAAATTGCTAAAGGTATATTCCTTGAACAGCTTGCTTAAATAATTGGGGCTGATGCTGAACCGGTCCGCCAAATAATTAACGGAAATGTCGCTCTGGGCATAGTGCTCTGTGATATAAGAGAGAACGCTTTCAATCAACTCGCTGCTTTTTTTCTTACTGCTCCGTTTCTCCTGCAGAGACTGAATCAGTTCGGTCATAAGCGAGCTTAGAACCATCCGCATCTCGTACAAAGTCTCGCATTGCTGAAGGCGGATGAACACCGCTTCATGCTCCGTCTGAAACTGTTCATTCAGGCTGGAGTCAGCTGCGGTCCGCAGCGCTTTCAGAATGACCTGCAGACAGAGCTGGACCATCATCTCTTTGGACAGATTGCATCGCGCCGCCCGTTTGAACAGCTCCTCCAGCACGATTCCGGTTTTCTCCGCGTTCACCTGCTTGACCGTTTCCTGCACGGTATCAACGGATTCAAAGACCTCAAGCAGCCTGCCGCTGTCCCATGCGCCAACATCGTTTGAGGTGATGAGCGCATTATGACCCATGAGAATTTTACAGGAAATCAGCCCTGCCGACTCCAGATAAGATTTGCGGATATCTTGAAAATGATCATAATACTCACCCATGCTGACGGAAATCGTCCGTCTGAACTGCAATTCAACATAAGCCATGAAATCTTCTCCGAATGATCTGGCTTCCGCTGTATTCTCCGTACGACCTGCATCTCTGAAGCTCAGAATCATTACCGCCTGATCATCGTTCATCTGAATCGCAGCCCCTTTGACCTTGTCCTGCCGGGAGCGGATCATCTCTTCAGCTACATTACACAGCGCGTACAGGTACAGATTCATGTCTCCAACCTTCTCCAGCATAGCCTTATTATCGAATTCAATGGTGAGGACGATATAATGCTGCGGATACAGTTCAATGCCCACATGATTAAGCATAGGCTCAGCGGAGGCGAATTTCGTCCGGTTGCCGGTCAGAATATCGAACATAATCTGCAGCTTCAGCGCCGGAATGCTCTCGTGGAGCTTCTTTTCTGCATTGGAATATCCGGTGAATACCTGCTCTATTCTGTTATGCAGATCATTATAGGAGAGGGCTTGTGAAGATGTTAAGCTCTGGAAACCAGAGGGAGTGCGCACAGTAATCTCCTCCAGCCTTGCAATGAAAAACTCCATGGGAGCAAACCAGCGGTGATTGACGAAGCGGCTTGCGGAAACCGCGATGACAACCATCAGCACGGCCATGGCGATCAGAATATAGCGTACTGTAAGCGAAAGCGTACTGAGCTGCTGCTGGGATACGATGTAAATCAGCTTCCAGCCGGTATAAGCAGAGTTATCGTAGAATACGAGATTTTTCCCGGTGGCCGTTTTCTCTACCACGTACCCCCGCCCTTCGCGTGCAAGTACCCGGGAAGCGTAGCTGTTGTCCAGAATGCTCTGATGAATCAGCTTGGGGTCCTTATGGGACAGCACATTCCCGTTCCGGTCGACCAGAAATACATTGTAGCTGTCACTGAATTGCAGATCGCCGAACATCTTCGAGATACTCTTTTCATTAATTCGCGTGACCATTACACCGCTTCTGTCTTTGGGTCCAGCGGTAAAAGGGTAATTGCGGACAAGCAGGAAATCACTGCTCTCTGCTGCCGGAGGAGAGGCATTCCATTTGCCGGTCTTGCCGCTGCCGGTGAAGGACTTGATCCAGCCCATGGAAGGCGCTGATTCCAGAGGGTAATAGTCTGACGCAGAGAGGAGCTTGCCGCTTTTCTCCGAATACAGATAGATCGCCTTCATATTAAAATTGGCTGCGAGATTGTTGCCCAGCTGATCCTGGAGCATAGAGAGGCCCAGCAAATGCTGTGCGGAATCCGGACCGGAGTCCTCAAAAAAAGACCGGGTATCATTACTCCGCAGCAGGTTGATGGTGGTCAAATCGATTTCCTGAAGTGTGCTGTCTACCCGTTTGCTGATCTGGCTCAGCACATTCTGATTCGAACCAATCACCTGCCTTTCTAACTGGCGGATAGAGCTAATATAGCTGATCGCCACTGTCATCAGGATAATCAGGATGAATAATGCGGTATACATGAGCTGTACTTTGGCTGAAATTCTTCTCTTCACTTGCTATCGCTCCTTAACCGGCGGATGTTCACTTCATTATATGACATAATGCAGCGGTAAGCGGGTGTCACTTTCCATTATGATGTAGCGTTATCTACAAATATCCGGAGGATAGCGGGAGATGAGAGTTCATTGTAGGTTCTGCAACTATTCAGTCTGCCGGATAGCCCGCTATAGTTAGGTGGAGGCCAGGCGCCAGGCTTCACCGTCTTAGCAAGACATGATCTGCCCACCATCACAAGTCCATTGGAGGTCAAAAGAATGTACAGAAACAGAAAGCTCACCCCCGCGCTTCTCGCGGTGCTGCTGCTAGGAACGGCGGCTTTGTCCGCATGCGGCAACAGTAACGGAAACGCCGGCACGTCCGCAGGGCCATCCCCGGCCGCTGCCTCACAGACGCCAAGCGCAGATCCCTATGCTTCGCTGCCCAAGGAGATATCCGGTTCCATTTATGACAGGGGGCAGGTGGCAACGGGAGAAGGCTCTTATGAAGAGAACCGCTGGACAAAGTATATCAATGAGAATTCCGGAGTGAAGGTCAATTGGGTGCCGATTCCGCGCAATCAGGAGGCAGATAAATTCAATGTGCTGATTGCTTCCGATCAGGCGCCGGATATGATGACTACCTTCAACCGCGACTTTATTGTCCGCTGGGCCGATGAAGGAGCCATTCAGCCGCTGGATGAGTATATCGACAAGTACAGCACCAGCTACAAAAAATATCTGCAGGAGCATCCCGAGCTGAAGCCGTACCTGACCCTGGATGACGGTAAAATCTATGCCATCGCCAGCATGCGGCCTGCCCGTGCCAATACCGCCATCTTCATCCGGCAGGACTGGCTGGATAAACTCGGGCTGGCTATGCCGACTTCGGTGGATGAGCTGGTGGAGGTCGCCAAAGCCTTCCGGGACAATGACCCTGACGGCAACGGTGCGGCCGATACCATTCCAATGGCGATGTCAACGGCCTACACGGCGATTACCGACGACTGGTATATGGCGCGCAGTGCGGCCTGGTTCGTGGAGGACGGGAAGCTCACCCAGAGTTTCTTCACCGAACGGTATAAAGACGCGCTTGCTTTCCGCCAGCTTGCTTACCATGAGAGTCTCGTTGACAAGGAATTTGCGACAGATAAGGAATTTTCGCGGCAGAAGCAGCTGTGGACCACGGGTCGCTCCGGCATCTATTTCAGTAACCTGAACATGGACAATACCATTACCGAGCTGCGGAAAAATAATCCGGAGGCCACACTGGCCGCAGTTCCGCCTCTGTCCACGAAATATGGAACGAATGGCTATGAGGTCGAAGTCCCTAACCATCTGCTGACCGCTTTTAACAAAAACATGAAAAATCCGCAGGCCGCGATGGAATTTATCGACTGGATGCTGGATTCAGGCTGGGAGCCGCTGACCTATGGAACCGAAGGCGTACATTATCAGTTGAAGGACAGCATTCCGGTCACAACCGATTTTGACAAATGGAAGACAGAGGTCGGCTACGCTTCGGAATACCGGCTGGTTCAGCAGGAGCAGCAGACACCGGATTATTTGGTCACCCGGGCAGGGGACAGCAAGGATGATCAGGATATGGCTGCCCTCAAAAGTACGATTATTAAGAACAGTGAGACCTATACCTTCCGCAAGGATCTGCCATATATCCCGCCAGTTGCGGAATACGCCTCCATCGCCGGCCAGTTTGAAACTAAATGGAAAGAAATCAACACCCGTATGGCGATGGGCAATCAGACACCGGATGAAGCTGTCGAAGAGCTGCGCCAAGCCTGGAACAGTCTGGACGGAGACAGTGTAACCGCCAAGGTTCAGGCCTGGTACGATGCGAACAAAGACAAGCTGAAGTAAACCATACGGTTCTTGGATATAAGGGAGCTGCGGAATGAACCTTATTCCAGGCTCCCGAAATTTATAGAGGAGTGAGAAAGAGCTATATGCCAAAAACACTGCACCAGCCCTCCGGTCCGGCGGCCATACGCTCCAAAGGCCTGAAAAAGCCGGGGCGGGGCCTGTTATTTTATCTCTACCGGGACCGTTATCTGTACTTGTTCCTTATTCCGGCCATGTCCTATTTCTTCCTGTTCAAATTTGTCACCCTGTACGGCGAGCTGATCGCCTTCAAGGATTTCCGTCTGCTGGATGGAGTTTGGGACAGTCCCTGGGTGGGGCTTAAGCATTTCCATACTTTGTTTGGAAGCGCCGATTTCTGGAATGTACTGCGCAATACCCTGCTGCTGAATTTGTACAATCTTGTTTTTGCCTTCCCGGCTCCGATCCTGCTGGCCCTGCTGCTGAATGAGCTGCGGGTGAACTGGTTCAAACGGGCCGTGCAGAACATGCTGTATTTGCCTTTTTTCATCTCATGGGTAGTTCTGGCGGGGATCATTGTCTCTTTATTGTCACCTTCCACCGGAGTAGTGAACGCGGCCCTGCGCCTGTTCGGGATCGATCCGGTTTACTTCATGACCAGCACCTTATGGTGGCCTGTGGTGTTCATTGTCTCCACCATCTGGCAGAGCGCGGGCTGGGGTACGATTATCTATATGGCCGCCATATCATCTATTGACCCCGGCTTATACGAAGCGGCCAAAATCGACGGAGCCACCAAGCTGCGCCAGATCTGGCATATTACGCTGCCGGGTATCCGCGGGACCATTGGTGTCCTGCTGGTTCTGCAGATGGGGAAGATGATGGATGTAGGCTTCGAGCATATCTTCAATCTGCAGAATGCCGCTGTCTTCAGTGTATCCGATGTCATCAGCACGTTCGTGTACCGCACAGGGCTGCAGAACGCGCAATACAGTCTGGCAACGGCTGTTGGATTATTTCAGGCGCTGATCGGGCTGATTCTGGTGCTGACGGTCAACAAAATTGTGAAAAAGCTGGGAGAAGGCGGATTATGGTAAACCGACTGAAAAGTATGCCGCTGTATTTGTTTCTGGCCCTGTGTGCGTTCATAAC
This sequence comes from Paenibacillus sp. IHB B 3415, assembly GCF_000802655.2. Lineage (NCBI taxonomy): Bacteria > Bacillati > Bacillota > Bacilli > Caryophanales > Paenibacillaceae > Paenibacillus > Paenibacillus sp. IHB B 3415. The sequence goes on along the minus strand of NZ_JUEI01000002.1, from coordinate 243,658 downwards.
GGTGTTTCCGATTCTGAATATTCTGGCGATGTCGCTGAGCAGCAGCCGGGCGATCATCTCGGGCGAAGTGGTATTGTGGCCGGTAGAAATTACCGTTCAGGCCTATAAACAGCTGTTCATCGACGGGCAGCTGCTCATCGCTCTCAAGAATACAGTGATCATCACAGCCGTAGGTACTGTACTCCAGATGATTGCAACTACGCTGGCCGCATACACGCTTTCGAAGCGGAGATTGAAAGGACGGCAGATCTTTACGTTTATGGTGATGTTCAGCATGCTGTTCGGTACCGGGCTGATCCCGCTGTTCCTGCTGGTTAAGCAGCTTCACCTGATCAATACCTTCTGGGCGATCTGGCTGCCCGGGCTGGTAAGTGCTTACAATCTGTTTGTGATGAAATCATTTTTTGAAGGCCTGCCGGCCGAGCTGGAAGAATCAGCGACGATTGACGGTGCAACGGATCTGACGGTGTTCTTCAAGCTGACGCTGCCTTTATCCAAGCCTATCTTGGCTGCGATTTCGCTGTTCTATGCGGTTGCTCTGTGGAACACGTATTCCAATGCCTTGTATTTCATCAGCAAATCGCAGCTGCTGCCTGTAACAGTCAAGCTGTACCAGATGCTGCAGACGCCGATTGATTCCCTGCTTGCAGGCGGGGATTCCTCCCAATACATCCAGCCGGAGGGGCTGAAGGCCGCGGCGATCATCATCACTGTGCTGCCAATCCTCTGCGTTTATCCGTTTTTGCAAAAGCATTTTATCAAAGGGGTTCTGCTGGGCTCGGTGAAGGGCTGAAGTGCAGAATTCCATTTCCGGAGGTAACACATGAAGGTGACTACAAACTATACACTCGGTTCATTTGCGTTTGATTTACGGAAAAGTCTGGCACCTGCTGAACATCTCTGGGTGTGCAGCGGCTATAGTACAGCTGCGCCGTCCGCGCGAACGGTCAGCGGCGTTCAAGGCTGCTATTCACCGCCTTTTGCCGCCAAGGATCTGGGCGTGAAACTTCATATAACAGCGGACGGACATCCTGTCCGGGATAACGGAGACTTAGGCAAAGGAGACTGTGGCGTACTGTATGCAAAGGGCGTCTGGCAGCCCGATCAGATCAAAAGACAAGGAACATACCATCATCTGGTGGACGGAAACCTGTTATCACTGGCGGTGTCCAGTGAATTGACGCCTTTGGCGGATATACATGGCTTCCTGCTTACCCAGCGGATTATGAACCGCAGTCCCAGAGCGGTGACGATTACGGTTCTTCCGGAGCTTATACCGGGAAGCCCGGCCATGGTTCCGCTGGACGAATGGGACTATGGAGCACCGCTGACCTCTGCCAATCCTGCGCTACAGGTTGAGGAAGGAATCTGGGAGAATGAACAGGTCCGCATTACCCTGCTTCGTGAAGGAGATCAGGAGCGAAGCCTTGGAGAAGGGGAGGAGGCCGTGTTCCGACTGGCTGCGGTTCTGACTCCTGCGGGACAAGAGTTCCCGAGGGAAAAAGGGCAGACCCTGGAAGAGATGGCCCGCCGGACAACCGCTGTCTGGGAGCGCCGGCTTGAGGAGGCCTGCCGTGAATTACCTGTGCTGCAATCGGATATTCCAGGTTTGGAGGACTATTACCGCCGTTCTCTGATCAGCGGGATGGTATGTCTGTGGGAGAATCCTGAATTCGCCATTCAGCCTTTTCCCGCAGTCTCCGGCCTGGAAGGTGCAGGGATCTGCTGTTATCCCTGGGATGCCGGGGGGTACGGAGCAAGAACGCTGGCACTGATGCTGGGGAAGGACAAAGCGGCAGAGCTCGCGGGACTAATGGCGGCCAGCGGTATTGAACGGCACTCCCGGTTTGCTCCCAGCGGACAAGGCGCTCATGTGCCCTACTCATATAGCTTATGGTCCTTCCTGAACTTTGCCTGGTCTATCTTTGTACTGCACGGAGAAGGGGCAGAACTGTTCCCGACCATGCGGACACTGGCCTTATATGACGATAGCCGGTTGCCGGAGTGGAATGAGCTGCTGGATTACGGCCTTCAACCGAACCTGCTGGAAATGCGGGGTGCAGGCTATGAACATATTGTAGCCAGTCCGAATGCCGAGCGGGCCTGGAGTTATGACCGCTTGGCCGATCTGGCGCAGCATCTGGATCTGGCGGCGGATCAGCCCGCACAGGAATGGCGGGACAAGGCGGAGCGTATCCGCCAGTCGATCCGCACCCATCTGTGGGATGAGGACAAAGCCTGGTTCAAGGCCATTTATCCCGAAGGCCATGCGGAATGGATCTATTCGATTCAATATTATGACGCGCTGCGCTTCGGTGCCTGCACCGAGGAGATGAAGCAGGGAATGTTCGCACAGGTTAGGGATGGGGCATTTCTCGGCAAATACGGCGTGAGCAGTATCTCGGCCGAAGATGAGCTGCATTATGAGCAGAATGATCCGGACTGGTCGGGAGGCGGGGCTTATACCGGGGATGGGCCGATGCTGGCGCTGACATTGTGGGAATCCGGACGCGATGAGCTGGCCTGGGATACATTGAAGCGCCACTTCTGGATGGGGCAGCATCTGCCGTATTATCCGCAGGAGCATTACTGTGACCGCCCGGCTGTACCCGTGCATAAGCGGGCGAATGTGGTCGCAGGCTTGGCCGGCGCGGAAGCAATACTGTTTGGCCTGACCGGTCTCGATCCCAGGCTGGACGGCAGCTTATGGATTCATCCCCGCCCGCCGGCTGAAGGAAGGGTCTCTCTTTCGGGATTCGCATTCCGGGGACATGTCATTGATGTGCGGATGAGCCCGGAATGGTGCGAAATCATCTGTGATGAAGAGGTAATCTACAGCGGTGTGCCCAGCCTCCGTGAGGTTGTTCAGTCCCCCGGGAGCCTGAGGAATTGAAGAGAGAGAAAGGATCGGACGCTATGAAGGGAAACTGGAATTTCGAGCTTGTGGTGGTAGGAGCTGGAGTCGGCGGGATCAGCGCAGCCCTGGCCGCTGCGAGGTTGTTCCGGCGGGTGCTGCTGATTGAGGCGGGACCTGAAGTCGGCGGCACCGGCGTCTTCTCCAGCGTCTCGCTGATCTGCAATTTCCGCGACAGTATGGGACGCCCGGTTACAAGCGGCATTCACCGCGAGCTGTTCCCGGCGGCGTATACCCATTACAACGAACAGCGGGTGCCGTCCTATGATGAGCTGACTCTGAAGTCTACTTACCAGCAGCTCCTGGAATCTGAGCCAACACTAACCGTGTGGACCGGGTGCTCGGTGAATGAGGTTGATGTGGAGAAGGGGCGGATTCAGCGCCTTCATCTTCAGGGCAATCAGGCCGGAACGGTTGGCGCTGAGGTGTTTCTGGATGCCACGGCGGACGGTAATCTGTCCGCAATGGCAGGGATGCAGTACGAAATCGGCCGTGAAGGTGACGGCAAGCTGCAATCAGCCACCGCCACCTTTCGTGTGAGCGGATTCGATCCCATGAAGCTGAAGAATCCGGATATCCAGACCTGGCCGGCGATCCATTCCCTGCGGCTTGAGCTGCTGCTGTATTATCAGGAGCTTAAGGACAAGGGGAAGACCGCTAATCCAAGGCAGAGCATCACCTGCTTTCCTTATCCGGACGGCAAGTCGCTGCTCTTCAACTCCACCTCTGTGCTGGGAGTGGACCCTACTCGTCCGGATTCAGTAAGCCTGGGCATGGAGGAGGGTACCCGGCAAGCCAACGAATTGTTCGGGGCCATCTGCGGGCATCCGGCATTCCGGCAGGCCAGGCTGGATTATATCGCGCCGCGACTCGGTGTCAGGGAAGGCCGGCGGATCACTGGTGAGTATGTCCTGACAGCCGAAGATTGCCTGAACAACCGGCATTTCGGGGATATGATTGCAGCATGCGCCTACTCACTGGACATTCACAGCCCGGATGGAGGAGCGACCCGGCTGGAGCGCATTCCCGGGGACGGATATTACCATATTCCCTATCGTTCCCTGATCCCCGTGGGCTGCTCCAATCTCCTGCTCGCCTCCCGCTGCATCAGCGGAACCCATGAGGCGCACAGCTCCTACCGGATCATGGCGTCGGTCAGCGCCATCGGTGAAGCGGCGGGGGTTGCTGCCTCGTTGGCCGTGATTCAGGGGAAGGCGGATGTAAGGGAGGTGATGCCTGTACATATCCGTTATGTGCTGCAGCTGCGGGGGCAATTCACAGAAGGCGAAGTGGAGCGGATTCCGCTTCCGGCCAGTCCGCAGCAGGAACAGCCTGTATCATTGGAACCGAACTTCAAGTCAAGTCATGACTGACCATTCAGAAGGGAGGAATAAGCAACGATGAATAGGAGAAGCAGCAAGCAAGCCATATGGGCGTTGATCATCCTGCTGGTATTCTCCATGGCGGCAGAGGGGTTCCCCTCTGCTGTCTACGGAGAACAATTGAGAACGATTGCATCAACTGGGGGAATCATACCGCCGGATGCTTCAGGCACTCCCGTGAGCGTAACTGAGTCCGTCTATGAAGAACCGGCTTCCCCGTTCATTACAGACTGGGAAGATTTCCGCAGCAGCTTCGGTAAGCATACTCACGCTTTGGCTCTGGAAGCGGAGGACATCGTCATTGACGGGGTAGTGGACGAATGGGATCGCTACGCAGAGATCCGGCTTCCGGAGGCTGCCAGGCAGGTGCTGGTCGAAGGCTGGGGAGGGGCTGCGGATGTATCCGCCAGCGTCTATCTCGCTTATGACCAGAGCTACTTCTACTGGGCGGCGAAGGTGACGGATAATGTGCATGTTCCTGTCTCCGACAGCACCATGTGGAGAGGGGACAGCATCCAGTTCGCCTTCAGTCCCGGCGGCAGCTACGGGCCGGAATACGCCATCAATTATATGGACGGGCAAGCGCATGTCTGGCAGTTCAGCGAAGGCGGAGCCGCAGCAGGAGCGGAAGTGATCACGGCTGCAGCCAGCCGGACCGGACAGGAGACCTTCTATGAGGTACGGATGCCGTGGTCTGCCATCTCCACGGGTATCCCGGAGAACGGAGAGCTTCCGTTCACGCTGCTGTTCAACGACAATGACGGCGCGGGCCGCCGGGGCTGGCTGGAATGGACACCAGGTATCGGCAAAGCCAAAAGTCCGGCCGACCATGCAGTGATTCATCTGGTCCCTTCCGCCGACCCTTGGAGCTTCTGGGTGGAAGGTCCAAGGGAGATCAATGTGAATACGACTGTCTCTTATTCGGTGTATGCTGTGAACACGACCAGTGAACCGCATAACCTCCATCTGTCATCCAGCCTGCCGGGTGTTGAAGCGGATTTCACGCTGCCTGCCGGCTCTGCCGCCGGATGGAGCCTGCCGTTCACCACGGCGGACCCCGGAGAGCAGCTGCTTGAATTCACGCTTGCGCAGCAAGGGAGTACTGCCGGCAAGCGGCAGGAGCTGAAGGTGACTGCGGTGCTCGATCCCGCAGAGATTGAGGCCATGCTGAATAGTGTGAATGCACAACTGCCCGGTCTGGAGCAATTGCTGCTGCAATGTGAGACTCAAGGACTGTCAACGGATTATGAGCGCATTGATTATACCGTAATCAAGGACTTCATTGGTTACGGCAAGGAGGATATCGTGCAGGGGCGGCTCGGCAGAGCGCAGTATGTGGCGGCTGAGCTGGAGACGCTGCTAGCAGGCAGCAAGCAGCAGCTGGAAGGGTATCTGGACGGCAGCCTGACCCCGCAGTCCGCACCCCGATATGTCTCCGGACGCCCGGAGATTTCCGGATATTCCTTCGTGGGTGACACCATCGTGAGGAGTACGGGCGTCACCGAAGAACGGCCGATCTTCTTCACGGGCTACGGCCACTTCAACCAGGTGAAGCGGGATATTCCGAAGCTTCAGGATCTCGGAGCTAACGTTATCCAGATTGAGCTGGGACCAAGGGATGTCATACTGGACAAACAAGATTTCGTAAACCGCTACACTGTCAACCGCTCCGGTGCGGTGTCTGCTACAGCAGCAATTACAGAAGGGATAAGCCATTCCGGCAGCCATTCCCTGAAGATTGCCAATGCATCGCCGCGGCAGTCGAATGTATTCATCAATGTCGCCCAGACCTTAGCAGTAGAGCCGGAGACTACCTATGAATTCAAGGTATGGGTGAAGGGTGACAATGCCAAGAACGTCTGGTTCCCCGGCGGAACGGGCTGGAAGCAGCGTCAGCCGTTGCCCGGCGGAACCTATGACTGGACTGAGGTGACGTTCGAATATACCACAGCGAAGGGGGAGGTATCCTACCCGCTGGTTATTTTATCCGAGAATACAGGTACAGTCTGGGTGGATGACTTAAGTGTCGTCAAGGCTGGGAGCACGGTGAATCTGATTCAGAATCCCGGCTTTGAGGATCTGGGAGGTTATTCCCCAGACAAGGAGTACGTTGTCTCCACCCGTAAAATCCAATCGGAGCTGTTACCGGCGCTGCAGCGGGCTGAGGATTATGATGTTGCGCTCAATCTCCTGATTTCCCCGCATTATTTTCCGGACTGGGTGCTCGCAAAGTGGCCGGAGCTGAAGGTGGAGAATAACGGCTCTATCAAATTCTCCCTGTTTCAGCCGATGGCCCGATCCATTATAGAGGATTATCTGCGGGCCTTGATTCCTGCTATCAAGGATTATGATTCGCTGCAGAGTCTTACGCTCACCAACGAATCGGTCTATACGGCTAATAAGGATGCCTATGCACTGTCTGCCTGGCACGAGTATCTTGAAGGAATCTATAACGGCGATATCGGGCAGCTGAACGGCGTCTATCAAACGGCCTATAGCTCTTTTACAGAAGTGCCTATGCCAGAGAATATTACAGCTTCTCCGGCATCTTATGACTATGTGCTGTTTAACCAGGATTACTTCGCCAGCTGGCATGAATGGATGGCCGGAATTATCCATGAGCTTGCTCCCGGGTTGCCAGTACAGGCGAAAATCATGGGTGATCCCCGGGGCAGCCTGTCCTGGGGCGTGGATATCGAGCGCTTCTCGGAGTTCAGCCAGATCAACGGCAATGACAACTGGAATTATATCAACGAAGGCCCGAAGGGCTTCATGGAAGAACTCAGCTTCTACGATATGCAGGCCTCCTTCAAAGAAGCCCCGGTCTTTAATTCGGAGCATCATCTGATCGCTGACGGAGACAAAATGTATACGCCGGAACAGGCAAAGCATGTCCGCTCCGTACTGTGGCAGAGTGCGATTCACGGCAGGGGCGGCTCGGCCATCTGGGTCTGGGAGCGGACATACAATGAAACGGCCAGTACCGAGGGCAGCATTCTGCACCGGCCGGATGTTGTAGCTCAGGCGGGACGGACCAATCTGGACCTGAACCGGCTGGCCGGTCAGGTTACCGCCTTCCAGAACGAGCAGCCGCAGGTGGCGATTCTGTATTCTACAGCCTCAGGTGTCTTCTCCGGTGATTATTCGGCAGTCTCACTCCGCTCTTATGAAGCGCTGTCTTACAGCGGCTACAAGGCTGGATATGTTTCTGAAGGGCAGGTAGACAATGGCGGGTTGGACGATTATAAGCTGCTGATTGTGCCAAACGCTTCAAGAGTCAATCCGGAGACGCTGAGCGGGATCAGACAGTTTATCGAGCAGGGCGGACGGGTGCTGCTGATCGGCTCCCACGCTTTGGAGCTTACACCGCACGGCGCACCGCTCTCTGCTGCAGACAGAAGTTATGTGTTCACCCATGCGGACAAAATATCGGCAACGGACTGGACAGCAGGCCAAATCAGAGATTACTTGTTACCGGTCCTGCAGACTGTAAATCCGGGGCAGCTGCTGCTGCTTGATCCGGCAGACAATGCTCCCGTATACAATGTCGAGTGGAGAACTGTTGAATACGGGGGACATACACTCATGAATGTGGTTAACTATGGTCCGGAACCCATGGTGGTCAAAGCAGTCCGCAACGGATTAACGGCAAACGGCTTCATGGATCTGATTACAGATCAAAGTACTGCGGGGCAGACTCTGGAGCTTCAGCCGCTGACCCCCTATTTGTTCAGTCTGGACTTTCCGGCTGAGACAGATAACTGAGGGTAGTGCACGGCTGCGCTGCAAAAACTGGAACTCAAAATAAGAGCTAACTTTAGGAGGCACACGTAATTGGACAAGAAGCGTTATGTACAGGTAGGCATTGGCGGCAGGGCGCAATTTTTCTATGAAGCTATCGCTAAGGAGTACAGGGATTCTGCGGAGCTTACCGCTTTTTGCGATGTGAATCAGACACGTATGGATTACGCCAACAAGCTGCTGTCGGAGACACACGGGTATCCGCAGGTGAACACCTACCTGGCTGAACAATTTGACACCATGATCGAAACAGAGAAACCGGATATTGTCATTGTCACCAGTGTCGACCGGACCCATCACAGATATATTATCCGCGCGCTTGAGCTTGGCTGTGATGTGATCACAGAGAAGCCCATGACCGTTGATGTGGAGAAATGCAAGGAGATTTACGAAGCGGTGGAGCGTACCGGACGCAAGGTCAGGGTCACCTTCAATTACCGCTATGCTCCGCATCATACGAAAGCCCGCGAGCTGATTGCCTCCGGGGTAATCGGGGAAGTGCATTCCATTCATTTCGAATGGCTGCTGAATACAGAGCATGGGGCGGATTATTTCCGCCGTTGGCACCGGGACAAGCGCAACAGCGGGGGACTGCTCGTTCACAAATCCACTCATCATTTTGATCTGGTCAACTTCTGGATCGGTGCGGAGCCGGAAACGGTGTTTGCCTTCGGCGACCTGCGATTCTATGGCCGGGAGAATGCCGAGAACCGCGGCGTAACTTCATTCTATCAGCGTGCCACCGGAAATCCGGCAGCCAAGGATGATCCCTTTGCCCTGCAGCTGGATGAGAATCCCGTTCTGAAGGAGATGTACCTGGATGCGGAAGCAGAGGACGGCTATCAGCGGGATCAAAGCGTGTTCGGCGACGGAATCAGCATAGAGGATACCATGGGGGTAATGGTCCGGTACAGCAATAAGGCGATTCTTACGTATTCATTGAACGCCTACATGCCTTGGGAGGGTTACCGGATAGCTTTTAACGGGTCCAAGGGCCGAATCGAAATGAGCATCGTGGAAAAATCCTATGTCAATGCCGGGGGTGACCGCGCCCTGGAGGGAGCTGTGGAGGGTAAACATATTGTGGTGCATCCCATGTTTGGAGCGCCTTATGAAGTCCAGGTGGATGAAGGAACGGGAGGACACGGCGGCGGCGATCCTGTGCTGCTGAACGATCTGTTCGGAACCCCGGACGAGGATATTTACCACCGTGCAGCCGACCACCGGGACGGAGCCCGCTCCATCATGACCGGAATCGCCGCCAATCAGGCCATGCGGACCGGATTTCCGGTCCGGATCAAGGATCTGATTACCATCTAATTTGTTGAAGAAGGCTGGCGTAGGCTGCTACGTTGGGAAGAGCAGGTTTTGAATACAGTTGTGTGTTTACAAGAGGCATCCCCATCAGTTAATGATGTATGGGTATGCCTCTACTTATGACAGCAGCTTCCCTAAACAGAATATAAATTACCTTTTCCATAAAATCCTGCACATAATACAACATTCCCCTCATCCTATCGGCCCAAATTCAAAATTGTTGTATAAAATGCAGGATTTCATCTTTTTCAAGCGGCTTAGCAGGTTTATTCTTGTATTTCATACAACAATCCTCCCGAATACCAGGCTATTAATAAATCAAAGTTGCAAAACGTACAACAATGATGCCTAAAGGGCTTACTACCGATGGGGACTGCTATTCATTCTGGAAAAAGAAGCAGAAACAGTCTATCATAAAAACATAGACTTCAGAAATGACAGCCAATTAAGGAAATACAAGGAGATACGATGAATAATTCGATACATATTCTTGTAGCCGAGGATGATAGCGATATCAGCCGGCTGCTGTGCAGTATTATACGGAAAAGCGGTTATGTACCCCAGCCTGCCTTCTCCGGAACCGAAGCGTTACTCTATCTGCAACAACGGGAATGGAGTATGGTATTGCTGGATTTAATGCTGCCTGGAATGACCGGGGAGGAGCTGCTGGATTGGATCCGTTCACGGGGGGATGTGCCGGTCCTTATCATTTCGGCTAAAGGTGAACAGCATACCAAAGTATCCGCGCTGCGCGGAGGTGCAGACGACTTCATTACGAAGCCCTTTGATCTCGAGGAGGTGTCCGCACGAATCGATTTGCATCTGCGCAGGTATGCACAAATTGCGGCTCCGCCTGTATCGCGCATCTTGCAGCATAAAGGACTCCTGCTTGAATCCGACTCTAGAACGGTGACTGCAGAAGGGATGAAGGTTGCACTGACCGCCAGGGAATACAAAATTCTAAGCTTGCTCCTGTCGGCACCCCAAAAAGTATTCACCAAAGCAAATCTATACGAAAGCGTATGGGATGAGCCCTACCATGGTGATGACAATACGGTCAACGTACATATGAGCAATTTGCGGAACAAACTTGTGAAGGCTGCACCGGGAAGCGAATATATCGAGACCGTATGGGGCATGGGCTATCGGCTAAAGCCTTAAGACATTCTTAAGATTCGGCTTTAGACTCTCTTAAGTTATTGTTTCTATACTTGGTCTAAGACAGAAGGAGGCCAAGAGACTATGAATGAAGTTATTTTGCAAACGAATCAATTGTCCAAGAAGTTTCAAGGCGGTGTAGCACTGGATAAAGTAAATTTAACGATCCGCAAAGGTGCTATATATGGCTTTATCGGGCAGAATGGAGCAGGAAAATCAACACTGATGCGCATCATAACCGGACTTGCTTTTCCAACCGGAGGAACGGTTGAATTATTTGGCGCAGGCGACGAGAAGTCGTTGACCCGGGCGCGCAAGCGAATGGGGTTAATTATTGAGAGCCCCGCATTGTTCCCGCACATGACTGCCGGAGAGAATCTGGAGGTGAACCGGCTCCTCCGGGGCATTCCCGGTAAAGATAGCGTCGTACGTATGCTGGAGCTGGTCGGGCTACAGGATACAGGCAGGAAGAAAGTAAAGAATTTCTCGCTTGGCATGAAGCAGCGGCTGGGCCTGGCAATCGCCATGCTAAGCGATCCGGAATTTCTGATTCTGGATGAGCCGACCAACGGGCTGGATCCGATGAGCGTCATCGAAATGCGCGAGCTGCTCAAACAGCTTAACCATGAACGGGGATTAACGATTCTGATCTCCAGCCACATTCTGAGTGAACTGCATCTGCTCGCCAGCCACTATGGCATCATTCATCAGGGAAAGCTGCTGGAACAGCTCACCGCCCGGGAATTAAATGATAAATGCCAGCAATATTTGTTCATTAAATCGGATAATCCGGACAAAGCGGTAACGGTCATTCAGAACGAGCTAAATACCCATGATTTCGAAGTGATGCCGGATGGGGCCATTAAGCTGTTCGGCCGTTTCGGGCAACCCGCGGAAATATCTTCGGCGTTATTCTCTGCAGGTGTACAGATTGAGCAGTTCATGCCCATGGGAGAAGATCTGGAGAGCTATTTCATGAAGCGGATCGGAGGTGCCGGCTATGTATAATCTGATTAGATCCGAGTTGTTCAAGCTGCGCAAGGACCGATCCTTCCGCGTGCTACTGCTTATAACCGCCGCTCTTTCACTGGCCTACCCGCTGCTCTACTATTTTGATAATAAGTCCAGTGGAGCGCCGCAGTTCACGGGAGCAGAATTCCTGATTACATTTATTGCAAGCAATGCTTATGTGATCAAATTGGGCGTAGTAGCCCTGGCAGGATTCTTCATCGCCAATGAATATTCAACAGGTGTAATGAAGTCGATCGCTTCATCAGGCCACACCAGAGGCCGGCTATTCGCCGCCAAGCTGATTGGATTCTCGATCGGAACCATGGCTGTTTCTCTGGTATTCCCGGTCATAAGCACAGCAGAGGTCTCGCTGCTTGCAGGTTTCGGCCACCTGCCGGAGGGTGTGGATTCGTCCTTCATATTACGGGTTCTTGGACTAACGCTGCTGTATACTTCAGGCTACGCGGCAATCGGAGCCCTGTTCACTGCCCTATTCACCGACAGCGGCAAATCAATCGGCTTCTCGATTATTTTCTTTCTATTGATTGATTCCGTTCTGGGCGGCCTGGTTGAATACATTCCTTCCTTAACCAAGGTATATGAATATTCGATCTTCAAGCTTATGGGGGATATCGGCAAGCCCAGGATGTATAGCCATGATCTGCCGGCGCTCCTGCTTGTGCCCATACTGACGATCGCCGTATCCGGGCTGCTCGGTATTCTTGTGTACCGCAGAAAGGAAATCAAATAGATATGAAAGGGGCGGAAGAGTCTTGCTTATCCTGACGCTTATACTGGCTGCGGCGGCAGCTCTTCTGCTTGCCTATCTGCTGCTGCTCAGGCGGGAGCTAAAGCGTATGACACAGCAATTGTACCTTTACAACAAGGGGATCACCGGTAAAAAAATTGAAGTCACTTTATTCGACAATCGGCTGGAAGCGCTAGCGAGTCAAATTAACCGCCAGTCCGGACTTGTCGTCGAGGCGGAAGCACGCAGAAGACGAAGCGAGCAGGAGCTGCGGCAGGCGGTTGCGAACATTTCCCATGACATCCGTACTCCGCTGACCTCCATATCAGGTTATATTCAACTGCTTGGAGCGGAGCCGGTTACGAATGAGGAGAAGCAGGAATACCTCTCGATCATTAATAACCGGACAAAGCGGCTGCAGGCGTTATTAAATGATTTTTTCGAGCTGTCCCTCATTGAGTCCCCCGATTATCAGCTCAAGACGGAGCGAACAGGAATGACTGTACTCCTTTCAGAAATTCTGGTTGGTTTCTACGACCGATTCAATGAACAGAACATTACACCGGATATCCGGCTGCCTGAGGAAGACGTGGTTATCTATGCTGATGAATCAGCTATACGCAGAGTTGTTGAGAATTTGCTCATCAATACTGTCAAACATGCAAGCGGAGAGGTGAACATCTGCCTCCAAAAGAGGGACGGGTTTGCCGAGTTGAGGATCGTTAACGAGGCGAAGGCATTATCAAGTGACGAGGTAAGGTTGATATTCGACCGTTTCTACACCGTTGACCGTACACGGTCCGCCCAGGGATCCGGACTGGGTCTCTCAATTGCCAAAAGTCTTATGGACAAGATGAGCGGAACGCTGACAGCCGAGATGCACCAGGATCATTTGATGATGACTTGCCGATGGAAGATTAAATAGCTCTCATGCAGTGCTTGATATACGAAGCCCCGAACCCTGTCAGTTATCTGCGGCAATGGAATTCCTTGCCTGAATGTTAACTGTAACTTTTACAGCGCTCTGATATTAAGCGAATAAAAGCTCTGTAACATAGGGGGTAGGACCAGCAGGAAGACAAGCTGGCAGCTGCAAGCTATAAGTGAAGGGAGGATGCTTACTTGAAGCATAACCCCATTATTGCTTCGATCACCGAGGAGTCACAGATTGATCAGGCGGTTGCCTGCGGTGTGAAGCGTGTGAATCTGATGACCGGGAACATCAACAACCTGGGGCAGATTGTGAAGCCGCTGCAGCATGCAGGCAAGCAGGTATTCGTCCATGTAGAGATGGTCGGCGGGATTGGCAGAGATGCGGCGGCGATTCAGTATTTGGCCGAAGCCTTCCGGATCGACGGGATCATTACCACCAAGAGCAATGCCATCGCCACAGCCAGAGCCCACGGGCTCGCTAGTATCCAGCGGTTCTTCGCCATTGATACGGCAGCGATAGAAACCGCGCTTCGGATGATCAAGACCTGTAATCCTGATGAGGTCGAGCTCATGCCCGGACTGATGCCGAGAATCATCAAGGATATGAAGCAGCGCATTAAGCAGCCGCTGATCGTAGGCGGACTGATCCGGGAAAAGCAGGAAATCAGCAGTGCGCTGGACAGCGGCGCCGATTATGTCTCCATTGGGGACGCGGCCCTGTGGCAGTGGAAGCGTGAAATAAGTGAATAACGTACCCCGGGGTGGAGACGATGAGAAAACCCAGCGGTCAGTTATTAGCATTCGATGGAGCCCTACGAGGCTGAAATCGGAGGCTTAATTTCTGGAGCTGGTTTTTTTGTGCGGAAATTCCGGCGCGGAGAACCAGTGAACCTGAATGAAAAGGAGCAAGCGCTGATGGACATCGCTTCATATGAAGCCTACTGCTTTGATTTGGATGGGACCGTGCTGATTGGCGATCAGCTGCTTGCAGGTGTGGTGGACACGGTTGCGGAGCTGCGGCGAAGAGGCCGGAGAGTTCTTTTTCTGACCAACAGCTCGGTCCATACTCCCCGGGATTGCCAGCGCAGACTGGAGCACATGGGGCTGGCCTGCGGGGAAGAGGAAATCTTGACTGCACTCTATGTCAGCGGAAGTTATTTCGCCCGGGAGGAACCGGAGGCGAGGGTGTATCTGGTTGGAGAAGCGGTGATGCGAAGGCAAATGGAGGAGTTCGGAGTGGCCGTCACCGGGAACCCGGAGGCAGCGACCCATGTACTGGTAGGCATGGACCGCGATTTCAATTATGAGAAGCTGGTGCTCGGAATGAGAGCAGCAAGAGGGGGCGCCAGGCTGGTGGCGGTCAATCCCGATCCGGCCTGCCCGGTACCCGGAGGTTATATCCCGGATACCTGGGCGATTGTCAAAGCGCTGGAAACTGCGGCCGGGACAGAGGCTGAGCTGATTATTGGCAAACCTTCTCCCTATTATGCGCAGGAGGCGCTTCGCCTGCTGGCCTGTCCCCCTGAGCAATGCCTGATGGTAGGCGACCGGCTGGAGACAGACATTCTGATGGGGAACGGCAGCGGCATGCAGACGGCCCTAGTCCTTACCGGAGTTAGCACAAGAGCGGATATTGCGCGGCAGCAGATTCTTCCGGGTTATGTTCTGAACTCCCTGGCCGATCTGTTCAACAATCAAGCCGAACCCTAATAACAGGAGGATGAGAAACTATGCAGGATTGTAAAATACTGGCCCACCGCGGCGCAAGCGCCTATGCACCGGAGAATACACTGGAAGCCTTCAGGCTCGCGGTGCAGCAGCATGCCGACGGTCTGGAAATCGATATTCATCTGACCAAAGACGGAGAGATCGTGGTGATTCATGATGATACGATTGACCGCACCTCTAACGGCAAAGGAGATATTATGTCCTACACGCTGGCTGAGCTTAAGGCCTTCCGCTTCAATACAGGCTTCGAGGAGCAATACCCGGAAGCGCAGATTCCTACCCTCCGCGAAGTGCTGGAACTGGTGAAGGGACATGACTTATACCTGAATATCGAAGTGAAAGATATCCTCTCTAAGTCGGAGCTGTATAACGGACTCGGGAAAGAGGCTGCGAAGCTGGTGGAGGAGTATGGCCTCAGTGGACAAGTGATCTTTTCTTCCTTCAATCATACCTCTATGGTAAGGCTCAAGGAATCTTGCCCGGAGATGCGGACAGCGCTGCTCTACATTGCGGGATTGTACGAGGGCGGGAAATATGCGCAAATGACCGGAGCCGATGCTCTGCATCCGTTGTACATCGGGGTCAACCGCGAATTGGTCGAAGAAGCACACGCAGCGGGGGTTCAGGTCAATGCTTGGACAGTGAATGATCCGGAGCATATCCGCATGATGCTGGAGGCCGGTGTAGACGCGATCATCACTGACCGTCCGGATGTCTGCTATCAGCTTAGAGAGGTACGCGCATGAAGCAGACCCAGATACTGGCTCACCGGGGAGCAAGCGCCTATGCGCCGGAGAATACGATGGCCGCATTCGGGCTGGCCCTCGACATGGGGGCGCACGGCATTGAACTGGATGTGCAGCTGACCCGGGACGGGAAGCTGGTGGTGATCCATGATCTGTCCATGGACCGGACTTCGAACGGGACAGGTCTGGTCGGAGAGCTGACGCTGGAGGAGCTGCGGCAGTATGATTTCTCGTATGCTTTTGCCGGGAAATACGGAACGGACGGAAGCCGCCTGCCCGAGCTTGGCGAGGTGATGGAGTTCGCCATGAAGCACGGGCTGTACATCAACATCGAGACGAAGGATTATTCCCGGCCTTACGGTGAAGTGAATATGCGGACAGCGGAGCTGGTACGCCGTTATGGCTATACAGAGAATACCCTGATCTCTTCGATCAATCATAATGCCGTGGCCCGGCTGAAGCGCGATTACCCGGAGCTCAAGACTGCGATTGCGTTCATGGAGAGCTTCTACCGGCTGGAGGCATATGCGGCGAATTGCCGGGCGGATGTGCTGCATCCTTATTATCTGGGCGTAGATGAAGCCTTCATGGAGCTGGCGGACCGCAGCCGGTTCGAGGTCAATCCCTGGACGGTGGACGATGAGGCGGAGATGATCCGCTTGCGGAATCTGGGGGTTACGCGGATTATGACCAATAAACCGGACCTTGCGCGGGAGTGCCTGAAGAACTGAGAGACGAATGGAAGCAGGCGGAAGAATCCGGCTGGAGGAGGAGAATATGAGCGGCATCGTTCTGGAGAAGGTAACCAAGAAATACGGTGACAAGCTGATTATTGAGGATTTGAATCTGACGATTGAGAGCGGCAGCTTCACGGTGCTGGTCGGCCCTTCCGGGTGCGGCAAGTCTACGACGCTAAGGATGATTGCCGGACTGGAGCATTCCACGGAAGGCTCGATTCACATCGGCGGGGTAAGCATGAACCAGGTAGAGCCGGGCAGACGGAATCTGGCCATGGTATTTCAGAATTATGCCTTGTACCCGACCATGACGGTCGAGAAGAACATCGAATACGGGCTGAAGAATAACAAAGTGCCGAAGGAGGAACGCCAGCGGCTGATTACTGAAATTGCGGAGACCGTCGGACTGACCAGACATTTGCACAAAAAGCCGGAGTTTCTCTCCGGCGGTGAACGCCAGCGGGTCGCCTTGGCGCGGGCCATGGTGAAGAAGCCAGCCGTGTTCCTGATGGACGAGCCGCTGTCCAATCTGGATGCCAAGCTGAGGCAGCAGATGCGCGCGGAGCTGATCGAGCTGCATAAGAAGCTGGGCGCGACCTTTGTCTACGTAACCCATGATCAGGTGGAGGCGATGAGCATGGGCACCCGGATCGTGCTGATGGATGGCGGGAAGGTCATGCAGGAGGATAACCCGCACAACCTGTATTACGATCCGGCCAACCTGTTCTCCAGCCGTTTCATCGGCACCCCGCCGATGAATATTCTGGCACTCGACCGCTGCGGGGAAGAGATCCGCAAGCTGGCTCCGCAGCAGGCCCGGTATCTTGGCTTCCGTCCGGAGAAGGCGAAGTTTGCCCTGGAGCCGGGAATGGAACCGGACAATACCGTTAGCCTGACGGGTACGCTCAGCGGCCGCGAGCTGCTCGGGTCGGAGATTATCTACAAAGTGCAGCTGGAGAACGGGCTGATCATTTCGGTGAAATGCTTCGACCGTCCGGAACGCGAGCTGGAAGCCGTGAGACTCTATGTGAAGAAGGAGCATCTGGCATTCTTCGACGCGCAGGAGCAGCGGGTCCGGGAAGCTGCCCGTTCCATGGAAGTTACAGCCGGAAGCACCGGTGATTCGGCATGAAGCGGCTACGCCCTTCCGTGAAGGTGCTTCCCTATCTGCTGGTTGCTCCGGCAGTGATCATCCTGACGGTATTTTACCTCTATCCGATTCTGTACAACATCTATTTGAGCTTCTTCACCTGGAATATGCGCGGACCGATGAAGTTCGCCGGACTAAGCAACTATGCAGAGCTGTTCAGCGGCCGGGATTTCCTCCATACCCTGCTCAATACGCTGCTGTACATGGTGATGGACGTTGGGCTGGTGATGGTACTGGCGATGGGGCTGGCGCTCTTTTTACAGAAAAACACACCGCTGAACCGGTTCATCCAGACACTGAGCTTCACGCCCAATATCATCTCGCTGGTATCCGTATCGCTGATCTGGATGTGGCTGATGAACACGGATACGGGGCTGTTCAATTATCTGCTGTCTGTGCTGGGAGCAGCGCCGGTGGGCTGGCTGACCGATAAGGATGTGGCCCTGTTCTCGCTGGTGCTGGTCTCGGTCTGGAAATCCGTCGGATTCAATGCGCTGATCATTTGCTCCGCCTTGGGCTCTATTCCGGGTTATCTCTATGAGGCTGCGGCTCTGGACAATGCGTCCAAGCGTTCCGTTTTCTTTCAAATTACGCTGAAGATGATTTCACCGACCTTGTTCTTCCTGATTCTGATGAATATCATCGGTTCTTTCCAGGTGTTCGAGACGATCAATATTATGACGCAGGGCGGTCCGTCCAATGCCACGAACACGCTGATCTTCAGCATTTATAAACAGAGCTTCGAATATTACCGGGTCGGCTACGCGTCCGCGATGGCGGTGGTGCTGATGGGTATCGTGGGGCTGATTACGATTTTCTACTTCAAAGCACTGAATAATCGGGTTCATTACCGCTAAAGGGGTGAGACAATGAAGGTTTGGGTCCGGCTGCCGGGCGCAGGACTACGGATCATAATATCGGTGCTGCTGATCGTGATCTTCCTGATGCCGTTCTATTGGATGATCCTCACCGCGTTCAAGACGCTGGGCGAGGTGCTAAGGATGCCGCCGAAATTCTGGGTGGACTCGCTGCAGTGGCAGAACTTCCGGGATGCTTTTACGAGGATTAACTTTCTGCATTATACCCGCAATTCCCTGATCATTACACTCGGGACGATGCTCGGCCAGCTGGTCGTTGTTGTGCCGGCAGCCTATGCATTCGCAAGATATCAATTCAAGGGTAAAAACGCGCTGTTCGGCATCGTGCTCGCCACCATGATGATTCCGGGACAGCTGATCTTCCTGCCGATCTTCGTCATGTTTGCGAAGTCCGGACTGCTGAACACTTATGTATCACTCATCGTGCCCTTCATTGCCAGCGGCACGGCCATCTTCATGCTGCGGCAGACCTTCATGCAGGTGCCGGATTCCCAGCTGGAGGCTGCCCGTCTCGATAATGCCAGTGAATTCAGAATCATCTACACGATCATGATGCCTGCCGCTGTGCCCACCTTGTCCACACTCGCGCTGCTGACGTTCATCGGGACGTGGAACAGTTACTTTTTCCCGCTGGTATGGACCACAACGGATGCTGTCCGGACCTTGCCGCTCGGAATTCAGAAGCTTCAGGATGTGGAGGGGCTCAGCCCGCAGATCGTGATGGCCGGGAATATGATGCTGATCGTGCCGATTCTGCTGGTCTTCCTGATTGCACGCAAACAGATTATCAAAGCGTTCACCTACATGGGAGTGAAGTAGCGGGAATACCCTGCGGCCTTGCATGTTGAATACCAAATACAGCAGTTCATGGAGGAGAAACGAATAATGAAGGTATGGGGAAAAAGAGTAACTCCGCTGCTCGCCACTGTTGCACTGACCGCCGTTCTTGCAGGCTGTGCCACCACCGAAGCCGAATCCAGTGTAGCGGCCTATGAGAAAGGGGATTCCGTCCTCGAGCTGAATTTCTGGACTTCTGCCGTGGAGGATGTGAACCAGAATCTGGTGGACCAGTTCAACGAGACCAAGGGAGCCGAGCTGAATATCCATGTGAATGCTGAATATCAGGGGGATTACTGGGAAATGCAGCAGAAGATTAACGCTGCAGCCATAGCGGGTACGCTGCCGAATGTTTTTATTGATGAAGTGGCGATGACTAAGGGCTTTGCCGACAGTGACATTATTGCCAATCTCGAACCGTTCATGGAAACGGACAAGTTCGACACCTCGGATTTCAAAATCGGCGACCTCGGCAACCTGTATCTGGGCGAGGATCTGTATGCCTTTCCGCATATGCGGAGTGTTCCCGTGATGTATGTAAACAAGACGCTCGCCGCTAAAGAAGGGCTGGATACGAACGGACCGGCGACCTTTGCCGAACTGGAGGCCTATCTGCAGACCGCATATGATGCTACCGGCCAGCCGCCGATGTACCTGTTCAACTATGACTTCTGGGTGATGGAGGCGCTGCTGCATTCGTACTCGGATACCAATGTGGTCAATGAGGATGAGACGAAATCCAACATCAACAGCGAAGGCGCAGTGAAGCTGATCACCTTCATTGAAGATCTGGAATCCAAGGGTCTGATCAAAGTACTCGGGGTCACGGACAAGGATGCCTACTATGCCTCCATTGCCAATCCGGGCACAGCGCTGATTTTCTCCAGTGTCGGCGGCTACAAAACGTTCGCCGGCATGGCCGCAGAGAGTGGAATTGATCTTGGAGTATCTATGATTCCTGCCGGAGAAGACGGCAAACGGGGCGTTCCGGTCGGCGGATCGAATACTTATCTGGCGAATACGGGAACGGATAATGAGAAGGCGGCCGCTTTTGAATTCATGAAATGGCTATCGGATACCGAGCAGGCGGCGTATGCTTCTGCCAATACCGGATATCTTCCGACCCGTCTAACCTCCCTCGACACGGAGCTGATGAAAGAGACCATTGCCGCCTTCCCTGGCTACAAGGTCGCTTCCGATGAACTGGAATTCAGTAAAATGCGTCCGATGACCGGTACGTACCACGAAATTGAAGATCTGATGGGCACACGCATCAACGATATCTGGCTGGAGAACCTGCCAATTCAGGAAAGCCTGGACACCCTCGCCAAAGAGGTGGATGACATCCTGAACCGCTAAACCGAAGTAGGATAAGAGCGAAGCCTGAACCCGAATGCTAAGGCAAATAACCAAAAACACAGAGCAGCGAACCTCCAGTAAGAGGACAATCGCTGCTCTGTTGACATTTCCTAACGGCACCTGCAGAAAAGTTTTGACAAGTTCAACAGGTACCGTTATAATCATATTCAACAGGTACCGTCAAATTCATTAACAGGTACCGTATGAAAATTCGAAGGAGGATTCATAATGAATATGAATGCTGAATTGTACGACAAGCTTGCCAAGCTGCAATGGCTGTTGCAGAGACAACACCTGAAGAACCACGCCGCTGTGGGTCCCATGGCTGATACGTCACGCGGGCAAGGCCGGATCATGGCGTTTCTGCGGATGAAGGACGGAATCAGCACTAAAGATTTATCCTATATGCTGGACATCCGTGTATCCTCGCTCAATGAATTGCTTGCCAAACTGGAGAAGGCCGAGTATATTACCCGTCAGCCTTCCGAGACAGATAAACGCATCATGCTGATTTATCTGACGCCGAAAGGGCGGGAGGAAGAGGGGCAAGAGGTTGAGGGCGGCAGCATATTTTCAGTCCTGTCGCAAGAAGAACAGGCAGCCTTCGGTGAATACCTGGTCCGCGTCATTACAGCCTTAGAGGAAGAGCTTGGAACAGATGCAGACCGTGATGTAATGGCTATGTGGATGCAGGCCGCTAAGGAGCGCATAGGATCGGAGGAATTCGACAAGCTGATGGCCATGCGCGGTCAGATGAGCAGAATGTGGGGAAATATGGGGGATGAACGTTTTGGCGGCAGGTTCCCCGGATTTGGCGGCCGAGAAGGTCAAGGCGGCGGCATGAACGGGTTCGGCTGGCCTTCCAGAGATGGAAGAGATGGCTCGCCGGACAACTCCTCCAATGATTCGGATGACAAGTAAGTAGAGCATTTCCTATTAAGCAGCAGCGGCGCTGTCTTTCCCGAAGAGCTGAAGGCAAAGGCAGCGCAATAAAGATTTTACCAAATACAGTCTGAAACTGACGATTAGTCAACACCCGCTCACGAGACCCGCATTTTCATTTGGTACGGGTTTGTTTGCTGCGGCGTAAAGTTCGTAATCAATTTATAGTTAGAATTCTAACTAATGTACAAACCAACATAACTTAAGAAAGTGGTGACCCGTATGGATACAGAAAACCTCCATTACTTTGAAAAAGCACCGGTTGCAAAAGCCGTAGCGCACTTCGCAATACCCATGATGCTTGGAACGTCAATGAGTGTCATCTATTCCATTTTAAACGCCTTTTTCATAGGCACCCTTAATAACACGGCCATGTTAACCGCACTCGCCTTAACCTTGCCTTTATTCGCCGTCATTATGGCGCTGGGTAACCTGATTGGAGTCGGCAGCAGTGCCTTCATTTCCCGTCTGTTGGGAGAGAAAAATACGGCTGATGTTAAGCATGTGTCTGCATTCGCCTTTTACAGCAGTCTGGTTCTCGGTCTTATCGCGATGACCGTCGGCCTGCCGCTCATTAATTCTATCGTACATGGCCTGGGGGCAACGCCTGACTCCTTCGGATTTACCAAGGACTACGTTACCATTATGCTTATTGGCTCACCCTTCGTCGTATTGTTCTTCACGCTGGAGAGTATTGTGCGCTCGGAGGGAGCCGCGATTACATCTATGATTGGTATGCTGCTTAGTGTGGCCGTGAACATTATTCTCGATGCGCTGGTCATCTTCGTCTTCCACTGGGATGTAATCGGTGTTGCGTCTGCCACGGTCATTTCTAACATGGTTGCGAGTGCTTACTACGCCTATCATATAGGATTTAAGAGTCAATTCTTAACGGTCTCACTGAAACAATTCAAGGCTACCAAGGTCATTCTGGGCAATGTATTCAAAATCGGAGTTCCCGTCTTTGTGATGAGTCTCTTCATGGGTGTCATGTCGCTTATCTTTAACCGATTTCTGGTTGAGTATGGGGAGCAGGCTATAGCGGGCTTCGGGATATCCTCACGTTTGCTGCAATTCCCCGAATTAATCCTGATGGGCTTAAGTGAGGGAGTCGTGCCGCTTATTGCGTTCTCTTTTGCAGCGAACCGATTGCGCATGAAGCATACCATTCAATTCACAATTAAAACAATTCTGGCGTTAGCCATCTTGTTCGGCGTTATCGTCTACCTGATCTCTGACCACTTAATTGGTCTATTCACGAATGACCCGCAATTGATACAAATGGGCAGCTACATCCTGCATGTGACGTTCTTATCCTTGTTCATTACAGGAATGACGACGCTATTCACGGGGATCTTTCAAGCAACAGCACAAGGAACCGCCGCCTTCATTATGTCAGTTATTCAAGGAATCACTCTGATACCTGTGCTCTACATCGCCAACCGGATGAACGGCTTCCATGGGGTGGTCTGGTCGCTGGTCATTTCCGATGTCGTTGCGTTCCTGGTCGGGGCCATCATGCTGTATGTTCTGAGGAACAAATTGCAGCCGGACTTGGTGAGTTTAGCACAGTAGGATCTAGAATCAGCGCTTGATAAGACAGCCAAGGATAGATACTCTAGAGGGAGCCGCAATAATACCGAAGTCTTCAATGAAGGAGCGAGATTCATGAATGTGGTGGAACGTGTGCCTTCCATAGTAGCTGGTTACCGTCATACGGTCCTGCTTAGGCCGGATGGGGCGGTAACGGCAGTGGGCGACAATAAATATGGTCAATGTGACGTAACCGGCTGGCAGGATATGGTGGCAATTGCTGCAGCTAATGCCCATACAGGGAATTCACATACCCTCGGACTCAGATCGGACGGTACGGTGGCAGCTGTGGGATGGAATAAGCATGATCAATGCGAGGTAAACGGCTGGCAGGGTATCGTGGCGGTTGCTGCGGGTTGGCGCCGTTCGGTTGGCATTCAATCGGCTGGCAGGGTAGTGGCCGTTGGCCGGAATAATGAAGGTCAATGCGATGTACACAGCTGGCGTGATATTATAGCGGTTGCAGCTGGCGACTGGCATACCGCCGGACTGAAACGGGACGGCACGGTCACAATTACGGGGAATAACCGGTATGGCCAATCCAATGTTAGCAGCTGGTGCGATATCGTGGCGATAGGGGCAGGTTATCTTCATACCGCCGGTCTTAGAGCAGATGGCACGGTGGTGGCTGCAGGCCGTAATCATGAAGGTCAATGCGAGGTAAGCGGCTGGCACGATATCGTTGCGATAGCGGTTGGCAGTCATCACACCATCGGTCTTAAAGCAGACGGTACAGTGGAAGCTCAAGGGTGGAATAAACACGGCGAATGCAATATAAGTGACTGGCGCGATATCGTGGCGGTTGCGGCAGGCTGCGCTCATAGCGTTGGCCTTAAGTCAGATGGCACGGTGATAGCTGCGGGTGATGATACATATGGTCAATGCGAGGTGAGCAGCTGGCCTTTCGGACAGCTGGAGGGCTATTGAGAGCAGGATGAAATACGAATAAATCATACGAATAAGGGCATTGTAATCAATGGAAAAGTTGATAAAAGATGATCGTAAATCGCGGTATTTTGAATTCCCCAGGAGGTTAAAGACTATGACAAATCAGGATCCGCAGGAGCTTCTTCGTCTAAAACACGAGCAAGATGAGCACAAAAAGCAGTTCACCAATTTTGCCCGGAGTGTCAGCGCCCATGGCGAGGCAGAAGCCGGCCAGGAATTTAGTGTTGACCGTGTGCCTGACGATCAGAACCGTATGAAATCTGTGGAGAACAGACGCCAGTAATCTTAAAACAGCCAAAAAGAAGCCGGTCCCTTTCGGGACCAAAAAGAAGCCGGTCCCTTTCGGGACCGGCTTACTCATTATTTGCTTTGCAGATAATAATCAATGATCACCCTGGCGGTTTCCCGGGCATGCTCCGCAGGCTTGGGATCGGTCTGCAGCATGGCTGCAGTAATCGCGCCTTCCACTAACAGAGACAGACCGCTGGATAAAGCTTCGCGATTCACAGACGGACATTCACTAAGAACAGAATCAATGTATTTTTTCATAAAAGCTTTGTAATTACGGGCCGCTTCATAGTAAGGATGGGAGTGATCCATAAATTCCGCTGCCGTCTTAATGTACACGCAGCCATTAAATTCCGGCTCCCCGAACCATTCTCCGAGCATATCGAATACAGCTAATAATTTGTCTCTGGGCGTTTTTGCGCTCTTGTTGACTGATGAGGGTATAAAATGAGAATGAAAAAGATTTCTCTTGTATTAGCCATACTATTTCTTGTTTTCTAATCACAATTTCCGGCTCAGAATATGTTTATTTAACGTTTCAGGACTGGAAAGTGAGTACAATCAACGTGGTTTATGTGCAGAATGATAAGGAAACGGTCTACAGCGTGTTTACCAGCAAATAATAAGCACCATTCCTGACAAGCGAGTCCTCCGTGACTCGCTTTTTTGATGTGAAATAGATTCAGAAAAACGGTTGAATTCTTCTTAATTAGCAGGTGTGCATGAATTATCCAGCTTCGGCCAAAATAAGGGTTACGATCAGAGGGGGTGTTTGTGTTGTGGAAGAGCATAACGGGTTACATTCCCGGCTGGAGTGTGTGTATGCAGGCACTTATTATTTTTATTGTTCCTGTCATTTTGACAAGATTCATGCTGTGGCTTCGCGCTAAGGAAGGCAAGGCCAGTACCCGGGGAAGACGGGCTGAAGGGCAGAAGGGCGGAGGCGTGCCAAGCTCCGAGGATACCGGTGAAGCGGAGCAAACCAGTGAAGCTGTGAAAAATCACAAGATTGTTCCTTCAACAGTTTCGCAGAAAAATCAGCAGCCAACGTTAACTTATACCGGACAATTTCAGCAGGATTTGCAGACCTTTAGGGAAATCAGTGCGGATATGTCGGATGTAAATGTACGGGAGTTGCGTGTAGGCATCCTGCAGTTGAAGGCAGCGCTGTTCTTTCTGGACGGCCTCACCGACAAGGATGGGATGGACCGCAATATCCTAAGGCCGCTGATGAACGCAGCACGGCCATTTGAAGGGCTGGACACTCCGCCTGATCCGGCGAGCCTGAAAGAAATTATTGTCCATCAGGTGGTGCTGGTCTCGGAAATTGAATTCACCAATCAGCTGGACATGTCGCTCAAAAAAGTGTTGTTCGGCTCTGCGGTGCTGCTGATCGAAGGAATGAGCGAGGTCTTCATCCTGGGGACGTCTAAAGGGAATACAAGAAGTGTAGAGGAACCGATCTCGGAAGCGCTGCTGCGCGGCCCGCGGATTGGCTTCACGGAAGCGCTGAGCGACAATACGGCCATGCTTCGCAGGCACGGACAGAACACCGATCTTGCGATGATTTCTTTTACGGTCGGGGAAAGAGTCGAGAAAGAGCTGATATTAACCTACATTAAAGGGGTTGCTAATGATGAACTGATTACAGAAATCACCCGGAGAATTCATACGATTAACATCGATGATGTGCAGGAATCCGGTTATATCGAACAACTGGTAGAGGACAATTATCTCAGCCCCTTCCAGCAGGTTCAGAATACGGAACGGCCGGACCGGGTGATGGCTGCACTGCTGGAGGGAAGGGCTGCCATTTTGCTTGACGGCACGCCGTTTGCGTTGATCATGCCGGTGACGTTCGGGATGCTGCTGCAATCTCCGGAGGATTATTATGACCGCTGGTTCTCCGGCTCCTTGCTGCGGATGCTGCGCTTCTTCGCCGCCTCCGTATCTCTGTTTGCTCCGGCGCTCTATATTTCCTTCCTCTCCTTCCATCCCGGTCTGGTTCCGACCAAGCTGGCAATTTCGATCATGAGCTCACGCCAAGGGGTTCCGTTTCCGACCTTAATCGAAGCGCTCATTATGGAGATTTCGATCGAAATCCTGCGTGAGGCGGGCCTGCGTCTGCCTAAGCCGATTGGCCCGGCCATGGGTATCGTCGGCGGTCTGATTATCGGCCAAGCTGCGGTAGAAGCCGGAATAGTTAGTCCGATTCTGGTCATTGTCGTTGCTGTTACAGCGATTTCTTCCTTCTCGGTGCCGATGTACAGTGCGGGAATCACCCTGCGGTTTCTCCGTTTCTTCGCTATGTTCTTCGCCGCAACCTTCGGTCTGTATGGTGTAGTGATGTTCTTCCTCCTGCTGAGCGGTCATCTGATCAAGCTGAAGAGCTTCGGAGTACCTTACCTGAGCATGGTCACCCCTAACCGGACGAGTGATCTCCGCGACTTTATTGTCCGGGTTCCGCTGCAGTTGATGAAGCGCCGCCCGTCACTATTGGAGCCCAAGGATAAGCTGCGTAAAAGATAAGACACTTTGAAAGGGAGGTGAGCTTATGATCACTAAAACCCATGACAAAATTACAACGACTCAAGCGACCATTATTATGGTAAATTACATTCTCGTAGCCGGGATATTCAGCCTTCCCCGGACAACCGTACAGGCTTCAGGTACACCCGATGTGTGGATATCAGTTATTCTGGGGGCGCTCTGTTCGATGGTAACAGGTATTATTATTGCCAGACTCAGCCAGAGGTTTCCGGGCCAGACCTTTTTTCAATACAGCACCCAAATTACCGGTAAACCGGTCGCCGTATTGCTCGGGCTGGTGATCATCGGGTATTTCCTCGCAGTGTCCGGCTATGAGCTGCGTACCATGCAGGAGGTAACCATGTTCTTCCTCCTGGAAGGTACCCCTGCATGGGCAGTAGCGGGCCTGTTCCTGTGGGTCGCCCTTTATCTGTGCAGAGGGGGAATCAATGCCTTATCACGGCTAAGCAGACTGGTTGCTCCTTTGGCCGGTGCCGTATTCATCGGCGTCTGCCTGCTTAGCCTTAAGGTGTTCGATCTGGATAATCTGCGGCCTGTACTTGGAGAAGGCCTCGCTCCGGTCTGGAGAGGAGTTAAGCCAACGGCTCTAACCTATACAGCGGGCGAAGCTCTGCTGTTTATTGTTGCTTTTATGGACAAGCCCAAGCGGGCCGGCAGAGTTCTCGTGATCGGAACCCTGATCTCAATGATTTTTTATTTGCTGGCTGTTGTGCTGACGATCGGGGCGTTTTCTGTAGAAGGAGTGGTTACCCGGACCTGGCCATTCATTGATCTGATCCGCAGCTTTGAAGTGAATCTGCTGCTCGAACGGTTTGAGTCGCTGCTGCTGGTAATCTGGATTATGCAGATTTTCTGTACGTTCTGTATCTCTTTTTATGGGGCGGCGCTGGGGGTCTCGCAAATCTTCAACCTCAAGCTGGACCATTGCTTATTCCTGCTGCTGCCGGTTGCTTATCTCATCACGGAAGCTCCCAAGAATATTAACAATTTGTTTGCCTTTGACACTGGGCTTGGCAATTGGGCAATTGTGCTCTTCGGACTGTTCCCGCTGCCGCTACTGCTCATTGCATATTTCCGGAGAGCCGGCTCATGAAGCGCTGTGCTCTGCTGATTGTGTCGATCGCTCAAATTGTGCTGTTAACGGCCTGCTGGAGCAGTGCACCGATTGAGAATTTGAATATGGAAGTAGCGGTAGCGCTGGATGCGGCTGATGAGTCCGCCATTGAAAAGAAGTTCGAAGGTGAAGGTGGAGACTATCCTAAACGCGACCGGATATCGGCGACCTACCAATTTATTGTCCCGCAAGGTGCAGTAGGCTCCAAAAAAGAAGGGGCTGCTTCAAGAAATTTCTACAATATGACCGAGACCGGCGATTCTATCTTTGAGGCCATCCGTGAGCTCTCGCTGCGCACAAACCGCCAGCCGATCGGACACCACTTAAAGGTGATTGTTATTGGCGAGAAGCTGGCCCGTTCCACGAAGCTGTCGGAGCTGATTGATTTCTTCAGCCGGGATAATGATATCCGCCCGAGCGTGCTGGTCCTGGTCAGCAAAGGGAAAGCCAAGGATGTACTGAACAATGTGATGCCCGGCCAGACACCGGCCTTTGTGCTCGAAGGCATCTTCGGCAACCGTGACCGGAGCCTGCGCATCTGGGACCCGGTAACCATTACCAAGATTGTTGGCCCTTTGCGCAGCAAGAAGAGCTTTCTGCTACAGAATGTCATTGCTGCGGAGAATGAAATGAAGTTTGCCGGAGCCGGAATCATTGACGGTGAGTCAGGCAAGCTCAGCGGTTTTTTGAACGAGAAGGAGCTGGAGGGTGTAGTCTGGCTGACAGGCAAGGGTAAAGGCGGTGTGCTCAAAACCCACAAGGATGACACCGGCAGGCTGATTACCTATGAGGTGAAAGCGATGAGCAGCAAGATCAAGGCGGTTGTGGAAAAGGGGCAGATTTCGTTCCATGTAAAGATTGAATCGAAAGGCCGATACGCCGAAACCTTCTCAACAGACGGGGACCGATTGGATGCGGCTTTTATGAGACGGGATGCCATGGAGCTGGAGAAGGAGGTAAGGGAGCTGGTTGAGACGGTGATTGACAAAATGCAGCATGAGCTGCATGCCGACGTCGGCGGATTCGGTAAAACCCTGAGAATTCAGCATCCTGAGGCATGGCGGAAAGTGAAGGAGCATTGGGATCAGACGTTCACCGGGCTTCCGGTACACCTTGAGGTTAAGCTTCAAATCGAAGAGTATGGTGCTTCCGGTACAGCGACGGACTGACCTAAAATGCATTGGAGGGAAATTACTACTCAAGAAAAACTTTGATCCCTATAAAGCCTCGAAGAATTCGGAGGCCGGGAATCTCCCAAGTCCGGAACTCAGGCAAGCCATGACAAAGTACAATGAGGAATTAGTTAAGGCAGGCGTACGGATTGCAGCAAAAGGTCTTCATCCAAGTTCAAACGGGATTCGTCTTTCGTATCCGGTACCAGGGGGAGACCCGGTAATTACAGACGGCCCCTTCACGGAATCGGAAGACTTGATTGCCGGTTTCATTTTGATTGATGTGAATTCGAGGGAAGAAGCCATTTCGTGGGCTATGCGCATGCCGGACCCGCAAGGGCATGGTGAAGGTCAGGTTGAATTGCGTCAGGTATTTGAATAACAGGACAAAGACCAGCTAAATAGGCTGAACTTAAGATTTTAACATACAACTAATCCTTCAACCGTGAATATTTGGACCTCCGGGCTCCGGGCGGCTGCAGTTGCCGCAGGAATTTTCTATTCATCTGCTTTCTGGAACAGAGTTTTGTAACATTTCATAAAATCCTGCACATAATACAACATTCCCCTCTCCATATCGGCTCAAATCCAATATTGTTGTAAAAAATGCAGCATTTCATCTGTTTCAAGCGGCTTAGCCGGATTATTCTTGTATTTCATACAACAATCCTTCCGAATACCCTGCTGTTTATGAATCAAAGTTGCAAAACGTACAACATTTATGTCTACAGTGTTATCCAAAAAGTTTCCATTCGGCCGGCAACGAAACAAGTGTGAGAAATTGACGTATTCCGCCAGTTCTACAACGATCTATGCAGATGACAGATTCTATCCGGGTCTGTTTTTTTGCTATATAGCCCTTTTACATAGAATACGCTCCTCTTGGTTTGTCTTGATTAGGGTTATCATTTATGATAATCAATGGAATGTATTACCGCAATTATATAGAAGTGTAGTTGAGAGGACGGCGAATATGCTCAGAAACTTCATGCGATCCGCCATTTTGCTTTGTCTGCTTATGATATGGGGATGTTCCGGCAGCCAGAATCCACCGCTGCCGGATACAACCTCCCCAATCTCTTCCATTCCGCCAATCTCACCAGCTTCGCCAACTGTAAATACAGATCCGGAGGATGCCGCTAATATCTACTACGTATCTATAGCTGGAGATAACACTAACCCGGGGACGATAGATTCACCCTGGAAGACACTCCAGTATGCTGCCGATCATGCCGGTCCGGGTAGTTACGTCTATATTCGCGGAGGCGTGTATCATCAGAAGCTGCGCATCTCAAGAGGAGGCTCAGCGGCAGAGGGTCCTATCGTGTTCGCCGGATATCCTAATGAGACAGCAGTCCTTGACGGGGAAGGCATGCCGGTTAACGGGCTGGAAGGACTTATCGAGATCGGTCAGGCGGGCTATGTAACCATTAGGGAACTGGAAATTCGCAATTATAAGACATCAACCAGAGGTGAGGTGCCCGCTGGCATCTATATCCACGGCTCAGGGAAGTCCATTTCGTTATTGAATAACCGCATTCATTCCATCGCCAATACCGCCATACCTGAAGGGGACGAGCTTTCCGGCAGAGATGCCCACGGTATAGCGGTGTACGGTACTGAAGCAGACGCAGCCCTGGTTGGCCTGACCATTGACGGCAATGAAGTGTATGATTTGGTCCTCGGTTCCAGTGAAGCGCTGGCTGTGAATGGCAATGTGGATGCTTTTGCGATTACGAACAATATCATTCATGACAATGACAACATCGGGATTGACCTGATCGGCTATGAAGGTACGGCCGGAGACATGGCGGTAGACCAGGCAAGGAACGGAACGGTTCGGGGCAATGTAGTCTACGGGATTTCATCCAATACTAATCCGTCATACGGCGCTTCTGTGCCGAACGGCAGCAATGCAGCGGGCGGAATATACATCGACGGGGGCAGGTCAATTCTTGTCGCGGAGAATCGCGTTTACGACAATGACATTGGGATTGAGCTTGCTTCCGAGCATAAGGGACAGCTAACCAGCGGCATCACAGTACAAGACAACCTGATCTACCGCAATCGCCTGACCGGCATTGCAATGGGCGGTTATGACGGGGAGCGCGGCGGCACCAGCGATAGTACGGTTGTATCCAATACGCTGTACAAGAATGACCTCTTGGGCGACGGCAATGGACAATTATATCTGCAAGCGAACTTAAGCGGCAATACGATTAGTAAGAATATTATAGTAGCCGGGGATTCCAGCGTCTTCATCAGCAACGAATACACGAGCAACCGGAATAACACGGTGGATGGTAATCTTTATTACGCTGAGGCTGGAGCGGATGAGGCGTTCTGGGTCTGGAAAAAGAAACCTTACACCGGCTTCGCCGCTTACCAGCGCGGCTCAGGCAACGATTCCGGCTCACGATTTGCCGAGCCGCTGTTCAAAGATGCCTCCCGTGATGACTTCCGCCTGGAGCCGGGTTCACCGGTAGCCGATGGCGGAGCTACAGAGGAAGGAGCACAGCCATGATTTATTTGCGGAGCTTTAAGCTGTCTGATGAAATCGAGCGTAATCCCAACATCTACCCTGACCATGTATTTAAGCATATCGCCGGAGAGGTGCTGTTGTTTGACCGGATCACAGTGCTCTATGGCAATAACGGCAGCGGTAAATCCACGTTACTTAATGTAATTTCGGGCAAGCTGGGGATTCCGGGAGCCGAAAGAATGACCAGCTATGGGCATAGTATTTATGCTCAGCGGTTTGTGGAGAGGAGCAGCTATCAGCTCGGGCAGGATGAGCAAGAGCGTGCAATCAGGCGGCTCCCAGAAGGAAGCCGGTATCTGAAATCAGAGGATATTTTATATGAGGTCAAGAAGATCCAACAAGCCTCCGTCCTGCGTGAGGGACTGTTATATGAGCAGATGAATAAAGGAATGAGCAAAGAACAGGCAGCAGAATATGAAGCAACCTATGCGTTTAAGAAGAAGCTGGAGGACATTCAGTTCTCGCAAGAGAAATACTCGAATGGCGAAACATCCATGCAATTTTTCGGGGAACATCTGCTGCCCGGGCAATTGTACTTACTGGACGAGCCGGAAACATCACTGTCTCCAGCCAATCAGATAAAAATGGCCGAGCAAATCAATGAGCTGGCGCGTTATTTGGACAGCCAATTCATCATTGCTACTCATTCACCTTATGTTCTAGGCACACTACAGGCAAAAATATACAACCTCGATGCAAAACCTCTTCAGACAGCAGAATGGTTTGAGCTGGACAATGTCCAATTCTTTTATCAGTTTTTCAATAAGCATAAGCAGTTGTTTGAATGAGAGTGGAAGAGGTTCTTAGGGCGCCCGGCTTGGGCGTCTTTTATTTGCTCCGCAGGTATTCTCTGTCTGCTTCACCTGAACGGCTGCTCATGCGTCTTGCTTGTTCAGTCCGGCACCATGCGGCGAAACTATCGCTTTTGCGCAAAGAAGCTTGGCCCCGGGAAATGAAGATACGGCCGGGTGAATGGGGTGTTGTATCGCGTCCAGGCAGCATAAACCTCCGGAGGGTAGCAGGAGTCCAAGGCGGTAATGAAATGATCGGGGAATATTTGCGTAAACGTTTTTACAAATTCATGGTTCCGAATGTCATCCGCTTGAATTTTAAATTTCACAAAATCCGATCAAACCAATCCATTCAAATTCGAAAGCATTAAAATCCGCTTGTGTCACATTACTTGACGCTAAAATTAGATAATTTCCATTATAAAGAAAATATAAACCAGATACATAACGCAACGATGTCATAAATAATATTTGTAAGCGTTTTTATTTTAAAATTTTAAGTATTACCTATTGTAATTCGTGAATTCCTATACTAAAATAAACCTAGAAATTGCGAAAACGTTTTTGCAAATAAATCTAATCTCACTGATTATAACGTTGATATAGAAGTCTAATACTTGCGTAAACGTTATGACAGAAAGGAAAATTATGGCGGATAAAGAGCTTACCATCAAAGATGTGGCCAGACTTGCGGGCGTCTCGGTGGCAACTGTCTCAAGAGTAATGAATGGCCGGGATCGTGTAAGTGATGCAACCCGCAAAAAAATCCTGAAGATGATCGAGGAGCTTAATTTCGTTCCGAATACGATGGCTGCGTCCATGGTCAACAAAAAGACCCATATGATTGCAGTCGTTGTTCCGGAGATTCAGAATCCGTTCTATACGGCCGTTATTGGCGGCACCGTGGAAGCGGCCAAGAAAGAGGGATTCTCCACACTCGTTGTCTCTACATATAACGATGAGGCGGAGGAGGAAGAGTTTTTCGAAGGTTTTCTGGGACGCAATGTCGACGGCATTATCCTTATCGGAACACATAAAGAGGCGGGATTCTACCGGAATATCCGCAAGCCTACAATCCTCGTGGACCGGTTTATCAACGATTGCGGGCATGACGGTGTTCTGATTGATAACTTCCGGGGGGCCTACGATGCGGTTAGGCATTTTGTGGACTATGGCCATGAACGTATCGCAATTATCGACGGAGCGCATGACTTCAATGACGGCAAAGACAGATATTGGGGTTATCATCAGGCTCTGCATGAGAAAGGTATCACGCCGGATTCCAATTATCATAAGCAAGGCCGGTGGCTTGAGGAAGACGGATACAGGTTTACGATAGAGCTTATGCAGGCTGAACAGCCGCCGACAGCAATTTTTGCTACCAACAATGTGATCTGTACAGGGGCTATTAAAGCCATCCGGGA
Source organism: Paenibacillus sp. IHB B 3415 (assembly GCF_000802655.2). Classification (NCBI taxonomy): domain Bacteria; kingdom Bacillati; phylum Bacillota; class Bacilli; order Caryophanales; family Paenibacillaceae; genus Paenibacillus; species Paenibacillus sp. IHB B 3415. The sequence continues at coordinate 209,595 of NZ_JUEI01000002.1, read as the reverse complement.
TTTGAATCTGCGGATCGGTGAAGATATTTCTTTAATTGGTTTCGACGAGAACGAACTCGCCCAGTTTGTCCAGCCCCAAGTGACTGTTGTGGGCAGGCCGATGAGAGAGATGGGGCTGCACGCGACGGAAATGCTTATTCAGAAGATCAAGGTGCCGACAAACGGGGCGTCCAAACTAAAAAAAGTGATACTGGATGTGGAGCTGATCAAGCGGGGTTCCGTTAAAAAACTAAAGTAGAGTAGTACGGGAGGAAGAGGTATGGCCAACATTCTTGTCGTAGGCAGCATGAATATGGATATTGTGACCCGGGTAGACCGGCTTCCTGTTCCCGGTGAAACGTTACATGGTCTGGGGACTGGCTTTCATACTGGAGGGAAAGGAGGCAATCAGGCCTGTGCCGCAGCGCGATCCGGGGCCAAGGTAGCGATCGCGGGAGGAGTAGGCTCCGACGCTTTCGGCATAGAGATATGCCGGAAGCTTGAAGATGAGGGGATCGATATCACAGCCATTGCCCGCAAGCCGGAAACGACCGGGATCGCACTCATTACCACTGATTCCTCAGGGGAGAACAATATTATCCTGTCGCCGGGAGCTAACTATAGTTATGGCGGAGACGATCTGGAAGCTCTGGATCTGTCCCTATACGATGTCATCCTCCTGCAGAATGAAATTCCAGGCTCCGTGAATCGCAGGATAATCGATAGGGCTGAAGCTGCAGGCGTCCCCGTATGCATGAACCCGGCTCCGGTGACCGGAATTGACCGTGACCAGCTCAGAGGAATACGCTTACTGATTATGAACGAAACCGAAGCGGAGGCACTGAGCGGGATGCGGATTGTAAGCTTCAAGGAGGCGTGCAGCGCGGGCCGGTTGTTATTGGAGGATGGAATTCCGCAATTGATTATTACACTGGGCAGCCAAGGGGCTGTATACATGGATGGTGACGGGAAGATCATCGGGATTCCCGCCTATCCTGTGGAAGCCGTGGACACTACAGCTGCAGGGGATACATTCATCGGAGCCTTCGCTTCAGCCTATTATGCGGGCAAGGAGCTGATTGACAGTCTGCAATATGCTTCCGCTGCAGCCGCGATAACCGTCTCCGCTCCTGGAGCTCAAAGCTCTATACCCGTGAAAGAGCAGGTGTATACTTTTCTTGAACAGGCCGGTTCCTAGCCGTAGAAATTCATAACTTACCATAGAAATATTAGTTTCCTTCGTGAAAAAGAGGTTTCTTCACCCAAACACTTTCGCAAATTAACGCTTTTAATTATTAAAGTAACTATAAAACCATGTTTCAGTAGCGAATGAAAAAGGGGGTCACAGAATGACTCAACCAGTATTGACCATGGAGGGTATTCGCAAAGAATTCCCGGGTGTAAAAGCTTTGACCGATGTCGGTTTCGAGCTGTATCCGGGTGAGGTCCACGCACTAATGGGCGAGAACGGTGCCGGCAAATCAACGCTGATGAAGATTCTTTCCGGCGTGTATCCGCCGACAGGGGGGACCGTCAGGTTAAAAGGCAAGGAAGCGGTCTTCCGCAGTCCGCTGGATGCCCAGCGCCAAGGTGTGTCGATCATCCATCAGGAGTTCAACCTGTTTACGAATCTGTCCGCAGCGGAGAATATCTTCATCGACCGGCCGGAAATGGCGGGCCGGTTCGGCCGGATCAAGTGGTCCAGAATGGTTGAAGAGGCCCAAGCGCTGGTCGACTCCATCGGAGGGGGTGACATCGATGTCCGTGAAGAGGTGCGGCATCTCGGTGTGCATAGCCAGCAGGTGGTCGAGATTGCCAAGGCGCTGTCCTTCAAGGCAGATGTGCTGATTATGGACGAGCCGTCAGCGGCGCTGCCCGAGAATGAAGTCAAGAAGATGTTTGAAGTCATCCGCCGGCTGCGGTCACAGGGTGTAGCCATCGTGTATGTCTCTCACCGGATGAAGGAAATCTTCGAAATTGCAGACAAGGTCACGGTTCTAAGAGATGGCCACAAGGTTGCTACTCAGCCTATTGGCGAAGTCACGGAGCAGAGCCTAATTCAGATGATGGTAGGTAAAGAGGTTCAGCAGTTGTATCCTGTCCGCAAGCAGCCGCATGGGAAAGAGGTAGTGCTTAAGGTAAGGGACCTGTCACTGGATACCAGCCACAAGATCTCATTTGAGCTGAGAAAAGGAGAAATTGTCGGGCTGTTCGGTATTCCGGGTTCCGGATCGCACACGGTTGCCGAGCGTCTATTCGGCCTGAAGCGGGGAAGCGGAGAGATCGAGATTAATGGACAGCCCGTCAAGATTACAAATCCCAGTGAGGCCAAAGCTAAAAAGCTGGCCTATGTCCCCCCTGACCGGCACCGCCAGGGCATCATTAAGCCGATGTCCATCAGGCAAAATATATCCTTCGCCATGCTGCCAGAGCTGTCCAAAGGACTGGTGCTGGACCGGAATGCCATTCAGCATGTGAGCGCTGAATATATGAAGAAGCTGCGGATCAAGGCGCCGGATGATGGCCAGACCGTGGATTTCTTAAGCGGAGGCAATCAGCAGAAGGTTGTCATCGGCAAATGGCTTGCAGCCCATCCGGATATTCTCATTCTTGAAGAACCCACGCGTGGCGTGGATGTGGGTGCCAAAGCGGAAATTTACAGCATTATTCACGAGCTCGCCCGGGAGGGGTTAAGCATACTGCTTATTTCTTCGGAAATGCCGGAGGTTATAGGACTCAGTGACCGGGTGCTGGTGATGTTCCAGGGTGATATAGTACATGAATTTGCCCATGGCGAAGCTGATCAGGAGCAGCTGCTCCAGCGGGCATCACATCCGCGCGGGAAGGGAGGCACCTTATGAAACGCATATCAAATATACATGAAGCACCTATTATGATATTCACGATCCTAGTCATCGTACTTTTCTCCATCATCACACCGGACTTCTTCGCCCTTTCTAATTTCAAGCTTATTCTGGATCAGAATACGACCATGTTTATTGTGGCAATCGGGATGACGATGGTCATTCTGCTGGGCGGCATGGATTTATCCGTAGGCTCTGTCCTGGCAGTGACAGCAACTTCTGTGGGGCTGTTTCTAAGTAAAGGGGTTTCCCCCGTCATAGCCGCTTTGCTCGGAGTCGTTATCGGTGTCCTTTGCGGAGTGGTGAACGGATATTTTATCGCTGTAAGGAAAATCCCGGATATCATCGTCACTTTGGCTACCATGTATATCTTCCGTGGGGTTGCCGTCGGGATAAGCGGCGGAACATGGATGAACAATTTCCCGGACAGCTTCCGCTTTTTCGGTCAAGGGATGGTGCTGGGGATTTCATTTCCGCTGATCATAGCCCTGCTCCTAATCGCCGTCTTCATCTATTTGCTGAAATACACCCGGGGAGGCAGAAGAATATACTCCGTCGGAGGCAACAGCTCTGCAGCTAAGCTGGCGGGCATTAATGTGGCCAGAACCAAGTTCCTGGTATATGTGTTGACCGGAATGCTGGTGGGAATCGCCTCCGTTATCTTTGCAGCCAAGGTAGGCAGTGTTCAGGCCTCGACCGCAGGCAACAGCCTGTCCTTTGAAGTCATGGCTGCGGTTCTGATCGGTGGAGGCAGCATCTTTGGCGGTGTAGGCACCATCGGCGGAACAATGCTCGGCGTACTCTTTATGGGCATCGTCAAGAACGGCCTGATTATTGCGAAGGTATCTCCGTTCTGGGTGGATGCAACCACCGGGTTTCTGATTATCCTGGCTATCGTTATCAATACGCTCCAGCGGGCACGCCAAAATAAAGGGAAAGAAGGGGATCTGGTATGAAAGCCTGGACAAGCCGTTTGCCGCTCAAATCGAATACGCTGCTCGTTCAGCTGTCACTGCTGCTGTTCATCCTAATCCTGTTCAGCTTCCTCTCCCCCTATTTCTTATCCGTTACGAACTTTATGAATGTACTGAACCAGATGGTTGAAGTCGGGCTTATCGCTATACCCATGACGCTGATCATTATTTCCGGTGCGATGGACCTGTCAGTCGGATCAATACTAGCTTTCTCCGCTGTATCTATGGGGGTCGCCTTTGAACGGGGCTTCAACATCTGGATTTGCGTCATTTTCGGCCTTGTGGCGGGTCTGATGTGCGGGGCTGTTAACGGTTACCTTATTGCAAGGCATAGGATGCAGGCGATTGTCGTCACCATAGGAATGCTGGTTATGCTCCGGGGTCTGGTATATGTCATCAATGAAGGCAGACCGATCAGCGGCTACCCGGATTCCTTCTACTTCCTTGGACAGCATTACATTGCAGGCATTCCATTTAATGCAATCGTACTGGTCGTGTTGTTCCTGATTGCCAGCTTCGTCATGAAGAAAACGAAGTTCGGCACCTATATTTACGGGATCGGCAACAACGAAGAGGTCGTACGCTATTCCGGCATTTCGGTAGTCCGTATCCGTTTCGTACTCTTTATGCTCAGCGGTTTGTTCTCTGCACTGGCGGGTGTATTCCTGGTGTCACGGCTGGCAAGCGCCGAAGCGACATCAGGTACCAATATAGAGCTGGATGTCATCACAGCGACTCTGATAGGCGGCACTCATATTTTTGGAGGGAGGGGAAGTCTTACCGGCACCTTTGTCGGTCTGCTGATTATTGTGTTCTTGCGTAACGGTCTGAATTTGCTGGGCGTTTCGGTGCTGTATCAGGCAGTCATTTTAGGAGCCCTGCTGCTGCTTGCGGTAGGAAATAAAAAAATTAGTGGAGAGTGAACCCTATGAAAAAAATGACATTAGCGTTACTGACTGGCGTACTTGCTTTGAGCTTGACTGCTTGTGGAAATACGGGGAATTCTCAGGCGGATACCGGCTCCCAGAGTAATAACGGGGCTGCCGCTTCCGGCACTAGAACCTACTTCATCAACCCGAAATCGATCGGGCCTGCTTACTGGGCTGCTGCGGAGAAGGGAGCCAAGCAGGCGGCCGGGGATATGGGTGTTGAGGTTGTATTCAATGCACCAACCGAGGCGGATTCATCCAAACAGATCAACATGATTCAGGACATGCTGACCCGCAAGGTAAGCGGAATCGGTGTATCTCCGAACGATGCCAAGGCGGTAGGACCTGTCTTCAAAAAAGCTGCTGACCAGGATGTGAAGATCGTCACCTGGGACAGCGATGCACCGGATACCGACCGTCAATATTATGTAGCCCCGGCCACTGATGAAGAAGTCGGAGAATTGCTGGCTAAGACAATCGGTGAAGAGATGGGCGGCAAGGGGCAGGTTGCCTTCATGGTGGCAGGTCTCGGCTCCCAGAATCAAATTGCCAAATCGGATGCGGCCAAAGCCTATTTTGCAGCTAACTATCCTGACATCGAGCTGGTAACGACCGTATCGAGCGACGATGACCAGCAGAAGGCTTATGCCAATGCCCAGAACTTAATCCAGACTTATCCGGATCTCAAAGGGATTATCGGGTTTGCGGGCGGTGAACCGCCGGCAGCGGCTGAGGTCGTTGAACAGGCGGTGAAGGCGGGCACGATTGAGCAGGGGCAGATCGCCATTACAGGTATTGCTGTTCCAAGCGTTGTGAAGAACTATATCGCCAACGGCACGATCAAAACGGATATTATCTGGGACCCGGGCAAGCTTGCATATACTACAGTTTACATTCTAGACCAGCTGGCCCAGGGCAATGAAATTAAAGACGGGATGGAGATCCCAACCGTGGGCGCTGTCAAGGTGGACGGACAGAACGTATTCATCGGCACGCTTGAAGTCACCAGTGAAAATGTGGACAGCTTTGACTTCTAGTCAAAGCTGGAATGGAGGCAGCTTATATGGAACATAGAGTCATCATAGAAGAATTGACGGGAACCGCATTTGCCCCGTATGGCAAAGTCATTGATCTGCCGGCAGCTGAGCCGTCCAAGACAGGTGACGGCTGGAACTGCTGGAGTTATATTCAGATGCTGGATGTGTCGGAGCCCATCGGCTTCGGCTTGGTGGAAACACAGCAGCGCGCGTTCGTGGTTACTGCGATGGAACGGCATGTAAGCCGCGAGGAGCTGCTGCTCACCTTCGACCGGGAGATCATTCAGCCCGTTGCCTACTGCAACGACATCGACGACCCGGAGGAGCAGCCTGATCCCACGACTGTGAAATGCTTCCGCATCAAGCCGGGACAAGCCATTGTCATCGGCCGCGGAGTCTGGCACAGCCCGGCTTATCCGGCGTCCGAAGATGCCCGGTATCTCTTTGCCATCGAGAAGAAGAAGGACAAGTTCGGAGATGAGATGATTAACCCGTGGGTGGATTTCATTGGTGGAGACACCATCCGGTTTGATTAAAGGTTAGACTACAGCAGGCGCCGTTACACCGGGAAGCAAGCCCGGTGCAGACGGACGAGAAGGAGCAGAGATAATGAATCAGGAACAGCAAGTCATGGAATGGATTGAAGATCATCAGGAGGAAATCCTGGGATTTTTGCAGCAGCTGATCCAGATTCCCAGCGTCAACCCGTGGTTCTTCGATCAACCGGGTCCTTCCAAAGAGAAGGAGGTTCAGGAATTTATCTCCCGTAAGCTGGAGGGCCTCGGCGCTGAGATCGAGATGTGGGAGCCGAATGCGGATGAACTGAAGCCATATGAAGGAATGGCGGGTTATTACCCGGGACGCGATTTCACCGGCAGACCGAATCTGGCAGCAACCTTCGGAAAAGACGCTCCCGGTAAGTCCTTGTTATTGTTCGGTCATATCGACGTTGTCATGGCTGGCTCGAAATGGACGGTTGATCCGTTCGAAGGCACGATCATGGACGGCAAAATGTACGGCCGCGGCACTGTAGATATGAAGGGCGGCGTTGCCGCAATGATTATGGCAGTGGAGGCGGTTCTGGCCAGTGGCCTTAAGCTGAAGGGACCCGTTGTAGTTGGAACCGTGGTGGATGAGGAAGCCGGAGGCATGGGGGCACTCGATTTCATTCACCACGGATACCGGGCCGATGCCTGTATATTGACCGAACCGACCTCGCTGACGATTGCTCCGCTGTGCAGGGGGATTCTGTGGGGCAAAATCAAGATTCAGGGCCGGAGCGGCCATATCGAAATGCCGCAGGCGGACTGGAAAGACGGCGGCGCAGTGGACGCCATCAAGAAAGCACGCTATATCCTGGATGCGTTCGACCGGTTGAATGAAGAGTGGGCAGTAAGCAAGACTCATCCTTATTTATCGATTCCCTGCCAGGTGCATGTGGCCCAGCTTAACGCCGGTGAATACCCGACCTCATTTGCGAATGAGGCAGAGATTGTCTTTAATGCGCAGTACCTGCCGTCCGAGCGTGATGAGAAGCTGGTCGGAGGGAACGTGAAGAAGGAATTGACAGACTTCCTGCGCCAGGCTGCCCTGCAGGATCCATGGCTGAGTGAGCATCTGCCGGAAATCGAGTGGATGGTCGACGCGGATTGTGCAGAAACCGATGTGGCTCATCCGTTTGTGCAGACCTGTGTCCAGTCCCTGCAGGCGATTGGCGAGGCAGGCACCATCGAAGGGCTTGGCTTCCACACTGACATGGGCTGGCCGGTTAATGTAGGTATTCCGACGATTAACTTCGGTCCCGGTGACCCGAGCCTGGCTCATCACAGCGATGAATTCACACCCGTACATGAAGTGATCCAGGCTGTGAAAATGATGGCCAAGACGATTATCGACTGGTGCGGGACAGAGAAGGCTTAAGCTTGCGATCAACCGGCCGTGCAGGCCTTAATGACTATATACGGAATACGGAGGGGCTATGATAATATGAAAATTTTGTTTGTTGGAGAATCCTGGGTAGTGCATATGATTCATACCAAGGGCTATGACAGCTTTACATCCACGAAGTATGAAGAAGGGGCAACTTATCTGCTGTCCTGTCTGCGCAAAGAGGGGATTGAGGTAACCTATATGCCTGCCCATGAGGTCCAGGTCCGGTTTCCCCAGTCGCTTGAAGAGCTTAAAGCGTATGATGCCATAGTCATCAGTGATGTAGGAGCGAACACGTTCCTGCTGCAGAACCCGACTTTCTACCAGATGCAAATCATACCCAACGCTCTGGACAATATTAAGCAGTATGTAGAGGAAGGCGGCGGTTTGCTGATGGTCGGCGGCTACCTGACGTTTATGGGAATTGAGGGTAAGGCGAATTACACGAATACGGTACTGGCCGAGGTGCTGCCGGTTATTATGCAGAGCGGCGATGACCGGGTGGAGATGCCGTCCGGGTTCTCACCCGCCGTTGCCAAAGAACATCCGCTTGCAGGCTACGGCGAGTGGCCGAAGCTGCTGGGATACAACAAGCTGGCGGCCAAGACGGATGCCGAGGAGCTGCTGAGCCATAACGGTGATGCCATTCTTACCGTTGGCACTTACGGCAAAGGCAGAACCGCTGCCTTTGCCAGCGACTGCTCACCGCACTGGGGCTCCACGGAATTCATGGAATGGGAGCACTATTCAGCATTCTGGGCTAACCTCGTCAAGTCGTTGAAGCAGGGTTGACATCAGATTTTGACGAGAGAATTCAATGTACAGCAAGAACAGCGTCTTCCGTAGCCGGAGGATACTGTTCTTTTTTATATTACTTTTAGCCTTTTAAGTTATTACCAAATTCATTTAAGGGATTACATTTTCTTATTTGCCCTGGAAGCTATAATGAAGGACATGAGAGCTCCTTAATACAGCCGGAGGGATGAGAGAAATGAAAGCGGTTTTATACAATCAGCGAAATCGTGTCGGAATAAATAAGAGAAATACTTTTTGGTTCAGAATAAAAAGAGATGCCATCCTCTATGCCCTTTTGCTGGTGCCTCTGTCGTACATTGCCATTTTTAAATATGCTCCCATCTATGGCTTGATTATGGCATTCCAGGATTACAACATCTTCGCAGGAATAAGGGGGAGCGAGTGGGTTGGACTCGATGTGTTCCGGTTTATTTTCCAGCAGGACAGCTTCTATCGTGCACTGAAGAATACGCTGGTTCTGAATGTTCTGGATTTGATCGCGGGATTCCCGGCGCCCATATTGCTGGCCATTCTGCTCAATGAAGTAAGGCAGGCCAGATTCAAGAAGTTAACCCAGACGGTCCTGTATCTGCCGCACTTTATGTCCTGGGTGATCATTGGGGGGATTGTATACCTGATGTTCTCGAACAGCGGGATGGTCAATCATTTCATAGCTGCCCTCGGACTAGAGAAGATTGAGTTCCTGTCGCAGAAAATCCCCTGGCTGATCACCTACATCTTCGTGGGAGTCTGGCAGAATATCGGCTGGGGGACCATCATTTATCTGGCGGCGATCACCGGAATCAATAAGGAATTGTATGAGGCCTCCGATATGGACGGGTGCAGCAGGCTTCGCAAAATGTGGCATATTACCCTGCCCGGCATTAAGCCGACCATCAATATTTTGCTGATCCTTCAGATTGGCCGGATGGTGTCCATCGGGTTCGACCGCCCCTTCGTGATGGGGAATTCACTGGTCAGTGAATATTCCGATGTAATCAGTACCTTCGTGTATAGAGTGGGCATCAGCTCGGGAGACTTCTCCCAGGCTACAGCGGTAGGCTTGTTCCAATCCGTGGTCGGTCTGACCCTGCTTATAGGCGCCAACTATATCGCGAAGAAATTAGGTGAGGATGGAATATGGTGAAGATGATGAAGAACGTGCGTCCAGGGAAAAAAATGAGTGTAGCGGATATTGCGATTATTGTATTTATCGTGGCCTTATCCTTCACATGTATTGTTCCGTTCCTGTACATGATAGCGCTTTCCCTAAGCTCCAATGAAGCCATCGTTTCCCAAAAAGTAGGACTGTGGCCGGTAGGCTTCACAATAGAGACGTACAAAACGATCTTGAGCGATGTGGATATGCTGTATACACTTGGATACAGTATTGTGCTTACAATTTTCTACACTGTCGTGTGTATGTTCCTGACCATTTGCGCAGCGTATCCGTTAACGAAGAAACGCCTGTGGGGAAGAAACTTTATTTTGTCAGCCCTGGTCTTCACCATGTATTTCAGCGGCGGTCTGATTCCCTCCTACATTCTGGTTAAGAACCTTGGCATGATGAACACGGTATGGAGTCTGATTCTGCCGGGCGCCATGAGTGTCTTCAATCTGATCATACTGAAAACGTTCTTCACCTCGCTTCCTGAGAGTTTGGAGGAATCGGCTGCCATTGACGGGTGTACGGATTTGGGCATTCTCATCAAGATTGTGCTCCCCCTCTCGCTGCCTTCCATTGCCACATTAAGCCTCTTCTATTCGGTGGACAGATGGAATGGATTCCAGGATGCCTTGTTCTATATTACCAAAAAAGAGCTGTACCCTATGCAGTTGAAGCTGTATCAGATCATTTCGGCCAATCAGCAGCTGGATAGCCAACAGGGAGGAGAAGGAAGTATCGGCTCCTACATTGTGCCTGAGTCACTGAAAGCGGCCAGTGTCATGTTTACAACGATCCCAATTCTATTGATCTATCCCAAACTGCAGAAGTATTTCGTAGACGGTGTGATGACCGGGGCAATCAAGGGCTGATAGAACAACATATTAGATCAAAGGAGGGGATTCCAGGACAGTTGAATGGTAAATGTAAAGCTGCAAGGGTTTACAGCATGAACGATTTCAATAAATAGGGTCTTGAAAGGGTGGTTTATAGTGAAGACGGGCATGAAAAAATTAACAGCAGTTCTGTGTAGTACAGTGCTTTTGGCCGGTGTTGCGGCAGGCTGTGGAGGGAATGGCAACAAGAGCGGGGAGACATCGTCGTCAGAGGCCTCAACGACTGCATCTGGGGCCCCTTCCGGTGCTCCGGTAACCTTGACGGTAGAAGTGTTCGACCGCGGGGTTCAGGGACAGCCGGATTTGAACAACAACAAATGGACCCAATATGTCAATGAGAAATTCGGCAAGCCCAATAATGCCGTGGTAGAATTTGTTCCTGTCCCCCGCTCCCAGGAAGTCGACAAGCTGAATGTATTAATGGCTGCGAACCAGGCCCCTGATATTTCCTTCACCTACGACGGGACACTGGTCACCCGCTTCGCCAAAAGCAAGGGACTCTATACACTGGACGAATTGCTGGAGCAGCACGGGCAGCAATTGAAGGCTTACCTGGGCGAGAATGTGCTATCCTACGGCAAATATGACGGCAAACAGGTCTCCATCCCGGGCAAGCGGACCCTGCTGGCCTGGAACGGAATGTTCATCCGCAAGGATTGGCTGGATAAGCTGGGCCTGCCGCTTCCGACGAACCGGGATGAATTGTATGAGACGCTGGTGGCCTTCCGCGACAAGAACCCCGGTAATGTAGACGGCGTCATCCCTTGGGCTACAGCGGCTGCCGGTATGAACTACACCTTCGGCAATCTGGTGCAATCGTTCTGGAAGCCCATGTCCGAGGAGGAATTCGTCACTACGCCCAACTGGCTGAAGCCAGGCAACAAGGAGGCCTACCAATGGCTGAACAAGCTGTACAATGAGAAGCTGATCAGCCCAGATTTTGCCCTGGACAAAACAACCAAGCAGGCGGATGCCGATGTAACCAACGGCAAAGTAGGCTTCTATGCCGCCAACTGGGATTATCCGATGACACAAAAAATTCGTGTTCCGCTGAAGCAAAACGCGCCGGAGGCCAATTATGTTCCGATTGATACCTTCAAAAATGACGAAGGCAAATACCTCAAAGAGGTATATAATGAGAATGGAATATTCTCCTTTATTCCCAAGAGCAGCAAGAATGCGGAGCTGGCGATAAAATATCTGAACTGGATGGCTGACCCGGAAGTGATGTTCTTCCTGCAGTTCGGTGATGAAGGTGTTAACCACAAGCTGGTTGACGGCATTCCGCACGGGATTGAACAGAGCGGCGAAAAAATGCAAATGAGCAATTTGAATATGGATTATACGATGATTGTAAACGGCGCTGAGCTGGGTGATACCGAAAAGAATGTCAGAACATACGCGGCAGCGCTGGCAGCCGGGGAAAAGAGTTACGAGAAGCTGGCTACCGATTCCTATGCAATCAATACAACGGACGGCTATAGCAGCTTCAACTATGGCGTACCGAACGAAGCCAATATCAAGTACGGCAAAACCCTGGGCGACATGAACAAGCAAATGATTGACAGGCTGATCGTTGCCAAGCCGGCAGAGTTCGATGCTCTGTACGATAAGCTGGTTAAAGAATATATGGACGCCGGCGGCCAGGCCGTTCAAGAGGCGAATGTGAAGAATTACAGGGAAGTCACAGCCAAACAATAGTTCATCATGGAATCCGGATAAACCACTGATTGTTCTTCACCGTGGTTTATCCTAATTTCCTGTTCAGGAGGCTACCCATGTTCAAGGTCATGATTGTAGATGATGAGTCATGGGCGATAAGAGGAATTCAGAACGCCTTTGACTGGGAGAAATACGGTTTTGAAATCACAGGACAATTTACAAGCGCTTACAAAGCGTGGGAGGCCATGTGTACACAGCAGCCGGACTTGGTGTTTACGGATATCCGGATGCCGGATATCTCCGGGCTGGATCTGATGAAGCGGGCCAGAGCGCAAGGGCTGAACACCGAGTTTGTCATCGTAAGCGGATATGGAGAATTTGAATACGCCCAGGAAGCGATACGCTACGGGGCGCTCGATTATTTCCTGAAGCCTCTGGACGTGGATATGGCGGATACATTCATTGCGAAGCTGGCGAGTCACTTCACCCGGAGAAGTGCAGCACGCAATCACCTTCTTCTGGATGCGCTGACCTCGGGGGATGAGACCGAGATCAGGCGGTTCCTGCCGCTTCCGGCCAGCATGGCTGTATGCTATTACCAGGTGTTTGCGGTCTATTTGTTGAGTGACATTAAGGATATCAGGAAGCTGTTGTCTCCGGGGGGCAGAAATATAACTGCCGTGGAGGTTGAAGCCGGGTCCCGGAAGCTGCTGGTCGTGCGGATGGCAGAGCATTTGAGCGGCTTGGAGTGGACCCCGGATGAAGGGGTGCTGACAGAGACAGGAATCCAAAGTGTAGGCATCAGCAGCATCACCAGCCAGCTTCAGCAGGTGAGCAAGCTGATTAAAGAAGCTGACCTGTCCGCCTCGCATATTTTTCTGGAGCAGACGGCAGCAGCCGTTCACTATGAGCCGAAGCTTCATCTCGTGAAACCTTGCATTGATGGACTCTATACGATCATTCACGGGAATTCGCTTGACGAGATGGATGTGTACATTACAGGACTGCAGGAATACTTCAGGAACCATCATCTGGGCATGGGTGAGGTGGTCTACTTATGGAATCAGGCTGTCGGGATGCTTATCAACGCGTATGCTAAGGAACTGAGGGACATGGAGCTGGAATTCCTCAATTATTCCGAGATCAAGGAACGGTTCGAAGACTTTGCGTCTCTGTGCAGCTTCTTGCATGACGTCCTTACGGTCATCCGGCAAGGCAGCAGCCGTTCCTTGCAGGAAGGGGATATCCTATCCTGCTTCAACCGGATGGTCGCCTATATCGACCGGAACTTTGAGCAGAAGCTGTATCTGAAGGATTTGTCTGTCCAGTTCTTTATTAATCAGGTGTATTGCTGTCAGTTGTTCAAGAACAATCTGGGCAGAACCTTCTCCGAATATGTGGCAGAGCTGAGGATCAGGAAAGCCCGGGAGCTGCTGAAGCAGACGGACCTGTCCATTGAGCAAATTGCCGTTAAGTCCGGGTATGTGGATTATTATTATTTCAATAAAGTGTTCAAGAAGCATTGCGGGAAGACGCCCACCAAATTCAGAAAAAGCTAATCGGATCGGAGCGGTAAGCCATGAAGACCAGTAAAGTGAAATTAAAACATCAGATATGGCTTATCTTTTTTTTCTCGATCGTTATATTTACCGTCATGGAGATCTATTTCTTCCATAGCTTCTCTAATTTAACCCAGAAGCGGGCTGCCACTTACGGCAACCAGATGATTGAACAGACCCGCCGCAAGATTGATACTGTGTTCAATGATATCCGGGTCAGCACCGGCATTGCAGTCAACAGCAAGCTGATTCAGGAATTCTCCGTGGAGGTTGATGACTACAAAAGAGCGTTCGACAGCGGTCCGTATGCACTGGATCTTATGGAATATATGAGATCCTTCAATTCCTATGTGAACGGCATTGTCATTAACGACATCAAGGGAAGGCGGCTGCATAGTCTGGACTCGGCAAGCGGCGATATATTCTTCATCAACCCCTATGAAACTTTTATTCAGAAATATAAGGATGACCCCATGCTGCGGGAGCAGGGGATGTTCACCACGATTCTGAAGGACGACCGCACAGGTACGGAACAATTCTTCTATATCGCGCCGATTGTGGAGAATATAGGTGGAATCCATTTCTCTCAGATTACAGGTTACTGCACCGTGATGGTCAATATGGACAAGCTGCAGGGGCTGGTGGAAAATACAGAATTAACAGCCAATTCCACCTTGTACATACTGAATAACCGGGACGAAGTAATCGCCTCCACGAATTCCAGTGCACGAGGCACGTTGTTCCGGGAAGTTCTGTCTATGGACAAGGACAGTCTGCTTCACGGCGTAAAGACTACCATTGACGGAGAAGAGATTCTCGTTCAGGTCAAGGGTCTGGAGCAGGCAGACGGATGGCGGGTGGTCAGTATGATTCCGGTGCATGAACTGACTGCGGACATGGCCCCGATGCGGAAGGTCAGTATTATCGTCGGCATTGGCATTATTCTAACCATGCTCTTAACCGGCAGCTTCTTCCTGAACAATCTGATGCGTCCGTTAATGGGACTTGTTATGGATATGAAGAGGGTCGGGCGGCGGGACATGGGCTTCCGCATTAAAGTCCGGTTCACGAATGAAGTAGGCTTGCTGGCCCGCGACATTAACCGGATGATGGATGAAATGGAGGAGATGGCCCGGGATATGTTTGCTACCCAGGCCAGACTCTATGAATCCGAGCTGAGCCAGAAGCAGGCGGAGTTCTCTGCCCTGCAGAGCCAGATTAATCCCCATTTCCTCTATAATACACTGAACTGTATCAGCAGCATCGGATTGGAATACGGAAGCAGGGAGATTGCGCAAATTACATTCTGCATGTCTAAAATCTTCAGGTACAGCATCAAGAAGGATAATCTTGTACAGATTAGGGAAGAAGTGGACTGTATTCAGGCCTATATGAAGATTATCTTAATCCGCTACGAGAATAAATTCTCCATGGAGCTTGATGTGAAGGAGAGTCTGCTATCTATGAAGACGCCTAAGATGATCCTCCAGCCTATTGTGGAGAATTCTGTCTACCACGGGCTGGAGCGGATGGACGAAGGCGGCCGGCTCCTGGTTACCGGAAGGATGGATGCGCATGGAGATGTGTGCTTCTGTATTACAGATACAGGGAAAGGAATGGAACCGGAGGAGCTGGCCGCCCTCCAGGCCAAGCTGGGTATGGAGTACCCGGCGCGGGCATCAGACGGACCACCGGCACAAGGCATTGGGATCACCAATATCCATAACAGGCTCCGGCTGCTGTTCGGAGAAGGTTACGGGATCACCATAGAAAGCCGGTTCGGGCATGGAACGACAGTGACCGTGAAGATTCCGCAGCTGGTTAATGACCGCATATCTTTAGAAGAGTAGCCTTTGAAAGAGTAACAGCAACTCAGAAAATTATGAGATGAACGAAGGGGATATGAGCTATAACTACACCGATCCTGCGGACAGAATATCCCCTTCCGCAATTCGTAAGATCCGGCTGGATTCCCAAGGTTCCCCTGGAGCTCATCAGACAGATCGTTGCCGGGAAGGCCAGATAGGCTAATCGAATGTGCAACCAGGACACTTCCTTTAACCGGGAGGTGTCTTTTTGGATTGCATTTGATTGTAGCTTCATAAGCTGGCAACAGTATGGGCAAGGATGTGGCAGCGCCTGTCGCCGGAAATAGTTGGATTCTCAACACTTGCTCAGGAACAGAGGAGCCCTTGCCGGGTAACAGGTGGATAATCAGCACTTATTAGGCTGTAAATCGATCAGATTAAAGGAAAGGCCTGAAACTAAATGACGTTTATCCAACTAATCATTTATTCCATATAAGAGGCACTAAAGAAATAAACAAAAAGTCGAATTTCCACCGCGAAGAGCCGTATTAATCAAGAAATCTGGTGACAACAGCGGCCGGAAGTCCAAATGTTCACCGCAGTGACGACGAAGCTTCAAGTTCAATACTTAAGTGCCTAAAGTCGAATTTCCACCGCGAAGAGCCGTATTAATCAAGAAATCTGGTGACAACAGCGGCCGGAAGTCCAAATGTTCACCGCAGTGACGACGAAGCTTCAAGTTCAATACTTAAGTGCCTCTTATATAACCTCAGATTTGCCCTCCGGGTGATTTTATTCAAAGATAAGAAATTATGAGTTTCACACGATAACTTATCCTACTATTTCTCGCTGAAACAGAACCATTTAAAAGGACGGCGTTGCCGTTTCTGCTTGTTTCCTGCCACAGGTAAAGCACTTTTTCTAAAACGGTTACAAAAACCATTTAAGATAGTACATTTTTTTAATGTTCTCCAGAAGGTAGAATGAGGACGCTAACCCGAAAAATCTAAACAAGAGGGAGATGAAAAAATGAAAGCGTTTTTATCTATCGAAGGAGGGCTGCACATGCCTGGCAAAAAATCCAGAGTTCTGCTGCTGTGTCTCGCACTGCTGCTGATGCTGCCACAATGGGGCGGGGTGGCTGCTGCGGAAGAGTCGATGCCGGCTTCGCCGGAGCCGGCGGTTGTACAGGGAGGGAATAAAGTGTCCGATTTCTACAATGTTATTATGCAGACGGGAGCCGATCCTTGGGTATACCAGCATACGGACGGCTATTATTACAACGTATTCGTCAATGCCAGCGGGATCATGATTCGCAGGGCGAAGACCATCACCGGCATTGAAGCGGGCGAGCGGAGCCTGGCCTGGACACCGGTTAAAGGAACACAGTACAGCTCCAATGTGTGGGCGCCGGAAATGCACTATCTCAAAGATACGGACGGAGCGTACAAATGGTATATCTACTTCGCAGCCGACAACGGAACTAACGCCAACCACCGTATGTACGTGCTGGAGAACGCCAGTGCAGATCCGCTGAGCGGAACCTGGGAGTTCAAAGGGAAAATTACCGATCCCACCGACCGCTGGGCGATCGACGGCACAGTGCTGACGGTGGGTGAACAACACTATTTCATCTGGTCCGGCTGGGAAGATATGGACGGAAGCTTCCAGAATCTATACATCGCCCGGATGAGCGACCCGCGGACCATCAGCTCGCAGCGGGTACTGATATCTACGCCTGAGCATGATTGGGAGACGTCCCCGGGCAGAATCAATGAAGGCCCGCAGATCACTATAAAGGGCGACACCATTAACCTGATCTATTCTGCCAACGGAAGCTGGACGGACAGCTACTGTCTCGGGCTGATTACCGCCAAGCTCGGCGATGATCCGCTGAATCCGGGCTCCTGGATCAAGCGCGATCAGCCGGTCTTCTCCAGCGCGAATGGCGTCTACGGCCCGGGCCACCACAGTATCGTCACCTCTCCAGACGGTACAGAGGACTGGATTATCTACCATACCGCGCGCTGGCCGGGCTCAGGCTGGACCCGCAATGTCCGTGCGCAGAAGTTCACCTGGAATGCAGACCATACACCGAACCTGGGAGAACCCGCCGATCCGAACAGACCGCTTGCAGTGCCTTCGGGTGAGCCGGTGCGGACGCGTTATGAAGCGGAAGCAGCGATACTGGTGCAAGATCCGGCTGGTGAATCTTTCCCGGCTGTCCGGCGGGAAGCCTCCGCTTCCGGCGGGATGAAAGTCGCCAATATCAGGAACCCCAATGATTATGCCCGGTTTACAGTTAACGTGCCGGAGGCGGGATTTTATATGCTGTCTGTGCGTAATGCCAATGGCTCAACGGGGGCGGGAGATGCCTCCCATATCCTGTCGGTCAACGGCGGTTCCGGTGCCAATCTGAACATCGTCTATTCGGGCGATAACCGCTGGGGAGCTTCCACGGCGAAAGTCTATCTTCAGCAAGGCGATAACCTCCTCCGTTTCTCGAAGGGGAACAATCTGGCCGAGATCGACAGTATGGACGTATTCCGGCTTGATACGGCGGAGCTTCTATTCGGCTCTCCGGGGTATGCGCTGGGACTGGGGGAAATCCGCAGCTTGCCTCTGTATACGGTAACAGGTACTACCTATTCCGCTGTTAACACGGGAGTTGTCCTCAGCTCTTCCGATACGAAGGTGGCTGTTATTGAAGGCGGGAATCAGATTAAGGCTGCCGGTGCTGGAAGTGCCATCATTACCGCATCTTACAACGGGAAAATGGCCACAACCGCAGTTAATGTTGCTGCTGAACCTAAATCTGTGCAGTCCGTAGTCTTCAGCGGGTTGAAGCCCATTCTGATCAGCGGGCAGACCAGCTTACCACTTCAGCTAACAGCACATTACAATAACTATGAAGTACAAAATGTGACACAGAATGCCCAGTATACCAGCAGCGATCCCGGAGTGGCCCGGATAGATTCTGATCCAGTCACCCGTTCAGTATACGCGGTTAAACCGGGCACAGCCTTCATTACAGCCGCATATAGCGGCAAGCAGGTCACCTTCCGCTTGAAGGTAATTGCAGCATCGGATGCGATTCAAGTAGCTTCTGTAGTGAGGACTCCTTCTGGTGTAAGCCCCAAGCTGCCCGGCATTGTGGATGTCGTTTACAAAAATAAACCGAAGCAGGCCGCTGTCGTCAGCCGGGAGCTGACAGGACTTGATTTCAGTTCGATTGGCACAGTTCAGGTGCCTGTTACCCTGAAGCTGGCCGGACGTGAGTTCTTCTCCACCGTTTCCGTAGAAGTTGTTCCGGGTTATGGTCTGGATGAGATTGTGAACCAGCTCCGCGGCAAGCTGGTCAATTTCTCCTATCCTTTGGGCGACGGGCTAGGTAACTATAGTCAATCCAAGTATAACGCCTTCGTGGCCGAAGTGGATCACGCGGAGGAACTGGCCGGGAACGCGAATTTGACCAAAGAGCAGTTTGACGGGGAGCTTAATAAGCTTGCTGAAGCAGAAGCCGCCCTGTTAGCTTCGCTTAACACTACACAGGATGGTGTGTTCTATAACGCTTACCGGGATTTCTCCGGCGACACGGCGGGCAAATACCCATACGGCATTGTCAGCGAAGCTCTCACTGGTGGCGCTACCGCCACTGTGCAGGAGGAAGGCGGGAATAAATTCCTCCGGCTGACGACTACCGCTACAGCGGGCAAGGCCAATCTGTTCCTGCCATATACAGGTGAGGTCAAAGCTGAGGCGGATCAGCGCGTCGTCATCGAATACCGCGTCAGATTAAACAGCAGCTTCCAGTACGCTAATGGAGCCATGGTGAGAAACGACAGCGGTACCGGCAATTATTCCATGGTCACGGCGTTTGATACGGGTAAAATCATCGTGCAGAATGGAGCCTCCAATAAGGTTAAGGTTAAAGACTTCAGTCTGAGCACATGGTACAAAATCAAAATGGTCGCTAACTGGGACGCCAAGACTTATACCGTCTATATTAACGATGCTCCGGTTCCGGTGGCCACGGACTTCAGCTTCCGCCATACCGGCGGCAGCAAGCTGACCGGCCAGCTGTTCGGCATCGACGGCTACGCGAACGCCTCTATCGACTTCGACGATTTTAAAGTCAGGGTTACCGGAGATTAACCAATAATGGGGTGAGCTGAAGTGATCCGATATTCAAAACGTTTGTTTGCAATGATGATCACAATCGTACTTTTGGCCGGGGTGATGCCCGCCTATGCTGCCAATACTCCCCCTTTAGAGGATGGTGGAATAGTATCTGAAGCGGGGAACCCCGGTGATTTCCCTCTGGCGGCTAACGGAACGGCAGCGGCCCTCTGGGTTGACGCCGGGGAGAAAGCTCCAGTCAGACGCGTGGTGAATGACTTGAAGGAGGATATCAGGCGGGTCACCCGTCT
Organism: Paenibacillus sp. IHB B 3415; assembly: GCF_000802655.2. Classification (NCBI taxonomy): domain Bacteria; kingdom Bacillati; phylum Bacillota; class Bacilli; order Caryophanales; family Paenibacillaceae; genus Paenibacillus; species Paenibacillus sp. IHB B 3415. The sequence goes on along the minus strand of NZ_JUEI01000002.1, from coordinate 189,568 downwards.
GGACGCCTATGTGAATAGCGGGGCCGCCTTGCCCCATGGCCCCGTCGTGATCGTGGGTACACTGGCTGACAGCGCTCAGATCCAGGCGCTTATCACCGAAGGGAAGATCAGCGCAGCTGAAGTAAGCGCAATTGAAAACAAATGGGAAGCCTACCTTATCAAGGTGGTAGACGGCAATACGCTGGTCATCGCCGGATCGGATTCCCGTGGAGCCATCTTTGGCGTATACGAGCTCTCGGAACGGATGGGGGTAGACCCGTGGTATTTTTTCGCAGACACTGCAATCCAAACCAAGGATGAGGTATATATAGCGGCCAATACTTCGGTTACTGACATGCCCGATGTGCAGTACCGGGGCGTATTCCTCAATGATGAGGAGAAGCTCAGCCGCTGGGCCAAGGAGGTCTTCCAAGACCCGGACACGATGGGGCCGCACACTTATGCCAGAATTTTCGAGCTCATTTTGCGGCTGAAGGGCAATTACCTCTGGGCGGCCATGCATGTCAATTCAATCAACAATGTGCCGGGCAATATGGAGCTGGTACAGGAATACGGCATCGTGCTCGGCTCCAGTCATCCCGATATGCTGCTGCGTACGAACACCCACGAGTGGGATGAGTGGAAAAAGAGCTATGCTGCCCGGAAGGGGGTTAACCCCGACACGATCCAGTACGATTACACCGTAAGCAAGGAGGCCGTGCTTCAGTACTGGCGGGAAAATATTGAACGCCATCAGGATACTGATGCGCAGTGGACGCTAGGGATGAGGGGAATCCATGACGAGGCTTTCAATGTAAAGAATCTCATGGAACCTGCTTTTAATTACCTGGGCGGTGATCTGGAAGAGCGCAAAGCTGCCCTCATGAATGAGATCATCCGGGAACAGCAGAAGCTGCTTCGGGAGATACTAGGCCAGGATAAATACGAGAATGCCTTCCTGGCGTTCATCCCTTACAAGGAAGTTCTGCCTATCTATAATCATCCCGGATTTGATCTGCCGGAGAATGTGACCGTGATCTGGTGCGATGATAATCACGGAATCATGCGGAGTGTTCCGGATGCCGCAGAACGTGCGCGCGAAGGCGGTCACGGTCTATACTATCATGTTTCTTACTGGGCACCAGTTGACCAGAGCTATTTGTGGCTCAATTCGATCCCCCTGGCCCTGATCGGCGAAGAGCTAAGCAAGTCATGGGATCATCAGATCCGCAAGTCATGGATACTCAATGTGGGCGATATCAAGCCGCAGGAGGCCGAGATGACCTTCTTCATCCGTTACGGGTGGGACACAGAGAAGTACAAGAACCGCGCGGATCAATTTCTGAAGGACTGGGCTTCCGAACATTTTGGCAGTGCGTACAGTGATGAGACCGCTGACATTCTGGGCACCTTCTACCAGCACACTAATGTCCGCAAGCTTGAGCATATGAAGGCGGGCCTGTTCAACCAGACGGACTACGGGGATGAGAGCTCCAGGCGCATGGCGGTATACCAGGACTTGTTCAACCGTACCGCCGCTATCTACAATGCGTTGCCTGAGGCGCAGAAGCTGAGCTTCTATGAACTGGTGCAATCCAAAATAAACTGGGCCTATTACGTCAACAAAGCCTACTATTATGCGGATCGAAGCAATCTCGCTTCCGATCAGGGCAGGATGGCTTCCGCTGATACGTTCCTCAAGCTCTCTCAGGAGGCTGATCGGGCAAAAAAAGCGGAGATTGCGCGCTACAGCACGATAGCAGAGGGCAAATGGAAGGGATTCATCGATCCCGAGATTGCGCCACCTCCGGTCATTAATCAGCTTCCGCCCGGCACACCTGCTCTGGTGCTGGGCGACCCGTCCATGGGGGTGGTCGTGCAGGGTGAGGTAATGCCGCAGGAGAACTCCAGTCTGGTCTTCTCCCCATACAACCAGGATGGCAAGTTCGTTCTAGTCTTCAACAAAGGAGCCGGCAGCATCAGCTGGACGGCCGCCGCCGATCAGCCATGGATACAGCTATCCGCTGGGGCAGGAACCGTAAGCGACGAGACCCGGCTCTGGGTGACCGTGGATCAGATGGAAGCCCACCAGGGCGCAATCGCTGCAATTACGATTACCGACACTGCCGCAGGCACGAATAAGATCATTCAGGTGGTCATTGAGAATCCGGCAGTACCTCTGTCCGCCATTCAAGGCTACGCGGAGGCTGACGGCTATGTCTCGATCGAAGCCGAGCATTACAGCCGCTTGAACCCGAACGGCGCTAAGACCTGGCAGATCATCCCTGATCTGGGGCGTGCTTTTGGCGGAGATGTCGTGCGTGCCTATGCTCCAGACCTGAGTGCCGTGGAGGAGAGTGCGGTCACCTCATCTGCTCCAAGCCTGGAGTATGACATTAACCTGACCTCTGCCGGGGAGTTCCCGCTGGAGATCTACCGGATTCCCACGCTGAATTCCAAGGGGAAGGTACGCTTTGCAGTATCTGTAGATAACGAAGCCCCGATGGTTGTGGAATCGGCCGCCGCCGATGAGGGGCAGGGCACCATCTGGGTCAGCAACATCTTCCATATGATCGAGAAGCATGTGGTGAATCTTCCGGCTCTGTCAGCGGGACAACACTCGATCAAGCTGTGGATGGTAGATAACTTTATTATGGTTGACAAAATGGTGCTCTACACCGGTCTGGAGGGTATTATTCCAACCGAGCTGGGTCCTGACGAGAGTTACCACCACGAATACAACACATCCTTCAGCTCCGGCACTGATCTTCTGCCTTGGACCCTGGCGGCAGCGCAGCCGAAGAATATCCCGGCCGGCTGGGGCGGGGGAGCTTTTGTAGAAGCGGATGGAAAGGTGGGCATTGAAGCCGAATACGCCATGGAGCATGTGCTTGAATCCGAAGATCAGATTACCGCGGATATGAAGGCGTACACCGTCTCAAAGCGGGATAAGGCCCTGGCGGCAGGGAAGCTTCCCAATGCCTGGCGTCTGACTCAATCAGACACCGGCATGGCCATGCGCCTTCCCGATCTGGGCGGACAATGGTCAGAGAATGCAGAATTCCCTGTATATAGTCCGGAATTGACGTACACCATCCATTTCAGCAACACGGGTACGTACAATGTCTGGGTCCGCTGGCGGTATGTTGACAACGCTTCCGATTCCATTCGCGGCGGGCTGGACGGCACGCTTGGCAACTTCTCTGCAGATGTATTCTTCAGCAATAATCTGGATGAGAAGTGGCACTGGAAAAACGTAGGCAAGGTTACCGCCGCCACAGCAGCCGAACATGCCTTCAGCCTGTGGATGCGCGAGGACGGTCTGTATATCGACCGTATCTACCTGACGAAGAGCGGCGAGACGCCGACCGACGTCCTCTGGACGCCCTCTCTGCGCACAGAGAGTACTGTAGGGCAGAGGCTCCAGACCGCTGTGAACGCGAAGCGCGCCGCAATGTCCGGAATCTCTTATCCCTTAGGTGACGCTCCCGGTCAATACAGTCAGGCGGCATACGCCTCCTTAATGAGCGCCCTTGCTGCGGCGGATGCCTTGGCCATGAGCGGTACAGCTTCGCAGCAGCAAGCGGATGAAGCCCTGAATGCCATTACTGCCGCCGAGACAGCGCTGGATAACTCCCTCCTCCTTACAGGGGGTGGCGTGACCTATAATGTATACCGGGATTTCTCGGGTGATACGGCAGGCAAATATCCTTACGGCTTTAACGTTGAGGGGATGACTAATGGTGCTACGGCCACTGTGCAGGAGGAGGATGGGAATAAGTTCCTGCGGCTGACCACAGCTTCTGCTTCCGGCAAGGCTGACCTGTTCCTTCCATATGCAGGTGAGGTCAAGGCAGCTGCGAATCAGCGGATCGTTATCGAATACCGTGCCAGAGTCAACAGCAGCTTCCCGTACGCCAATGGCGCCATGGTGAGAAATGACAGCGGGAGCAGCAATTACTCCATGGTCACGGCGTTTGATACGGGTAAAATCGTTGTGCAGAATGGAGCCTCCAGCAAGGTTAAGGTTAAAGACTTCAATCTAAATACATGGTACACAATCAAAATGGCGGCTAACTGGGATGCCAAGACGTACAGCGTCTATATTAACGATGATCCGGTTCCGGTGGCTACTGACTTCGCCTTCCGCCATACCGGCGGCAGCAAGCTGACAGGCCAGCGGTTCGGTATCGACGGCTACGCCAACGCCTCCATCGACTACGACGACTTTAAGGTTAGCAAGATTAATATTAATACTGATGCCGATACTGCCCAGCCGGAAACATATGATACACCTGCTGAAGCAGCGGGAGCCCTGGAGGGATAGTTATGTCAACTCCGACGTATGAGAAATTTGAGCCTTTACGAAATGCGCAGCTTGTTCTGGGGTATCTGACATCCATGGTGGATGAGAAGGCGGATAACCTTCCGTATTGGCTTGTGCTCCCTCATAAGAAGCCTGCGGAAGCTGCTCATTGCCGGGTAGACGACGCGGAGCTGGTTGGCTCCTGGTACGAAGCCATTGACGCCGTCCGGAAAATGCTGAAGACCGAAGAGGGAGCTGAGGTTCAGTTGTCCTTTTACCGCCATCTTATGAAGTCTTGGGGAGAGCACGGGCTGCGCTTTCATGAGCCATACTCCTGGACGCATACGAATCACAGCTCCTTTCACGAAATGGGCTATATTCTTCCGGCACTGAACAGGATGGTGGAGAATAACCCTTTGGACCCGGAACCGGAAAAGAGGGCTTCCGAGCTAGTAAGAGGGCTACGCTCCCTTGTCATCGAAAGGAAGGTCAGAACCTTCTGGTCAGGTGATTATGAGGAAAAGGAGCCGGTGTATGAATTCCCCAATGACGTATATTTGAAAGACGGCGGATTCGATCTGTCCAGGCATACCGGACGGGGGGAGCAGGGAATTCGCAATGCGATTGTGCTTCACTCCCTGGTGCGCAGATATGAGATCACCGGAGACGGGGTGGCGCTTGATCTGGCTGTTGGCATTGCCAACCACCTCCTGGGACCCTCGCGTTATTTTAATTACAAAATGGAGTTTTTCGGCCATATCCATTCCGCAGGCTGGGTTGCCTCCGGACTCGTCCGTCTTGGACGCATCACAGGCGCCGGGCGGTATATTACCGCGGGTAAAGGGATCTATGATTATATCCGTTCCTTGTCCTCCTCCTTCGGCTGGGTACCGGAATATGCCCAGTGGCATCCGCAGCATGAGGAGCACTGTGAAACCTGCTGTATTAAGGATATGATCGAATGCGCGAATGAGTTAATTCTGGCCGGGTACGAGGAATATTGGAACGATATGACCCTGTTTGCACGGAACCAGCTGGTGGAGAATCAGCTCAAGGTGGCATCTTATGTAGTGACAGACAATACCTTACCTGATGGGCAGGGGGTCACCTACAGGGAGATTGACAAGAGAATGATTGGCGGCTTCACCGGCGGCTCCCTCGTCAACTCCATCTCATTGTCCAAGTTCCGCTCCATTGCGGGCTGCTGCGTCGGCATGGCTCCGGTGGCCCTGGAGATCATATGGAACCGGGCGGTGGAATACCGCGGTGGAATGGTTCTCGTTAATATCCCTGTCGATAAAGAAACAGAGGAAGCCACGGTGAGCATGAATTACCCCGATACAGGCTATATTTCCATCAAGCCCAAGCAGACATATGATGTTGCAGTACGGGTGTACGACTGGATGGGGCAGAACCTCGAAGGGAGGATTAATGGAATAGCCTGCGCACCCTCAAGAGAGGGCAATCTGGTGGTATTCCGCAATGTTAAGGCAGGGGATATAGTGGAGCTGGAGCATCCTGTGGAGACGGCGGTGGTGAAAGAAACGGTGCGCGGCGAACAATATTCGGTATCCTGGAGAGGCTGTGATGTCGTCGATATTGTTCCGCGCGGAGAGCACTTAAGACTGTACCAGCGGGATTTACAGGTCCCGAAATACTATCCGTCGGCGGATGATGTTCACTTCACCGGAGCCGCCAATTATGGTCCTACCCAGCAGGCACAGGGGAAAAAGTAACGGCAGATACGGATACAGACCCTTCAAATACAGACCCAAACAGAAACCACAACCCGCAAAAGTAACTTTGCGGGTTGTGGTTTTTCAGCTCCGGTACATTGTTATAATAGAAGACACAGGATTGAAGCGCTCTCAGTAGCAGGGTGGCTTTTTCTTTTATATAAGATGGTTAAGATTGAGGAATCTGAAGAGATGAGGAGCGATAGAGCTTGAACAGAACAGCCATACTGGAGCGCCTTCAATCACAACTGCATGAGGGTAATCATGTCATTGGTGTCTCGACAGGTACGGGGATTACAGCCAAGGTTGCCGCCCAGAGCGGAGCGGACTTTATATTAATGCTGAACTCCGGCAAGTTTCGCCAGATGGGGAGAAGCTCTCTGGCAGGCTTTTTACCGTTCTGCAACAGCAATGATATGGTGATGGACTTCGGGTCAAGGGAAATCGTGCCGCTGGTGAGGCATACTCCCGTGCTCTTCGGGCTGAATGCGAATGATCCCACCAGAGAAATAGCCGATTATATAATGGATATCAAGGACAGAGGTTTTGCGGGAGTCAATAATTATCCGACAGTCGGCCTGATAGACGGATTGTTCAGAGAGGCTCTGGAGGAAGACGGAATCAGCTATGACAAAGAGGTTGAGGCCATACGACTGGCCCACCGGCAGGAGCTGTTTACGGTGGCCTTCGTATTTGACGAGTCCCAAGCGGTCCAGATGCTCGAGGCGGGGGCAGATGTAATCTGTGCTCATCTCGGCCTGACCGAAGGCGGATTATTAGGGGCGCGGAAGGTTGTCTCCTTAGAGGCTGCCAAAGCAAGGGCACTGCGCATTTTTGCTGCCTGCGGGCAGCTTAAGCCGGGTGTAATCAAGATGATTTACGGCGGTCCGGTGAAGACACCCGTCGACGTCCAGTACATGTACAGTAATAACACAGATATTATGGGCTACATTGGCGGCTCTGCCTTCGAACGGATTCCATCCGAGCAGTCGATTACGGCAATTACCCGCGATTTCAAGCGCCTGGGCAAGCTGAATGAGGATGATTTCATGGTCAAAATGCTCAGCGGCATCACAAGGCATTATGATTACGTTGAGTTTGTTAAAGAGTATGTCGCACATAACTACAGCGATGAAGTTGTTTTTGCGGATCTGGCCAAGGTAGCTCATGTTTCGCGCAGTTATTTGAGCAGCTTGTTTAAAAAAGAGGTGGGCTGCAGCTTTCAGACCTATCTGGTGAGCTTCCGCATCAATAAAGCTGCGACGCTGCTCCAGGCACCGCAGCTTCAATTATCCGAGGTGGCCGCGATGGCAGGGTATCCGGATTATGCCCAATTCAGCAAAATGTTTAAAAAGCTGAAGGGCTGCTCTCCCAAGCAGTACAGATCTAACCTAAACACAAAAACATAGTACATAAAAGCGTTTTCACTCTTAAGTAAGCCCCGTATGATTAGTCTATAGCGCTCGGCTACCGGGATTGAGCACTGTTCCAGATGATCCATATGAGGAGGCAGCAGAATGAAGACCATCGCAATAGCTGGAACGTTTGATACGAAGGGTGAGGAGTACCTGTATATCAAGAGGATTGCAGAGGAGCTTGGGCTGGGGACCCTGATGATCCATACGGGGGTGTTCGAGCCGGCCTTTGTTCCGGATGTGTCGGGCCGGGAGGTCGCGTACGCCGCAGGCATGGACATAGAGGAGCTTGCAGCAAGGAAGGACCGGGCTTTAGCTACAGAGCTCTTATCCCAAGGATTGGAGAAGCTGGTCCCCCAGTTGTACAAGCAGGGGAAATTTGACGGTATCATATCTTTTGGGGGTACCGGCGGAACCTCACTGGTCGCGCCGGCTATGAGAGCCCTGCCAATTGGCGTTCCGAAGGTATTGGTATCAACCGTTGCATCCGGAAATACAGCTCCATACGTAGGCACAAGCGATATCATCATGATTCCCTCTGTGGTGGATGTCGCAGGCTTGAATTCGATTTCCACAGCAATATTTACAAACGCAATATTTGCGATGGCGGGAATGCTTAAATTTGAGCATACGCATACACCGGAGAAGAAGCCGCTAGTGGCAGCCACGATGTTCGGAGTAACAACGCCCTGTGTGACAGCGGCAAGAAAATACCTGGAGGAACGGGGCTACGAGGTGCTTGTGTTCCACGCCACAGGCATCGGGGGACAATCAATGGAGGCGCTGATCGAGGCAGGTTTCATTGAAGGGGTATTGGACTTGACGACGACCGAGTGGGCGGATGAGATCATCGGCGGAGTCTTGAATGCGGGGCCGCACCGGTTGGAGGCTGCAGGACGCAAGCGCATTCCGCAGGTAGTCTCGGTGGGCGCTTTGGATATGTGCAATTTTGGACCGGCAGATACCGTGCCGGAGAAATTCAAGGATCATACCTTTTATCAGCATAATCCGACCGTTACCCTGATGAGAACGACAGTGGCGGAGAATGAACAGATCGGAAGGAAGCTGGCAGAGAAGCTGAACATGGCCGAAGAGAGCACCGTGCTGATGCTGCCGCTTAGGGGCATTTCCGCGATTGATGTGGAGGGGCAGCCCTTCTACGGACCGGAGGAGGACCGGATGTTATTCGATACCCTGCGCCAGCATGTTGACCGCACAAGGGTTGAAGTCATTGAGATGGATTGCGCCATCAACGATCCGGCCTTTGCAGAGGCTGCAGCACTCAAGCTGATCGAACTCATGCATGCATCAATTTCCTGAATAACAATAAGGAGGATATACGAATGAACAAGCTAAGCAGAACAGAAATTATGGCCAAATTCAAGAATGAGGTGGAGCTGGGCAAGATTCTCCTCGGTGTCGGGGCCGGCACAGGGATTACGGCCAAGAGCAGTGAAGCAGGCGGAGCGGATATGCTGATTATATATAATTCCGGCCGTTACAGAATGGCAGGCCGCGGTTCACTGGCGGGCTTGCTGTCCTATGGGGATGCCAATCAGATCGTCGTTGAGATGGGCGCAGAGGTGCTGCCCGTTGTCAAGCATACTCCTGTTCTGGCAGGGGTATGCGGCACCGACCCGTTCCGGGTGATGGAGGTATATCTGAAGCAATTGAAGGAGCAGGGCTTCAGCGGTGTTCAGAACTTCCCTACAGTAGGCTTGATTGATGGGGTATTTAGACAAAATCTGGAGGAAACCGGTATGGGGTATGACCTGGAAGTTGAAATGATCCGTATCGCCCATGAGCTGGATTTACTGACCACCCCGTATGTCTTTGATCCTGAGCAGGCTAAAGCCATGGCGGAAGCGGGAGCTGACATTCTGGTTGCCCACATGGGCTTGACGACCAAAGGCACGATCGGCGCCAAAACAGCACTTACCCTGGACGACTGTGTAGAACGAATTGAAGCGATTATTGAAGCCGGGCGGGCTGTGAACCCGGACATCATGATTATTTGCCACGGCGGACCCATTGCAGAGCCGGAGGATGCGGCGTATGTCATTCAGAGAACGAAGGGCATCGATGGGTTCTTCGGCGCGTCGAGCATTGAGCGCTTTGCGGCAGAGAAGGGCATTACACAGCAGACCGAGTCTTTCAAATCGATTCAGAAATAACTACGGGATACAAGTCATTGCCTTAAAGCCCTTGGTATATCAAGGGCTTTTTTGAGGTGAGAAACTGCTCCTATTTATTTACTTAAGCCTTTATAGATCCGGGTCTGGTCCGTATAATAAGGAAGGGAAAGGAGACCCTTGCCTATTATTAAGGGAAATATATTTATGGATCAATAGGAGGTATAAAGATTGATGAGGCCTGAAACAAGCGCAAACCCACCGAGCCTGTTCCGTAATCGGTTCCTGCAGACGATTCTTTTATCAAGCGTGCTGCTGCAGATTGGCATTTGGGTGCGTAATTTTGCTATTCTCCTCTATGTTGCGGACAGGACCAACAACGATCCCTATGCTATTTCCCTGATCAGCGTAGCTGAATTCGCGCCTATTTTTGTGTTTTCATTCATCGGGGGTACGTTTGCTGACCGGTGGCGGCCGAAGCGGACGATGATCTGGTGCGATTCACTATCTGCAGTATCGGTGTTCGCTGTTCTGATGAGCATTCACTTCGGTTCTTGGGAATCCGTGTACCTGGTCGCCTTCATCTCGGCTATTCTTTCCCAGTTCTCACAGCCTTCCAGCATGCGGTTATTTAAATACCATGTACCTGAAGAACAGCTTCAGCAGGGCATGGCGCTCTTCCAATCGCTGATGGCCATCTTCATGGTGCTCGGGCCCATGCTGGGCACTTTCGTTTACAGCACCTTTGGCCTTGAAACTTCAATCGCTGTAATGGGTGTGGCTTTTCTGCTGTCTGCGCTCGTCCTAGTTCGTCTGCCCGAGGATCAGATGGAATCCCAAACGGTCAAGGTAAAAGGGCAATTCCGTAAAGATTTCATCGAAGGCTTTCGTTATGTCTGGCAGAGCCAGGTGCTGCGTATGCTCGGACTCGCGTTTATTCTGGCTGGACTTTCGGTTGGAGTAGCCCAAGCGCTCAATCTGTTTATCGTAACAGAGCGGCTGGGCCGAAGTGAGGAGTTCCTGCAATATATGCTTATGGTGAATGGAGCAGCCATGCTGATCGGGGGAGGGATTGTAGCCGTCTTTGCCAAAAGAGTACCGCCCCAGCTTCTCCTGGCAATAGGCATGCTGACAGGCGCCGTCTGTACCACGATTGTCGGGTTTTCGACAAGCATTCCGCTCACGCTGACCATCCAGTTTCTAAATGGGCTTGTTTTCCCTTGCATTCATATCGGGATCAGTACGATGATTCTGAAATGGTCACATACATCCATTGTCGGCCGGGTCAACGGAGTGCTGAATCCGATGTTTGTCGGAATGATGGTCGTTTCCATGTCCTTCGCCGGTGCGCTTAAGAATGCCTTTTCACTGAGTACGATCTTTAGCGGAGCAGGGGTATTATTTCTCCTCGGCGCAATGGTGATGTTGCCGATCATGAATCAAAAAGCGCCGGATCATACCCCTGCTGCACAAGAAGTATAATCTCACGGATAAAGATGGTGTACTTACTTTATTTCCTTCTGATATTGTGTGCAAGATGCGAAGCAGCATTCCCCGTTATCGGAGAATCGCTGCTTCATTGACGTTTTACGGGTGCTGCATAAACAGTTCTTAATGGGCTGTAATCCCTGTCAGGGTTCCTCCTACTCCTTAACCGCACCAAGCACGATGCCCTTGACGAAAAAGCGCTGGAGAAAAGGATAGACCAGCAGGATGGGCAGCATGGCGATGAAAATCTGCGCGGATTTGACGCTCCGGTTGGAGAGCGTTTGCAGATCCTCGAAGCGGATGCCTGTCTTGCTGAAGTCCTGCACAACGACGATGGTCTGCAGCAGTGTGGCGAGGGGCCAGCGGTCGGGCGAGGTCATATAGAGCATGCCGTCAAACCAGGCATTCCAATGGCCCACAAGGGTGAACAGGGACAGGGTGGCGATGGCCGGAAGCGACACGGGAAGATAAATTCTGGACATAATCTGGAAGGAGGTTGCGCCGTCCATAATAGCGGCTTCATCCAGGTCGCGCGGCAATGCCCGGAAGAAATTCATCATTAGGATAATATTCCAGACATTGACCAGGCCCGGGAGGATGAAGATCCAGAAGGAATTGATCAGGTTGATTTTCTCCATCAGGATATAATGCGGGACAAGACCCGCGTCGAAGATCATGATAATCAGAAAGAACCATACATAGAAGCTGCGGCCCCGGAATTCCCGGGAATTCCGCGAGAGGGGGAAGGCGGCCAGCACGGTTACGCACATAGCCATTATCGTGCCGACAGCGCTTCGCAGCACCGAGATTCGAAGGGCCGACAGGAAATTGTTGTTCTCGAAGGTACGCAGATATCCATCCAGCGAGAAATCCACGGGGATTAGTCCGACAAGATTGGAATCAGCCGCCGATTTCCCGCTCAGGGACACCGCAAAGATATGGATCAGCGGCAGCACGCAGACAACGGAAATCAGCACAAGGAAAGCGATATTGAACAGATAGAATATGCGGTAGGTCGGGTTCTTATGGTACATGAGGCCTTTCCTCCTTCAAATTGACAAGCATGTCAGAAAATCCGGTAATTTGCCCACTTGTAGGCTGAATAGTAGCCTCCCCCGATCATGATGAAGCCGATCACCGACTTGAACAGGCCGATGGCGGTGGACAGGCTGTATTGGCCTTCCTGAAAGGAACGGTAGACATACGTATCAATAATATCGCCCTTGTCCAGCACCAGCGAATTGATCAGATTATAGATCTGGTCGAAGTTGGCGTTCAGCATATTGCCAAGCGACAGTGTGAAGACCACGACGATGATCGGCAGCATCGAGGGGAGCGTGATGTAGAGGGTCTGCTTCATGCGGCCCGCCCCGTCAATCTCCGCCGCTTCGTAGAGCGCGGGATTGATGCCGGACAGCGAGGCCAGGAAGACGATGGCGCTGAAGCCAAATTCCTTCCATAGGTCGCTCAGAATAACGGTGAAGCGGAACCAGTTCCCTTCACTGAGGAACATCACGGGCTGCATGTGGAGGAAGCTGAGCAGCTGGTTCACAATCCCCTCCAGGGACAAGAGATCAAGCAGAATGCCGCCCAGGATCACCCATGACATGAAATGGGGCAGATAGACCAGGGTTTGAACCGAACGCTTAAGCCCCATCTGGCGGATTTCGTTGAGCATAAGGGCGAATAACACCGGAACTACGAGTCCGAAGGCGATTTTGAGACAGGAGATAATCAGTGTGTTGAGAATAACCTGCCGGGAATCATGCATGGAGAAAATCAGCTCAAAATTACTCCAGCCCACCCACGAAGAGCCAGAGATGCCCTGCCAGGGCTTGAAGTCCTGAAAAGCGATGATGATGCCCGGCATAGGGGCATATTTGAATATCAGCGCAACGAGCACGGCTGGCAGGAGCATAAAATGCAGCCTCCATGTTGCGGCAAATTGCCGGGCTGCCGTGCCGGTTCTCGGATTGGCCTTGGGAGCGGCATTGGCCGCCATATCTGTGCCTGGCTTCATACGGGTCTCCTCCTAAATGTCCGCCGCTCGCGGATTCTACAACCATATTAGGCTTGACAATCCTGAACTGTACAGATATAGATATTTAAGGTAACTGTCAATTTGTTAAGGGGGTGCTGCCATGCGGGGATACCGGCCGGTATTTGTCAAAATCACTGCAGTCATTTTTATGCTGATTCTGCCAATGGCTCTGCTCTATACGTATTTCAGTGAGAAGAGTCTTGAAGTTATCGATGGACAGATTACAGATAACAACGAAAGCCGCTTGTTTTTTCTGAAGAATCAGATTGAATCGAACATTGACCGCTTGTCCTTGTCCTCTAGTGTGCTGACGAGAGATTCCTCCATTACGGATTTGCAGCTCAATCTCCTTACCGAGGATTATTATCAGACGCTATACTACCAGACACAGGTCAAGGAAAAGCTGCAGCTTCAGAGTCTTTCCAGCAACTGGCGCAACGATCTGTCCGTCTATTTACCTGAAAGCAGGCGGCGTATTTCCACCAATCCGGGCGACACATTCGACATGAAGGAGATGAAGCTTGCTCCCGCAGGTGTATGGAGACTGCATCCGGGCAGCGGTGCAGTGAATCCGTATTATCAGATGTTCGTGTGGGACCCTTACCTTTCGCAGGAGCATAACCAGGAACCCGTCGCTGTATTCGAGGTACGGTTCACGATCGACAACATCCGGCGGATGCTGGGTGACTACAAGCAGGATAATCCCGGCAAAGCTTTTCTGCTCACGGCCTACGGTACGGCTTACGGTGCCGTATCGGCAGACGATGCGGCCGCAAGGGAAACCGGGCGCCGTCTGCTCAAAGTCCCACTGGAGGAATCCGGACACCGGAGCCTTGAAATCGGCGGAGAGGATACTTTTATCAGCTATGCGTATCTATCTTCCCTGGGTGCCTATCTGGTGGATTATGTCCCGCTTGATGTTATTCACGCACCGATTGTACAGAGCCGGGAAATGTTCTATCTCAGCTTTGTTGTACTGGCCCTGCTGGCGCTTATTGCCTCTTATCTGCTGTACCAGCATGTGCAGAAGCCGGTGTCAGAGGTGGTCAAAGGCTTACGGAGCTTTGAGAGAGGCAATTATTCCTTCCGCATTAGAGAGCGCTTTCATAACGAGTTTGATTATATGCGCCTGCGGTTCAATGAGATGGCCGAGCAGACCCAGCATTTGATCAATGACGTCTATGAGGAGCAGAACCGTTCAAGGCTCGCAACACTCAAGCAGCTGCAGTCGCAGATTCATCCCCACTTTCTGTACAATTGCTTGTCCTTCATCGCCGCCTGCGCCAAGGCAGGGGAGACGGAAACGATCCGGGAAATGGTCTATCATCTGGGTGATTATTACCGCTACACGACACGGGTGGAGAACCAGCGTCCGCTTCTGGAGGAAGAGGTGAACCAGGCCAGGAACTATCTGCATATCTACGCATTCAGACTGGAGCGTCTGGATTTCGGGCTGAATATTCCGCTGGAAATGCTGGCTGAACCTGTCCCCCGGCTGTTTCTGCAGCCTGTTGTGGAGAATGCCATTATCCATGGTGTGGAGCCGCAGCCGGGAGCGGGAACGATACAGGTCACAGGTGTACAAGAAGGGCCATATAATCTGCTGCAGGTCGAGGACAGCGGGGCGGGCATGACGGAGGAGCAGATCGCCGGGTATATGAAGGAGCTGAAGTTGCCTATGAATGAGCAGACAGGCTGCGGCCTGTGGAATGTCAATCAGCGTCTGAAGCAGCAGTACGGTCCGGGGTCAGGCATCAGGCTGGACGCCTCGCCGGGTCTCGGCGGTTTACGGGTCACCCTGCGCTGGAAAAGGGAACATGAAGGAGGACAGCCAAGTGAAAATGCAGCTGATGCTAGTCGATGACGAGCCGATGATTCTTAAGAGCATGGTCCAGAATGACTGGGCTTCCGCCGGTGTGGAGCATGTGTATCCGGCAGCATCCGGTCTGGAGGCGGCAGAGCTGCTGAAGCATCATCCGGTCGATATTGTGGTCACGGATATCCGCATGCCCGGGATGGATGGTTTGGCCTTATGCAAGCATGTGCAGGAGCATTATCCAAGAACCCGCTGCGTGCTGCTGTCAGGCTTCGGCGAATTTGAATACGCCCGGCAGGCGATTGAGCACCGGACGGTAGGCTATCTGCTGAAGCCGGTCAAGGATGAAGAGCTGCTTGCTGAGGTGAAGCGGGTTGCAGACGGAATCCGCGGGGAATGGGAGCAGATTGCTTCCCAGGAGCGGGCGAAGCGGACCTTGCACCTGCATATGCCGATGCTGCGGTCGGGATTCCTGAACGATCTGCTGTCAGGTCAGCTGCCGGAGACTAGAGCGCTGGCCGAGCGGTTGAAGGAGTACCAGCTTCCGTTCCAGCCAGGGGATTCGCTGCTGCTGGAGATGGTGCGGCCCGAGAAGGCATTCGGCAGCGGAGAAGAGCCGGATGCCCTGCTGTTTGAATATGCGGTGCGGAATATTGCTGCAGAGATTCTGGAGCCGGACTGTGACGTCTGGCACTGCCGCGATGCCTATGGCTATCTCGTCTTTGCGCTGCGCAGCCGGGAGCATCCGCAGGAGATGGGTGAAATGGATGTGAAAGCTCTGCATACACATGCGCATGAACTGCAGCTGAAGGTGTCCGGACTGCTCAAGGGACAGGTCTCACTCTTGCTCAGTGAGCCGCTGCAATTTCCCCGGGAGCTGGCGCAGGTCTACCGCAAATCACTGAACGAATTCCGGAAAATCCCGCGCAGTGAGCAGGAATTCCTGGCTCTTGCAGGCGGCAACCGGACGGTTGACCGCACCTTGACCTCACTCTATGCGCCGCCGGCATTCCTCCGGCTGATGGAGGGAGGCCGGTGGGAGGAGGTGCGCAGCAAGCTGGCCGCCATTGTCCGCGAAATGGAGGAGAAGCTGCTCGATTCCGAAGAGCATCTGGCCGAGCTGTATCATACGCTGGTAAGCGCATTTCTGGCCATTGCCCACCAGCAGGGAAAGACCCTGATGGAAGCAACGACCGGGAAGGGAGAGCTTGGCGAATCAGCCCGGATCATGCGCAGTGCCGGCACCATTGCGGACTGGGCGGAAGGGATATTGTCCTGTCTTGCGCAGTCGGAGAATGCGGAATACAACGATCACAAGCGCCAGCTGCTGGCGAGAATCCACCGCTTCATTGAGGAGAATCTTGCGCGGGATGTCTCCCTCCAGAGCATTGCCGACCACGTGAAGCTGCATGCGGTATATTTGTCTTCGATGTACAAGCAGGAGACGGGCGAGAATCTGAGCGATTACATCATGCGTTACCGGATGGAGCAGGCGGCAGTGCTGCTGCGCTCCACGGAGTTCCGGATTTATGAGCTGGCCGCCCGGCTGGGCTTCCAGAATCCTCCGTATTTCAGCAAGCTGTTCAAGAACTATTACGGGATCACGCCGCAGGAATACCGGGAACGCCTGCTGTAACAATGCTTAAGAATTTAGCATATCACCTTAAATCTTTCTCTCTTACTCCCGTGAAAGCGTTGTAATAAGATGAATGCGTCAGAGATTACAGGAACACAGGGAGGCTCTTGCATGAAGAGTACAAAAAAAAGGTTCGCGCTGCTGCTGTCGGCAACGCTGCTGCTGTCGCTGCTCACAGCCTGTTCACCGAACGGCAGCAACGGGGCTGCCGGCACAGCACCGCCGTCCACCGCCCAGACGTCTGCCCCTGCGGAGGCGGAGGGGGACGCTGCCCGGATTGAAGGGATCAGGGACGGGACATACCGCTTCGAAACCCCGGTCACAATCACTACCGTTACAGCCACGGATTCCAGCTTCAAGTACAAAAACGGGGAGACGCTGAGCGACAATGTGCATACCCGGTGGGCGAAGGAGCAGCTGGGTATCGATATCCAGCATCTGTGGGAGGTGCCCGGCGAGCAGTTCGCCACCAAGATGCGGCTGATGCTGACAGCCAAGCAGGAGCTGCCGGATGTCGTCACAACGATGGATATCGGACTGATGAATGAACTGATCGAATCCGGAGCCTACAAGGATATTTCAGCGGATTTCGACAAGTACGCTTCGGACCGCGTGAAGGAGATCTTCAGCTCCCACCCGCTGATCTGGAGCCAGGTTACCTTCGAGGGCAAGCATATGGGCCTGCCTTACTTCGCCAACGCCGGGAACGATAATGCTGTCATGTGGGTCCGTCAGGATTGGCTGGACGAACTGGGCATGCAGGCACCGTCAACCTTTGAGGAGCTGGAGGCCTTCATGCAGGCGCTGCTTGTTAAGAAGCCGGGCAATACGGATTCCATCATTCCGCTGGGCGTAAGTCTTGGCTCGGGCGGCGGTCATCCGAATCCGCTGGCAGGCTGGCTCGGGGAGAGCACCTGGATCTTCGGGCCGTTCGGCACTGTTCCTTACCAGTGGAATCAGGGCGCAGACGGCAAGCTGGTGCATGGTTCAACCGTGCCCGAGATGAAGAAGGGCCTTGAGGTGATGCGGGACTGGTACCAGAAGGGCTATATCTCCAAGGAGGCCGGTCTGCACGATGAGAACAAGCTCGCCGAGCTGATTGGGCAAGGGCGGATAGGGGTTGTAGTGGCTCCGTATTGGCTAGGCAGCTGGCCGGTTCCCGACCTTCAGAAGAATGTGCCGGGAGCGACGATGAAGCCCTACCCGATTCCAACCGGGAACGGCAAGGCAGGAGCGCGGGATACAACGTTTCTGAAGGGAGGGATGCTCGTAAGGGAAGGCTTTGAGCATACCGATGCTCTGTTCCTGTATCTCAACCGTCTGTTTGCCGGAGTGGACAAAGAACCGGGCAGTGAATTCGAGCACGGCTGGGCCGAAGACTATGACTATACCCTCAAGGCGGATGGAACGGTCTCCACGATCAGCGAGGATATCCCCGGAGGCTCGGTGGGGGTCTACAAATACTTCCTGTATGAGCCGAAGGACCCGTTCAGTGTGCTGCAGCAATCCGCAGACAAAGGGAAATTGCTGGAACAGGGAAACCTTACAGAGGCTGAAATCACGGCTCTTGGCAATCCCGATATCTTGAAGGCGGCACAAATCGTCGTCGAGGGATGGTCTAAGGACAGCTATTGGGCACCCAAGTTCCTTGGCGCCAGTACCCCGGCGATGCAGTCCAAGGGAGGCATCACAACGAAGCTAGAAGGAGAGGCGATCATGGCGATCATCTACGGCCGCAAGCCGCTGGAGGATTTCGATAAATTCGTCAAGGAGTGGTACAGCATTGGCGGAGAGCAGATGACGAAGGAAGCCAATGAATGGTTTGACAGCACGAAGTGACGGGGGAACCCAGTAGGAGTTATCTGGGCTAAAGCTGCCGGCTGCTGTTGCCGGGACGCCAGCGCCTAGGAGATGCCGGAGGAGGAGGAGAAACGGACGGGAAGCCGGGATCATCTCCTCCTTTTTGCTTGATTGGACAATAGGCAACTTATCTATACCTGCAAAGGAAGAAGGAAAGAGGCTATGAAGTGGACAAAAAGCAGAGCCGCCGCAGCTTCCGGTGTCCCGCTGTGTCTGGCCGCTATCCTGCTGTTAAGCGGAGGCGGAGTCCCGGAAAGGCTCGTTGGGCTTGAGGGGAAGGAGACAGCTTCCGCCAAGGCCCAAGGCATACCGAAGCGGATGGCAGCAAACGCCGAGGTGGCACGCATCAACGGGCATACGGTCACGGCGGCGGAGCTGCAGTATGCGATGGGACTCCAGCGCACGAAGGTGATTGAATACTTCCGGGGAACTTACCATCAGGCGTATGAAGAGAACTTTTGGGAGCTGGAGATTGACGGTGAGAATCCGCTGGAGCTGCTCAAGCGCGAGGCGCTTACCTCCTGGACACGAAGCCGGATTCTGCTGGAGATGGGTCATGAAAAAGGACTTGTTGACAGCACGGACTTTGGCGGGCTGCTCTCTGAGATGGAACGCGAGAACAAACGGCGGGCTCAGGCAGCCGCTTCCGGGAAAGCGGTGTTTGGTCCGGCCGGGCTGGATGAAGGCAGCTTCATTCCTTATTATCTGAGCAATCTGGAGGTTGCGCTTCGGGAGAGAACGCCAGGGGCCGGGGAGCGCGGACGTGAAGATGAACCGGCACCGGAGGATCAGATTAGCAGCATTCCTGAGGAACGGGAACTTCAGTTTACCCGCATTTCCATAGCCTACCGGAGCGAAGGGGAGGGTGCAGCAGAGAACAAGCCGGGAACTCAACAGCTTCTGTCTGAGGTGCGGCAGCTTCTTCTTGATGGCAGAAGCCCGGAAGAGGCAGTTGTGGAGCTGAGAAATGACAGCGTTTCCCTTGGTGGGTTGACCCTAAGCAGTGAAAGACTGGACAGTGCTAACGCCAGGGTGTATTTCCGTGAGCAGGGCCAGCTGTACGCCTGGCTGACCGGAGAACGGGAGTCCGGCGAGATCAGCCCGGTCATGGATGAAGGCTTCACAGGGGAATGGGTAATGGCGGTATTTGGTGATGCAGCACCACAGAAGCCCGGAACGCTGAAGCCCGGGACAGCAGCGGAGCAGCGGAAAAGGGAAGCGGCGGCGGCGACAGGCTTCGGGCGGGAACTGGAGCAGCGAATCCGTACCGCCCGGATTGAACTAACGGAGCCGGAATATTCCGGCCTGCAAATGCAGTAGCATACCAATCATAACGGGAGGTTTAAGCGAAGATGATAAGAAGACCATGGCATCAGATGAACAAGCTGATTTTGACGGCAATCCTGATTCTGGCATCTGTACTGTCCGTAATGGTTCCGTCAACGGTCCGCGCAGATGGTACGTCCTATTATGTCGATTCAGCAGAGGGCAGCGACAGCAATACGGGCGGCTCCGAAGCCCAGGCCTGGAAGACACTCGACAAAGTGAATGCCACCGTCTTTCAGCCCGGCGACCGCATTCTGTTCAAGGCGGGCGGTGTCTGGACGGGGACGCTGTCACCCCAGGGCTCGGGCAGCGAAGGCAGCCCGATTCAGATTGACCGGTACAGCGAAGGGGCCAAGCCGTTGATTGCGGGGGGAGGCGCCGCCGCTGCCGTATATTTTTACAATCAGGAGCAGTGGGAAGTCCGTAATCTCGAGATAACCAATAATGCAGCCAGTCCGGGCGAGCGCAGAGGCATCCATGTCAGTGGCAGCAGCGGAAGCTGGACCAATCCCAAGGTCTATAAGCATTTCGTATTCGAGAATCTCGATATCCATCAGGTCAAAGGGACGACGGCCACCGATTATGTGCATAATGGCGGAATCATCGTCTGGGGTCCGGACTGGGATCTGCATGTGTCGGACGTGGTCATCAAGAATAACCGCATCTATTCGCTCGACAGTGTAGGAATCTATCTGAATGGAGCACAGCGCACCTACTCCACCGGGCTTAAGGTGCAGAATAATGTAATTAACGATGTGGCTGCCGACGGTGCGGTTGTGCTCAATACAACGGGCGGGCTCATCGAGCATAATGTGGTGTACGATACCCATGTCCGCGCGTCCGGATACCATGTGCCGCTGTGGGTATGGGGCACGAAGGATGCGGTCATCCAGTACAATGAAGTATACAACACCGCCCCCGGCGGCGACGCAATGGCCTTTGATGCGGATTACAACAGTGATGGTACTATTATCCAGTACAACTACAGCCACCATAACGCAGGAGGTATGGTACTGGTCGTCAATGACGGGACAACCGCTTCCAATTACAATACCAATGCGGTCGTCCGCTATAATATCAGCGAGAATGATGGCGGGGCGGTGTTCAATCTGAACGGTCCGGCCAGCGGCGCAAAGTTCTATAACAATAGCGTCTATCTGCCGCTCACTTCAAGCACCAAAGTGGTCAATTACGGCTTTTGGGATGGCTATGCTTCAAATACGGCCTTTTACAACAACCTGATCTATAATCTGGGCACCGGGGGATATCAATTCGGCTCCAGCACCGGCAACGTTTTCGAGAATAATCTGTTCTACGGCAACCATCCGGCGAGCGAACCGGCTGACCCGCACAAAATCACCGCTGATCCGAAGCTCGCTTCGCCAGGCTCGGGCGGCATCGGCCGCGGCACGCTGGCCGGTTATCAGCTGCTGAATACCTCTCCGGCCATTGGCAGCGGCAGAATCATCAGCGGCAGCGGCGGCAGTGATTATTTCGGCAACCCTGTTCCGGCAGGCATTGCCCCCAATATTGGGGCATACCAGGGAGCCGGACTGGACCCGAACAATCTGCCTCCGCTGCCGCAGCCGCCTTCCCAGAGTAATCTGCTGCTCAATTCCGGTTTTGAGACAGGTGATTTCAGCAACTGGCCGCTTCATTACAATGGAGCTTCCATCGTGAATACCGGAGCGCACACCGGTGCCTACGCTGCGGCACTTACCGGCAACTATGCCGGAATGGAGCAGAACATTGGCGGCCTGCATCCGAACACCATGTATAAGCTTTATGCTTACGGAGCAGCCAGCGGCGGCGGCTCAGCCGTATTCGGAGTCAAGAACCACGGCAACGCCGAACAGAGTGTCTATATGACTGCAGCTGATTATACCCGCAAGGAAATTACATTTACAACAGGGGCCTCCAGCACCAGCGCTACAATTTTTCTGTACAAAGCCGGAGGGGCGGGGCAGGTGATGTTCGACGATTTGGAGCTGATTCAATTCAGCGCATCTCCTGCCGGTCCAACCGAACCGGTGTTCACCGAAGGAGGAAGTGACGAATTCAGCGGGGCGGCTCTGGGCAGCCAATGGACCTGGGTGCGGGAGAACAGTGCAGCCTGGTCGCTGACGGCCAATCCCGGCTCTATGCGGATTACTGCCGAGAACGGAGAAATCGCAGAGGGGGCTGCAACGGCCAAGAACCTTCTGCTCACCGGAGCGCCTGAAGGGGACTGGACCCTCGAGACTAAGCTGACGGGATTACCGGCGTCCCCATGGGCCCAGGGCGGACTGATTGTCTATGAGAGCGATGCAACCTTCGTCCGGATTACCCGGATGTACGGCAACGGCAACGAATTCCAATTCACTGCGCAAAAAGATGCCGTACGGCAGCATGTCGAAACCGCCGATACTTTGGGCTCTGCCGTATACCTCAGACTCGTGAAGGCAGGCAATACGTACAGCGGCTTCTATTCCGCTGATGGTGTGAGCTACCAGCAGGCCGGAGCGGATCAGACAGTGGAAATTGCAGAGCCGAAGATCGGCCTGTTCACAGGAGGTGGCACGGGATTTACGGCAGACTATGACTATTTCCGGTTCATTCCGGCGGAGCCGGAGCCGGTCAACCTGCTGCAGAATTCCGGCTTCGAGAGCGGTGATTTCACCGGCTGGTCAGTCCATTATAATGGTGCTTCGATCTCATACACTGCCCCGCATACAGGAGACTACGCCGCATTGCTAAGCGGGGCGGCTTCGGGCATAGAGCAGACGGTTGCCGGGCTGCTTC
This sequence comes from Paenibacillus sp. IHB B 3415, assembly GCF_000802655.2. NCBI lineage: Bacteria > Bacillati > Bacillota > Bacilli > Caryophanales > Paenibacillaceae > Paenibacillus > Paenibacillus sp. IHB B 3415. Next base: position 167,052 of record NZ_JUEI01000002.1, on the reverse strand, counting down.
CGGACACGACCTACAGGCTGTCCGGCTTAGGACAAAGTGTAGACAGTGGTGTAGCGGTATTTGGGGTCAAGAATTACGGCGGCGCATTCACGGATGCCTGGGGCTTCGAGCAGGGCACAGGATATGTGCACAAAGAAATTGAATTCACAACAGGAAGCGCCAGCACCACCGCCACGATTTATCTGTATAAAGGCAGCGCCGGCGGAGAAGTCTATTTCGACGATCTGGTGCTGACGGCAGTGCAGTAGAGTCCAAGGTATCACAATAGATCAAGTATCGGATAGTAAACCCTGCAGTCAAAAGGAACGGTTCTTCAAGCCACTTCAGTGACTTAAAGGACCGCTCCTTTTTTAAATGGGGCTAACAAAGGCCGTTAGTTCAACAAAGGTAATTCAGCAATATTTTTTAACCCCGGCTTTCAGTTTAATACTCAGTATGGATCAACTTTATATTAGGATTAATCATTGGATTGATGGAAGCGCTGCTATATACTTTCATTGTAAAAATCAATGTCATTATAGTAAGGGGCTGCAGCAATGAGAGAACTTAAGGGCAAGCATGTCGTTCTTCATGATAATGATCTGAAACGCAGGGAAGAAGCAAACCGGCGTTATTTAATGAAACTGACGAATGATAATCTCCTGTTTAACTATAAAGTAGAAGCGGGAAGATATCATGGCAGAGATATTCCACAGGATGCACATGGGGGCTGGGAGACGCCGGTCTGTCAGATCCGGGGGCATTTCCTTGGACACTGGCTGTCTGCCGCAGCTATGCGGTTCCATGAGACCGGTGATCTGGAACTCAAGCTCAAAGCGGATCTCATCCTGGACGAGCTGGCGGAATGCCAAAAGGATAACGGCGGACAATGGGCTGCGCCTATTCCTGAGAAATACCTGCACTGGGTTGCCCAAGGCAAAGCGATATGGGCTCCGCAGTATAATATCCATAAATTATTCATGGGGCTGGTGGATATGTACCAGTTCACCGGCAGTCAGAAGGCACTAGAGATAGCCGATCGTTTCGCAGACTGGTTCGTGGAGTGGAGCAGTACCTTCACCAGAGAGAAATTCGATGATATTCTCGACATGGAGACAGGCGGGATGCTGGAAGCGTGGGCAGACCTGCTTCATATTACAGGGAATGATAAATACAAGACCTTGCTGGAGCGTTATTACCGCAGCAGACTGTTCCGCCCGTTACTGGAGAACAAGGACCCGTTGACCAACATGCATGCCAACACTACCATTCCTGAGGTACTCGGCTGTGCCAGAGCTTACGAGGTTACCGGCGAGCAGAGATGGATGGACATTGTCACGGCCTACTGGAAATGCGCGGTCACAGAGCGGGGAACGCTGGCCACTGGCGGGAATACGGCCGGTGAAGTGTGGATGCCGAAGATGAAGATCAAGGCCCGCCTCGGTGATAAGAATCAGGAGCACTGCACGGTGTATAACATGATTCGTCTGGCAGAGTTTCTGTTCCGGCATACCTCCCATCCGGCCTATGCGCAGTATATCGAATATAATTTGTACAACGGAATAATGGCTCAAGCCTACTACCAGGAGTATCATTTGACCGGCAATAAGCATAATGATCCCGCCACCGGGCTGCTCACTTACTTCCTGCCGATGAAGGCAGGGCTGCGTAAGGATTGGAGTACAGAGACCGACAGCTTCTTCTGCTGTCACGGAACGATGGTACAAGCCAATGCGGCATTGAACAGAGGCCTATATTATCAGGATCACAATGATGTCTATGTATGCCAGTATTTCCATTCTGAGCTGACCACGGAGATGGGCGGAGAGAGCGTCCGGATTCATCAATCGCAGGATCATATGAGCGGAAGCATGCTGGACTCTTCGAATACGGCAGGGCAACAGGAATTGAATGAGATTACTGCGCTTCACGAGAATCTGCCTAATTATAAAAAGTATGATTTCGTCGTCTATACTGACTCTTCTAATGAGTTTGCCATCCATTTCCGGATTCCGGACTGGATCCTGTCGGAAGCCGTCATCTATGTGAACGATCAGCTTCACGGGAAATCCGCGGATCACAATGCATTCTATACCATACTGCGGAATTGGAAGGACGGCGATCGAGTCAGTATGATTCTGCCTGTCGGGATCCGGTTCATTCCTCTGCCGGACGACGAACAGACCGGAGCCTTCCGGTTTGGTCCTGAAGTGCTGGCCGGAATCTGCGAGAACGAACGGATTCTGTTCACACCGTCAGAGGATGTGACCGCTGAGATCTTCATGGAGAATGAACGGGAGTGGGGCAGCTGGCGCTATTTCTTCAAGACGGCCAATCAGGACCCGGGAATTCAGCTGAGAAGAATTCGCGATATCGGTTATGAACCCTATCAAGTGTACTTCACGGTAAAAAAAGCTTAGTCGCTTATTGTTGGAACAACCACCTGCGTAAGTTATAGTGGCTGTCCACCATTATAGGCTGCTTGAAAGGATGCCATGATTAGTGGCATCTTTTTGCGCTACAGATTGGCCATATGAGTTAGCAGCAGCCAGTTCGTCCCGCAGAATCTTGAAGTCACCCTGCGCACAAATCATATAGAATTCTATATTTTGGAATGTTAGACTTCTTGGTAAGCACTATAGATTTAAATGTTGTACGTTTTGCAACTTTGATTGATGGATAGCCGAGTGATCGGGAGGATTGTTGTATGAAATACAAGAATAATCCGGCTGAGCTGCTTGAGAGGGGTGAAATACTGTTTTTGTACATAAAAAATATTCGTAGAATAGGAGAGAATAAAATGATTGATTTATTACAATTACAAAAAAGAGTTTATCAGAATAAAGTTGCGAAAGGATTTAATGTTACAGATATTTTTCAAGAATTTTGTTTTATATATGGCGAATTATCAGAGGCTTGCGAAGCTTATCTGAAAAAGAAAGACGATTTGGGTGAAGAATTAGCTGATGTTGCACTCTACTTAATAGGACTTTCGGAACTTCTGGGAATTAACCTGGAAGAAGAGATCATACATAAAATGGAGAAAAACGAAAAAAGAATATACGAGAATAAAGATGGTGTGCTTACAAAAGTAAGCGAATAATATATAGATTTCCTGCAATATGATTTTCAGCAGTTGATCGATCCCTTTTACACCAAACAGGCCAATGATCTTCAAGATCATTGGCCTGTTATTCTGTTCTTAGTAGACGCCTACCGCATTGTAAGCTTTGGTTACGGTAGTTACTTGAGCCGAGCCTGCTCCAAACAATTCCGTAGCCGATTGAATGATTGCTGTGCGTGCAGCAGAGAAGTTGGATGAGGTTGTAAGGTAATATACAAGTGCATTGTAATAGATTTGAACGGCATCCTCACGGCCGATACCTGTGACCGTTACACCGTTAAACGTACCGCCTTGGGCAGCCAGATAGAAAGCTTTGTTATTGATCCCGCTGTTCGTATGCACACCGCCTTCATCACTGGTACCAGTATAGCGGTCACTGTATTTGTCAGGCTGTCCGTACAATGGGGGATTAGCCAGTGAGCGGAGTGCGTCACCCGCTACACCCGGTGTATATACTTTATCGCCGATCAGCCAGTTCGCACCTTCAATTGAATTTCCGATGATGTCGGAGAAGGACTCATTCAGTGCCCCTGGTTCTCCGTAGTATTCAAGATTGGATGTTTTCTCAGTTACACCATGCGTCAGCTCGTGGCCCACAACATCCAAGTCGCCGGACAGCAGTGTAAAGGTAGATCCATCTCCATCACCAAACACAATTTGCGCACCGTTCCAAAAAGCGTTGTTATATGAAGTATAGTAATGGACGGTGGAACGGATCTGCAGTCCGTTGTTGTCCAGGCTGTTGCGGCCGAAATGCTGGAGATAATAGTCATAGGTTCTCTCAGCATACGTGTGGGCATCAACCGCGGCTTTGTCTGTCCAGACATTGTTGGTGCTGGCTAAGAGCGTCCCCGGAAGAGAGGTCTTGTTTTTGGCGGTATAAGTCACAATGCCCTTGCCGCGGGTGCTGTCATAGAGCTGATAGGTAGAACCCGAGAGGCGTGTCTCGAACGTTTTGGTATCTCCAAAAACCCCAGTACCCGTACCCGTCAGGTTCTCTAAAATATTATATTTGAACAGTACGCTGCCATTCTCCGCAGAAATGAAGTACCGTATCCGCAAAGGCTCGGGCTCCAGAACATTCACTTCCGTTTTATAGGCTAATTTAGGTTCTCCGTCAACGATGAAATAATATAAATCCGCTGTAGGAGTAACTTGCGGCTCACCAAGCGGTCCATGTTCCAGCGTGGCATCCTGCTCGGCTGCCAGGATGGCATCTGCTCCGGAGATGGTTTGGAGCTGAATCAGCGGCTGCGGAATCGTCTGGTAAACATCTTCAACTACGCTTCCCAGCAGGGAGGTAACGTTGCCGGCTTTGTCGATATGCAGAGTTTGATCGGCTCCATATACCGGTATCCCCGAGATATACTGGCTTAACCGGTAGTGCTGGCTGCCGGTCTTGCTGTTTGTATTTTGCTCTGAAATTTTGAATTTTCCCCGAATATCCTCTTTAGCCGAAAGATGCAGGTTCCCTTTAACACTTTCAAGATACCCCCATACTTTGTCCTCAGAAGCGGAGCCAGCAGGAGCTTTCCAGGATTGGTCCGTAATCGAAATAGGGGACGAGCCTGAGAAGAGCTCGACAGGATTATTGCGTTCATTGTTTTCAGCGGCAGTGCCCACCGAGGCAAAGGACCCAAGTGCTACAACACCTGCAAGAAGTGAAGCTACAGTCTTTTTCATAATTAATACTCCTCCGATCAAAATGGTTGGTTTTAAGTTATGCCGGGTTCTTGTAGACAACCTTTATCTAGCCTGTGTACTCAAGCTGCGATCTGGGGTGCAAGGACTTAGGCGGCGAACAACCTTAAATGTACGGAGGGAGAGAGTGTGGAGACGGCAAAACCCCTTTCATGAAATTTACAACTACACTCTTGTTCACAGACCTCCAAAATGGATATAAATGAAAATAATGTAATTATAGTGGTTTTATTATATTTTGGAAATTGAATATCAACTGTGATAAGAATCACAATTAATGCAATAAATTTAATAAATGATAATTATGCAACAGCGAAATTCAGTACTCATATTACTGAACTATAGCCCTTTGTTTAGAAACTGCACTTTATTGACTAGTAGGTTCACATCCTTAAGTACAAGGTTCTGAAGGATCAGGCTATCGGTCAAATTCATGGGCTTGGGTAAGGAACTGAGCCCAAGGGCTGATGTTGACGGAACGAATCAGTTAAAGAGGGCGCCCCGAAACGGGAAGCAAAGCCCGTACAAGTACGACGGCGACGGACTGATGCGAGAAAAAATAACGGACCAATCAAGAACCTTAATAGGCCAGCAGCAGAAAAGCAGTATCACAATTCACCTTACCAAGTTGTATAATATGAGAGGAAAGTACTTACTACTTTTGCTAACTGTTCATGAAATGTTCTAGCAAAATTGGTAGATGCTTTACTATTAATAATTAAGCGGGGATAAGGTTATATGAAACGAAAGAGTTTGATTTATTCGTTAATGCTAGCAATTATAGTATCGGTTGTATCCGGGAGTGGTAGTATTCATGCGGCTGCACGGAACATCACCGACATTGTCAAAGTGACCAAACCTGCTGAGATAAAAGTTGAGGAGTGGAAGTCATACGAAATAGCCATCACTGACTGGACCGATGCAGACGTTACGGAACATGACTTCACTCCAATCTCTTCAGATGAGAATGTTGTCAAGGTAGTACGGAGAACGAATTGGGTTTCTGAACTTCATGCAATAAATAAAGGGATTGCTACCTTAACTGTCAATATTGGAGATAAGTTTGAACCTTATGTATTCACTGTTCAAGTGGTGGATGAGTATACAGTCATTCCTGAACCAACTTCTGAGCCAACAAAGCCGGTAGTGATAAAGGAACCTACCCGTGAAGAAATCATGTTACAGGATATGGAAGATTTCAATGAACAGTTGCAGCCAATAGCAAGCTATGAAACGAAAGCCATAAATACGTTTAATCAAAATAGACTCCTGAACGATTCAACAAGAAAGTCACTCTTTCTTACTTTAAACAATACTGTATTGCCCAATTATACTAAGTTTGTATCCGGGTTGAAAAACCTCAAAGCCAATAATGCAGAGTTGAAAGAAATACATACCTACTATCTGGCAGGAGCAAAACTCCAGCTGGAAGGATTCACTATAAGGCGGGACAGCTTGAAGACGACCAAAATAAATTGGTCCAAATTCCATGCAGGTGAAAAGAAGGGGGCAGAAGGTATTAAGCAATTGAACAAAGCCGGGATGCTTCTTGACAAGTATAAAAGTAAATATGTCAAATAAATAATTCACTATACAGGTTGTATTTCGAATTACTGTGATATCGCGTGGACGAGACCGAGTAAACAAGGTCTCGTCTTTTTTAAAGAAAACTATATCTATTAATATCACTGCATCTTCCATCTGCCTGGCAAGAAGAGAAGGAATAGTGTAATTCACAAATATTATAGCCGGGCTTCAACAATAATGCACATCAGACCCTTACGCTCCAAGAGCGAAGCTGTTAACGTAAAGCTATCATAAAAGGAGATTAGCGATGAGGATTAAAAATCTGATTGCAGGATTATTATATGGATTCACTGCCAGCCTGGTAATTGGTTTCCTTATAGCAATTTTCGGAAACGGTGTTGCAGGAGGAGCAGGAAGTGATGGCTGGTTATGGTTTTTCTTGACTTTATGTGTTCCGTTATCCTTGTCGTTTGCTATATCCGGTTTTCAATTCCACTGTATCCAATTTAAAGGGGCCAAATTTGTGGTGTTATGTATGATCATCGCATTTATAAACGTGTTAATTATGGGGACAGCAGGTGCCATTATTGTTAGTGGTGAAACCTGGGGATATGAAACCGTTAACATTGAAGGTTATTTGCAATGGGGTCCTGTTTACGCTGTTCTTTTCCTGCCCTTATCTACACCTTTGGTAGCAGGACTTTTATTCGGATTACGAAAATCATTGAATATGATATAGGCGTGTTGATTTCCTGTGCCGACACATAACCGTTCAGGGCCTTTCGGACTTCACTGCGGATCATTGGAAACAGGTGCTCCTGGTGCATAACACCCCCGCCCAAGATAATACGCTTCGGTGACAACAGAAGAATTACGTCTGCAATGGCTTGGCCCAAATAATAGGCCTCCATTTCCCATGCGGGATGCTTGACCGGCAGCGCGGAGCCTTTCACACCCCAGCGCTTCTCAATGGCTGGTCCTGCCGCCAACCCCTCTAGACAGTCACCGTGGTATGGACACAGGCCTGCGAAATGATCCTCTGCATGCCTCCGGGTCAGCACGTGTCCGCCTTCAGGATGAACAAGCCCGTGGACCAGTTTACCCTCTGTATACACGCCCACTCCGACACCTGTTCCAATTGTATAATAGACACAGCTATCCAGTCCTTGAGCCGCGCCCCACTTTACCTCACCAAAAGCAGCAGCATTCACATCCGTATCGAATCCAATCGGCACAGGGAAGTGCCGTTTCATATAACCCACAAAATCAAAACCTGTCCAGCCCCGTTTCGGTGTAGTAGTTATATGTCCATACAAAGGGCTGGAATGCTCCATATTCAGCGGCCCAAACGAACCGATCCCGATTGCAAGAGCACCCGCATCCTTAAAATAGGCAACCGCCTGTTGTAACGTCTTCTCCGGAGTCTCCGTTGGAAAGCTAATCCGGTCCAGGATTTCACCTGCCTCATTGCCCAAACCGCAGATGAATTTTGTGCCGCCTGCTTCAATCGCCCCAATGATCATATGATGTTTTCCTCCTGTTTGGAAAGGATAGACTTTCCCGTTAAATTATTGGTAAACGTTTTACCTAATTATTATTTTCTAAATATAAATCAAATCAATAACCCCACTATACTAACAAATGAAACCGTTGACAAGAAAAAATAATATGATAATATATGTTTGTAAAACGTTTTACTAATGGAGATGATGACAATGAAAAAAGTATTCTACAGACCTGCGAATGGCTGGGTAGGAGACGTAATTCCGTTTTATGACCAAGGGGAGTACAAGCTTTATTATCTTCACGATGAGAGAGTGGGGGGGGAGTATGGCAACCATACCTCATGGAATTTGGCGGCCACTGGAAACGGGCTTGATTTTGAGGATTACGGAGAAGTATTGCCAAATGGCAATGAGACCGAGTTAGACCGGAACGCGTATACCGGATCTGTGATCCGGGACAAGGAAGGCCTGTATCATCTATTCTACACGGGACATAATCCCAACCCTGCGTTCTGCAAGGATGGTAAGCCCTTACAAGTTGTACTGCGGGCCACTGGCACCGACGGAATTCATTGGACGAAGGACAGTGAATTCAGGCTTTACGGGGATGAAGTGATCTATGAAGCGTTTGATTGGCGTGATCCCTTTGTGTTCTTCAACGAAGAGAAGCAGGAGTATTGGATGCTGGTCACTACCAGGGAAATGAACTCCTCTGAGAAAAGAGGCGGGTGCATCGCACTTCTGACATCGGATGACCTCCTGAGCTGGGAATTCCGTGAGCCCTTCTACAGCCCGGACAAATACATTACGATGGAATGTCCTGATTATTTCCAGATGGGAGAATGGCATTACCTCGTCTACTCCACCTTCAGTGAGAAGTTTGTCACCCATTATAAAAAGAGCAAAACCATCGATGGCTTATATACCTCACCGGTATTGGACACCTTCGACGGCAGAGGGTTCTACGCAGCCAAGACAGCCTCCGACGGCGAGAAGCGGTACGCCTTTGGCTGGGTGCCCTCGAAGAAGGGCAGTAATGATTATGGGGATTGGGAGTGGGCAGGGACACTGGTTGTCCATGAAGTGTACCAGAACGAACTGGGAGAGCTGCTTGTGAGAATGCCGTCTTCCATCTATGGACATTTTAATAGGAACGAACAAATTATTCTGCAAGAGGCGGACAATTGCATGAAGCAGGGGGACAGGCTGCAGCTGTCTTCACCGGATGGGCTGGCGTATAGCGTGCTTAACCCCTTGCCTTCTCAGGTCATGCTTGAGGCTTCCTTTACGGATTGGCAGCATGTCAAGGACTTTGGGATCGCGGTTCGCACGGACCAGACGCTGGACAATGGTTATTTCATCAAGTTTGATCCTTTTCACAACCGGATCACCTTTGATATGTGGCCGAGAAGGGAACCGGGATTTTTCCAATGGCAAATCGCCGGGGACAAGCCGCAGATGATTGAGCTGGAGCGTCCACTTAATTTTGCCGCTTATAGCCGGATTCGTATTAAGCTGATTCTGGAAGAAGATATCCTATGTCTGTATGTCAACGATGAAGTCGCCATGACAACACGAATTTATAATTTCAAAGACGGACATTTTGGTTTTTTTGCCAATGAGGGTGCTGTGAATGTTGAGGACATTAGCATGAAGACAGCCGCTGAGCGTTAACTGGCAAGGATGGATTCACAGAACTTATACCGATCAATCTATTGGAGGGGGTATTACAATGACAAAGAAAGCATCAAAAGTGTTCACCGGGCTTGCAGTTTTCTCCTTGGCAGCAACAGCTCTGGCGGGCTGCGGCAGTTCCGCAGGCAACACAAGCTCAGGTCAAGCCGGCGCCTCGGATGCACCTAAGGAGCAGACGGTGACATGGCTCTCTGCCAGACCGGAGAATGGAGCGATTGTCCAGACGATCCGTGAGCTTGCCGACCGGTTCGCCGCCGACCATCCGGGCTTTAAGCTGGACCTTCAGGTGACGGCGGACCGACCCTCTTATCTTACTAAGCTCAGAACGCTGGTTGCTTCAGGACAGATGCCCGATTTCATTGACAGCGATGCCGACCCTTTTGCCCAGGAGCTTGTAAATGCAGGCTTACTGGTGGACATGGAGAAATTTCTGAAGGATGAGGGGATGTACGATAAATTCTATGAGCCCGCGCTGAAATACCAGGAGCTGCCGGATGGAAGCTTGTATCTTCTGCCAATGGAATATCACATGGAAATGACCTGGTATAACAAAAAAATATTTGCAGATAACAACCTTGCTGTGCCCAAAACCCTAGACGATCTGGTTGCAGTCAGCCAAGCGCTCAAAGACAAAGGGGTTACGCCTATCGCTGTAGACGGCGTTGATGTATGGCCGGTATTGCGTTATGCAGCCATGTATCCGTTCCGGACTACAGGTAATCAGTTCATCCGTGATTTGAGCCAGGGCAAAGCCAAAATGTCCGATGAGGCAGGCATGCAGGCAGCTACCTTCGCTGCTCAAATCGGTAAATACTTTCAGGAGGGATTCGCAACCACGGATTATACTACAGCCAAAAATCTGTTCCTGAACGGAGAAGCTGCCATGTACAACATGGGCACTTGGGAAATACCATCCTTCGTGGAAGAAAGCCTGCCGGAAGGACTCAAGGGCAATGTGGATTATTTCTATCTTCCAACCACCAGCAATGCGGTTACACCGGAGAATGAATTCTTCGGCAACAGCGGCATCGGACTCGGGGCTTCTGCCAAAACGTTCGATGGGCTGCCGAAGGAATTCCTGAGCTATGTGCTGAAAAATTATAGCGATGTCTATGTGGCCAAACAACAAATGTCACCGCTGAAATTCACCATTGATGATGAATCCAAATTCTCCGAGTTGTTCCTGCGGATCAAAAAGGATATGGACAACTATGGTTCAGAGTTTGCCAAGCCTTGGGATACTCTGCTGGATCCGAACACCAACTCGGTGATGAGTGATCTGATTACCAAACTGACCATGGGCTTTATGACTCCAGATGAGTTTGCCAAACAGATTGATGATGCCATTGCCAAGAACACAGCCAGCAAATAAGTAACCTTGACATTTCTTCACCCGGGCTTGTAGGGCCGGGTGGAGCCTTTTATCAATAATAGCGTAATTACAAAAGCGGGGTGACCCTAAATGAATGTGCTTAAGGACAAAAAGGCATGGCTGGTTTTCATCTTGCCTGCTTTGATATTTTATCTGGGTACGGTTTTTGTTCCCATTATCCAGTCACTAAATTACAGCTTTCAGCAATGGAATGGCATTCAGGAGCCGCGTTACACCGGCTTTGATAATTATATTGCGATGTTTAGCGATTCCTATTTCTGGAATTCAGTGCAAAACAATCTGGTGTACGTAGTGATTGTGGTATTTATGCAGGTGTTCATCGGCTTGTTCTTTGCCCTGCTCCTATCCTATGTCACGAAAGGTGCAGGAATCTTCAGAACCCTGTACTATTTGCCGGCGGTTGTTGTAACTGTGGCTATTGCGCAGATGTTCCGTAATTTCTACTCGCTTCAACCTCTGGGTCTCATGAATATGTTCCTGGACTGGGTGGGAATGGGGCATCTGCAATCGGCCTGGCTCTCCAATCCCCATACGGCATTAATCGCTGTGTCCATTCCCGAGGGATGGCGGTTTATCGGGATGTATATGGTGATCTTTTATGCAGCTCTGATTGCGATCCCCAAAGAAATCGAAGAAGCGGCCAGAATTGACGGTGTAAACGGCTGGCAACTGATTCGTTATATTAAGCTTCCGAGCATCATGCATGTGCTGAGCCTGGCTTTGATTATGTGCACAACCGGGGCGCTGCGTGGCTTCGATATTCCTTACATTATTGGTGTTCCCGGATCTGCTACCGAGCTTGTCACCACCTATATGTACAAGCAGGCATTCTCCACCATCCAGTATGGATATGGAAGCTCAATTGCCGTGTTCATCGTTATCGAAAGTCTGCTTGCAGTATTGATCATCCGGGCTATTTTTAATTCGAAGAAAGGAGATGCCTGATATGCCTGCGAGAAAAAAGCTCTCCTCTTCACTTTTGTATCTTCTGGTGATTGTGATTCTTTTGATTCAAATCTACCCGGTAGTGTGGCTGATGCTGTCCAGTTTCAAGTCGAGCATTGAGCTGACGACACGGCCGTTTGCCATGCCTTCGTCCTGGTCGTTTGAGAACTATGCCAGTGTATTCCGGGAGAGCAGTTTGCTCCTGTATATCAAGAATACCGCCATTGTAACCTTTACCTGTCTGGCTCTAATTATTGTACTCAGCGCGACGGCAGGATTTGCCCTTGTCAAAATGATTAACCGGCTGAATTCGAAGCTGCTGCTGTTCTTTACAGTCGGCATCATGATTCCGATTCAGGTTACACTGATTCCTCTGTTTATTATGTACAAAGATTACGGGCTGTTGAATTCGTATCCGGCACTGATCCTGCCGCAGGTCGGTTTTGCTCTGCCTCTGTCAATCCTGATCTTTACCAGCTTCTACAGGTATGTTCCCAATGAGCTTATCGAGGCTGCAGTCATCGACGGCTGCAACATCTATCAGGTGTTTGTCCGGATTATTTCACCGCTTACGGTCAATACAACCATTACAGTGGCATCAATTAACTTTATTTTCATCTGGAATGATTTCGTATTCTCCAACACGTTCACGAATGACAAGGCATACAAGACGATTGCTGTCGGGCTTCAGGAATTTATCGGAGCTTTTGGGGCAACGGATTGGGGCCAGACTTTTGCGGCAATCAGCATCAGCATTATTCCCATTATTATTACGTACTTGTTCCTGAACAAATATGTAATGGCCGGGGCGTCGGACGGCGCAGTCAAAGGATAAAGGATAAGGAGACGATAAACTATGCAATCGATGGACCAGCTGTTTGGCAGAATGAAGGGCAAGAGCAGAGCGATTACGGCGGAGAATCCGCAGGGCCTCAAGGGACAAGGGGGCCAGGCGGAAGGGCCTCTGGGTGTTGCCCGCAAAGGCAAGGCGTTCATCTCACTCGCTCAGGGAGAAACCGCAACGCTTGTAGATATTGAAGGTCCCGGGATCATTCAGCATATTTGGATGACCGTAACGGATAAGACCGAATCCGGCTGGTTTGTCCTGCGCGATCTGGTACTCCGGATGTATTGGGATCATGAAGAACAACCCTCTGTTGAAGTCCCTCTCGGGGATTTCTTCTGCAACGGCTTTGGTGCACGTGCAGTTGTCAATTCACAGCCGGTAGTGGTGAATCCGGTCGGCGGCATGAACAGCTACTTTGCTATGCCGTTCCGCCAAGCTGCCAAAATAACCATTACGAATGAGCATCCGCAGGGCATTGAAGCATTCTTCTATCAATTCGACTACAGGCTGGTTGATGAGCTGGATGAGGATACCGAGTATTTTCATGCCCAGTACCGCAGAGAGAATCCCACTGTGCTGAGGCAGGATTACACTTTAATTGATGGAATTAAAGGGAGGGGCAAATTTATCGGCACATATATGTCCTGGACTTCCCTATCCCGTTATTGGTATGGTGAAGGAGAAGTGAAATTCTATATCGACGGTGACCGGGATTGGCCGACAATCTGCGGCACCGGGGCAGAGGATTATTTCGGAGGCGCCTGGGGATTTGTGAAATATGACAACGGAAACCCGGTACAGGAGCAGACCTACTCGACCCCATATATGGGTTTCCCATATTTTGCGACGAGGGATGACACCCGCTCCCATATTTATGACGGGGCGGCTTGCCCGATGCGGGGCTTCTACCGCTGGCATATCCTCGATCCGATTCTGTTCGAAGAGGATCTGAAGGTGACTGTACAGCAAATAGGGCATGACGGCCAAGCCTTATTTGAACGCAGTGACGATATCAGCTCGATCAGCTACTGGTATCAGACAGAGCCTCATCAGGCGTTCCCTGAATTTCCGGACGTAATGGAAAGACGTCCACGTTAAGCGTGGACGTAAAGTTGTGCAAGTAAATCCGCAGAGGTGCAGCAAATGGCAAAACAAAGAGTTACACTAGTACAGGTCGCCAAAGATGCAGGCGTATCGCCTGCAACCGTCTCTCATTTCATGAACGGTAACTTTCACCGGATGGGCCCGGAGACCCGGGAGAAAATAAGCGACTCGATTACCAAACTAGGGTACCAGGTGAACCCTGTTGCCAAAAGCCTGATTACCGGTAAAATGCATACCATCGGACTCGTTCTGTCGAACAGCACTTATGACGGTTATTTCGAAGATTTATATTTCCTGCACTTCGCCAAGGTGCTGAAGCAGCATCTGAAGACCATGGGATACAAGCTGATTCTCCTGGACTTTGATGAAATCTTCATGAATATCCAGATGGTGGATGGGATTATTGTAAAGGCGACCCTGGAGACAGAGAAGTTCATGCCGAGGCTTATGGATCTCAATGTTCCGGTCATCACCATTGGACGGCATAATTTATCCTATGGTGCTCATATCGTACGGGTGAACGACTATCAATGCGGCCAGACGGGTGTAGACCATTTAATGTCACGGGGGTATCAAAAAATCATTATTCTGACCTATCCGCACGGACAGGTCCCCGGATTTGACGACCGGTTGAACGGTGCCTCCCAATCTATGCAGGAGAAGGGGAATCTTACAACGGTTATTACGGGAGATATGACGGAGAGCTTCGGGTACGAGACGGTCACGCAGCTAGCCGGGAATGGACAGCTGCCGCAGGCGTTATTCTGCCTGAACGACATTTCAGCCATAGGTGTTCTGAAGGCTTGCAAGGATCTGAAATTATCCGTACCTGAGGATCTTGCGGTACTGGGTGTGGATGACATGCCGACCGTGTCGGAACTGCTTAGTCTCTCCACCATCCGGCATCCGATTAACGAGCTGGCAATGAATGCCTCAGAGCTTATGATTCAATCCATTGAATGGAAAGGGGAGCCTGCCCAGCCCGTAGACAGGATGTTCCCCATTGAATTGATGGCAAGGCATACCAGCTGAGCAGATATGGAAGAATGCGTGAAGGGTAGAGAAGGTACAGGCTGTCGAGAACTTTTCGGCAGCCTTTTTCTAAAGATAGACTGAAGATGAAGATTGACAGGTGTAACCGCCTACCTTACTATCTTATTGAAATTAGGCTATTCTGCGAGAGGAGAGAGAGCAATGTACAACGTGCTTGTCGCTGATGATGAACCTCGTCACCGCCGCGGCGTTTCCGACATGGTTAAGCAGCTCCGTCCGGAATACCGGATTTTCATGGTGAAGGATGGATTGGAGGCTCTGCGGATTATCGAGGATAACCGGATCGATATTATCCTCACAGATATCCGGATGCCCAATATGGATGGACTGACTCTGATTGAACATATGGAGAGCCGCCGAGAACGGGTCAAAATTGTAATTCTCAGCGTGTACGGAAATTTCGAGTATGCAAGACAGGCGGTGAAGCTCGGAGCCTTCGATTACCTGCTGAAGCCGCTGGCACTAAGAGAGCTCTCGGAGATCCTTGACAAGCTTGACACGGCACTGGAGAAGGAACGGCTGAGTCTTCAGAACGGGGCAGTTCTTCAGCAGAGACTCCATTCGGCAGCACCGGTCTATGAGCAGCACTTGCTCAGCCGGTGGATGCGCTCCGCTGCAAGCGAGAAGGAGCTTCAGGAAATCCGCAATTTCTTCCCCGCTTTAAACGGAGGTTTCGTGATGTTGGCAAGGTTTCAGCAGAAAGAAATTACCGGGTCCTATACGCCTGAAGATTTCGAGGAACTGAAGGCCACTGTGAAGAACTGGATGCGGGAAATCTATCAGACGGTCGGTCCTTCGCTGTCCTTCAACCTGGAAGGAGAGCACCCGATGATTGCTTCCGTTGTGACCCCGGGCCATTCCCTGGAGTGGCTGATGAAGCGGGATCTGGAGCAGTTCCGGCAATTCATCCGCCAGATCCGGGAGGAATATGGCCTGACTCTGACTTTAGGGGCCGGGAACTGGGTGGCCGATCTGTATAGCGGGGCTCCGGCATCCTTTGAGCAGGCGCGGAAAGCGCTCGAATACACATTTTATACTGGCGAAGGCAAGCTTGTCCTTTTCGATGAAATCGCTTACAATCCTGACAAGCCCAGCTTGAAGATGATTCCTGCGGATACGGGCATGACGGATGCCTTGGCGCGGATGGACAGGGCTGCGGCTGCTGAGGCCTTAAAGACGCTTATTCAGAGACTGCTTGAAGGGGATTATCCGTCCCCGGCTCATCTGAAAGACTCTGTTCTGTACGCTCTGGTTAACGAGGTTAAAGGAAACGAGGTCTTGCTGCGTCAGGATGAAGCGAGCAATTTCATTTCAGAGATGGAGTTTCAAATCCCGGCCTGTGAGAGTCTGGAAGAAGTCGAGGCACGGGCGATCTCTGTTCTAAACCGGATCATAGAGAGCATCCAGGAACGCAAAAATAACAAAAGCGGGCGGACCATCGGCCTGTGCAAGGCATTTCTTGAGGAGCATTATATGGAGGATCTGTCGCTGGAGTCTGTCGCCCGGCGTTTCTTTTTCAGCTCCGCCTATTTCAGCAGTTTTTTTAAACAGCACACCTCCATGACCTTCACCGAATATTTGCTGCGCCTGCGGCTGGACAAAGCCAAAGAGCTGCTGCAGGACGGGGACCGGAAAATCTCTACCATCGCCTTAAGCGTGGGATTTCGTGATGCGGGTTACTTTACCAGGGTATTCAAAAGGGAGACAGGACTGGCACCGGAGGAGTTCCGGAAGAAAGATGTATTGTAGGTGGACTATGAGACTGAAGAATAAGCTGGTCTTATCGTATATAGTGCTGATTACCCTGCCGCTCACGATCCTCGGCTTTGGTTACTATTATGCAAGCAAGGAGATTATGCTGAAGCTGGCCCGCGACAACGTCAGTGAGATTGTGCTTAAGAACAATCAGATCATCAACGAACGGCTGAAGATCATTCAGGAGAACAGCTTATCACTGATGGTGGAGTGTGAGCTGTACCAGATTTTTGACAGGCCAAGTCCGGCCGGGGGAGTGCAGCTGCTGGAGAACAATAAAAAGGTGACGGGGATCCTTGGCAGATACTTCTCGCAATCGGCCGATCTGTATTCCGCTGAACTGGTCACGCAAGGGTTCGTGTATGGCAGCAAGAGCAAGAATACCTATCCCCCGGATCACTTCTACACCTCCGAGCTGTACCGGCGCGCAGCTGAGGGGAAAGGGCGTATCGCCTGGGTGCCGACTTATGATTATACCCGGATGCATAATCTGCCTGAGCTCGCGGGAACGGATATTGATTACCGTTATATGTTCTCGGCGGTCCGGCAGATCAACCCCTCCTGTGTACGGAATGACATCATTGTGCGGGCTGGCGGGGCGTCCGAGAAACCGGTGCTGGTGATGAATTTCAAGGAAGATGTGTATGCAGGTATCTTTAGGGACAGTATCCCTATTAAAGGTTCCGTATTCATGGTGGCCAGTGAGGACGGTACAATAATCTCCCATCAGGACAATACGCGCCTGGGGACCGTAGAATCCGCCGCCTGGCTGAAGGAGGTTCGCCGCCAGGGCAGCGGGACGGCTTATGTGACAGCCGGCGGGCAACGGATGATCGCTTGCTTCGCTTTGTCTCCGGTAACTAACTGGCTATCGGTTGTGCTGATTCCGCCAAGCGCATTGACCCATGATATTGCGGATACCATTCTGTTCTTTATTATCGCACTGGGTACTCCGCTGCTGGCCCTTTCGCTTCTGTTCGCTTATCTCATTTCCGCGCGTATCTCTTCTCCGGTAAGCAAGCTGCTGCTGGCCATCAAGCGGGTGGGCGGAGGCGATTTCAATGCCCAGATCAAGGTGGAGGGCAGAGATGAGCTGGGCCATGTATTGATGAAATTCAACAGTATGAATGAACGGGTCAGATCACTGATCAATGAGAATTATGTGGTCAAGCTGCGGGAGCGGGAGACGGAAATCCTCGCGCTGAATATTCAGCTCAATCCCCATTTTCTGTATAACACGCTTAATATCATAAATTGGATGGCTGTACACGGAGAGAAGGAGCAGGTTAGCCATATGCTGATCAGCCTGTCCCGTATGCTGCACTATACTACGGACAACCGGAGAGACCAAATGCTGCTCAGAGAGGATATCGCCTGGCTACAGGACTATATAGTGATTATGGCTAACCGTTTCGAGCACCGGTTTCGTGTGGACTTTGATATTCAGCCTGAACTGATGGAGGTGAATGTACCGAAGCTGTTCCTTCAGCCCCTGGTCGAGAATGCCATTATTCATGGCTTCCGGAATATGGAGAGCGGCGGGCTGATCACCATTTATGGACTGCTTCAGGGTGATACTATCCGGTTCTGTGTAGAAGATAACGGCAGCGGGATTGAGCCGGAGCGTCTGGAACAGCTGCTGAAGGAGGATAATGCCAATATAGGTCTGAAAAATGTGGATAAGCGGATCAAGCTGCTGTATGGCAGTGAGTATGGCATAGAGATTGAATCGGTCCCTGAATTCGGGACCCGCGTGAAGCTGGTTGTACCGCATCCCGGCCCGCGTGAATAACGGCTGACACTCCATACTTTCCCCCCGGCCAATGGCCTGAGGGGTTGTTTTTTATCATTGACCGTAAAATCGTACAGAAAACGAAAAATCGTACAATAGGCAACGGCAACAGGTACATTTACACTGTAATCAGCGACTGCAGCGCTTACATCCGAATCAAGGGGGATAAACAAAATGAGCAGGCACACTGGCAGAACCAAGCTGATGTTACTCTTCCTAATGATTGTTGCATTAATTGTAACCGCTTGCGGTAATGGCGGGAACCAAACGGATACGGCCAATTCAGGTTCAGGCAATACTCCCGCTACCGGAGAAGCAGGCACGGCCACCGGAGATAAGGTGAAGCTGAAATTCACGTTCTGGGGCAGTCCTCAGGAGAAGAAGGCGGTGGAGGACGCCATTAAGGCTTTTGAAGCCAAGAACCCTAACGTCACCATCGATTCCATCCATATCCCGGGCACAGACTTTTTACAGAAGCTGAATGCCATGATCGCCGGGAATGAAGCACCGGATCTCAGCTACTCGGCCGCCTGGAAGCTGAAGATGGGCGAAGAAGGCCTGATCTATAATTTCTTCGATCTCATGAAGGAAGACCCCAGCATCAAGAAGGAGGATTACCTTCAGTACGCCTGGTGGAACTGGGATACCGATAAAAGTGCGGGACCTTATCAAGCTTCGGTAGTCCCATCTCTGATGTACAATGCAGATCTGTTCGAAGAGGCAGGGGTTGAACTGCCGCCAACCAAAGCGGAAGAAGCCTGGCAATGGGATGAATTCGTGGAAACAGCCAAGAAGCTCACCCTTGACCGGAACGGCAAGCATCCGGATGATCCGGGATTTGATCCCAAGAACATCAAGCAATACGGTGTGAAGTACAGCCTCAGCTGGTTATCCTACATGCCGCTGGTTCTGTCTAACGGCGGGGACTATTTGACTGAGGACGGTACGGAATTTGGGCTATCCAAGCCTGAAGCGACCGAAGCGATCCAGAAGATTGCTGACCTAATCAATGTCCATCATGTTGCTCCTTCCCCGGTACAAGCCAGCAGCATTCCGGCACCGGCAACGGCGCTCCAGTCCAGAAAGGTTGCAATGGTCATAGACGGAAGCTGGAACCATCTGGACCTGAGCAAAGCCAATATCGATTGGGGCGTAGGTGTCCTGCCGGTTCTGAAGGACTATAAGACTTTCTTCCTTGGAGGCTCCCTGATTATATTCAAGAGTTCCAAGCATCCGAAGGAAGCCTGGGAGTTCTCCAAATTCCTGACTGATCCGCAGAATGTACTGGAGCTTCATCAGGGGCTCTGGATGCCGCAGCTGAAGCAATGGTATGAAGATCCGAAGCTGGTGGACAGCTGGGCAAATGAAGAGCTTCCGGGCCGTCCGGCCGGTTTTCAGGATGCCGTTATGCGTTCCACCTACGAACATGCTGAGTCTTCGGCTGAGAATAATGTCCGAAACTTTGTAGAAATCGATGCTGCGGTAACGGCGGGGCTGGATCAGGTATGGCTCGGCACCAAAACGGCCGCAGAAGCGATGAACGAAGTGGAAGCCAAAATCAAGCCTCTTATAAAAGGAACCTATTTGAAATAACGGACCTTGCCGGAAGGCGGATCTGCCGGATTCTTGGGGCACATCCGCTGCCGGCAATACCCGAAGAGAGGAAACATGTGTATGGAGCCCGTCTCTTCCCTGAGTGTAAACCGTGCAAAGACCAAGCGCAGTTCCTTCAGGAATGAGCTGTATGGCATCTTGTTTGCCTTGCCGGCCATTCTTGGGCTGCTGATTTTTACGCTGGGTCCCATGATCTACAGCCTGTATATGAGCTTCACCGACTATTCCGGGTCCAATTCACCCTCCTTTATCGGGCTGGATAATTACACCAGAATGTTTAGCGGGGAAGACCAGTATTTCTACAAGGCGCTCGGAGTTACACTCTATTTTGTTGTACTTAGCGTGCCCACCGGTATTATTTATTCCTTTCTCCTGGCCATACTGCTGAACAGGAATATCAAAGGCAAAGCCATATTCCGGACCGTCTTCTATCTGCCGTCCATCGTGCCGATCATCGCGATTTCGTTCATTTGGCTATGGCTCCTGAATCCCGATTTGGGGCTGGCCAACGAGCTGCTCCGCGCCATCGGACTTCCCGGCAGCCAGTGGATTTTTGGAGAGAAATCTGTGGTCCCCTCGCTGGCGTTAATGAACCTGTGGACAACGGGAGGGACAATGATTATTTTCCTGGCCGGATTGCAGGATATTCCCCGCTCGCTGTATGAAGCCATTGAGATTGACGGGGGCTCCAAGCTGAATAAGCTGCGGAATATTACCATTCCCATGATGACGCCGACGATCTTTTTCAACCTGATCATGGGGATCATTAATGGATTCCAGGTGTTCTCGCAAGCCTATGTCATGACTAACGGCGGACCCAACAATGCCAGCTTGTTCTATGTCTTCTATCTGTACCGGGAAGCCTTTCAGTTCTCGCGGATGGGAAGCGCAAGCGCCATTGCCTGGGTGCTGTTCATCATCATTATGCTGTTGACCTATACGGTCTTCAAGACATCAAGAAAATGGGTGTATTACGAGGGGGATGAAGCCCGATGAGGACAAAAGCATGGATGGAGAAGGGATTCGTGTATTTGGTGCTTTCAGCCGGGGGCCTCTTCAGTCTGCTGCCGCTGATTTGGCTCATCCGCAGCTCCCTGATGGATATGGGGCAAATTTTTGAGCTGCCGCCCATATGGATACCAAGCCCCTTCCGGTTTAGCAATTTCAGTGAGGCGCTGACCATTCTGCCCTTTGGGCGTTATTTTATCAATACAACGGTTATTGTGATTTTCTCGATGCTGGGTGTCCTCGTGACATGCTCCATAAGCGCGTACAGCTTTGCCCGTATGTCCTGGAGAGGGCGAGACCTCATCTTTGGCCTGCTGTTATCCAGTATGATGCTGCCCTATGCGGTTACGCTGATTCCGACCTTTATCGGCTGGAGTAAGCTTGGATTAACCAATTCGTTCATTCCGCTGATTGCACCGGCCTGGTTCGGCGGAGGTGCGTTCAATATCTTCCTGCTGCGCCAGTTCTATCTGAGTATTCCCCGCGATCTGGACGAGGCGGCTTATGTAGACGGTGCTAGCCACGGGCGGATTTTCATCTCCATCATCATTCCTCTGACGCGGCCCGCCCTGGTCGTTGTAGGACTGTTTACCTTTCTGGCTTCCTGGAATGACTTTCTGGGACCGCTGGTCTATCTGAACAGTGAGTCCAAATATACACTGGCGCTTGGCCTGCAGCAATTCAAGGGCATGTACGCAGCGGAATGGCATCTGATGATGGCAGCAGCTACTGTGGTGCTGGCTCCGGCGATTATCGTCTTCTTTATCGGGCAGAGGTACTTTATCGAAGGTATTACACTTACAGGCATCAAAGCCTGAAACTGCAGAAGGAGTGATGACATGTGATGAATTCATTATATCAGCGTAAGGAAGGGCAGTCCCGCAGGCTATCCAGCTGGGATCAGACCGGGGGCAACCGGGATTTCATCGTGATTGGAGCCGGACAGACGGCAGCTATTGCAGAGATTGAAGGATCGGGCATCATTCAGCATATCTGGATGACAATCGCAGCCAAGAATAAATATGCATTCCGCAAAGTGCTGGTGCGGATGTTTTGGGACGGAGAGGAAGAGCCTAGTGTAGATTCGCCGGTAGGCGATTTCTTCGGCGTCGGTCATGGGGTTGCCAGCCACTATGTCTCCATGCCGCTCAATATGATTACAACACAGGATGTCATTGAGGATAAGGCAGCGATGAACTGTTTTTTTGAGATGCCGTTCCGCAGCAGCGCACGCATCGAGATTATCAATGAATGCGAGGATGAGCTGGTATTGTACTTCTATGTCGACTATGTGGAGAAGGAGATTCCGGAGGATAGCTTCTACTTCCATGCTTCCTGGCGGAGGGAGAATCCTACACGGGGGACGGTCGATCTTGCGGCGTTGAAGCTGGAGCATGACGGGCAGGACAAGCCCAATTATGCCGACCAGAAAGTATATGAGCTTAAGAATCTTACGGGTGAAGATAACTATGTGCTTATGGACGCAGTTGGAGAGGGCCATTATGTCGGCTGTAATCTCAGCATCGATCACTTGAATCCGATGCCGGGCTTCAGCTGGCCTGGAGAAGGGGATGACATGTTCTTCATCGACGGCGAGCCATGGCCGCCCCGTCTGCATGGCACCGGGACGGAGGATTATTTCTGTGCAGCCTGGGGCTACCCGTCCGGTAAATACGACAGCCCGTATCACGGGGTATCCACGTATGCGCCCATCCGCGGCAACGGGGACGCATGGAGAGAGAGCAATACTATCCTATTCAATGACTACTCCGGCAAAATTACGCAATACCGTTTCCATATTGTCGATCCGATCATCTTCCGGGAGTCCCTTCGTTTCAGTATCGAACATGGTCATGGAAACTCCCAGTCCAATGATTATTCTTCGGTGGCCTACTGGTATCAGCGTGAGCCTCACAAAGCTTATCCGGAGATGCTGCCCGTGGGCCTTCGGCTGCCGCTGCCTGAGAAGGACAGCGCGAAGCAGTTCTTCCGGACTTTCTGATCTGGGGGATTGGCGCAGGACTGATCCGTGGTTCTCATATCCATAAAACAAGAGCATGTTTCCAGATGATGGAGATGTGCTCTTGTTTTATGTGCCCGGCGTGGCCTCGTTCTATAACACAAAAAGCTCGTACAGGCAGGAGTTAAGATTCTCCTGCCTGTACGAGCATCTATATAAATCGAACTAATGCGGTTAAACCGTGTAACCGAAATCTTGCTTAGCGTAATGCGAAGGTGATCGAACAACCTGGATCAAGGATCATCTTGAAGAGACGTGAGTCCGGACGGGCCGGCAATTCTTCATGCACATTAAGCTCATCTTGTCCATTACTTGCTGAAGCCTTGAGTTTACCGGCATTGTCATGCCGAAGCTCGGTAATTACGGTAATCGTCACTGTGCAAAGATTCAGGATCTTTGCCTGCACGGAATCCTCCGTTTTCCGGTAGGCTACACTGAAATATCCGCTGCCCAGCTTGACCTTATCCCAGGTGAAAGAGCTACTTGGACTGAAGGGCCGGAAGGATAGCTGCCGGGAAGGGGCATCATAAGCGAAACCCAGAATGTCGGAGACAAAGAGCCCGGCATAAACGCCGGAGGCCCAGCCGCACTTCCCGCAGTTATTGTGACGGACTACATCCCCATAAGCGGCTCCGTTGTTGTAAGGCCACCACCAAAGCGAGCCGTCGGCGTCGGTCAATTGGCGTATCCGGGTCAAATACCCGTCTTCACCAGACAGTGAGGCGGAGTCTGTAATCATGCCCATGCCGTTCATATAGCCGGGGAAGGTACAGGCAGAATGGTCTCCCCACTGAATCCCCCTGGTTTCAGGGTTATATGTTGGATTATGCGGGCTTAATGAGAACTGCATGTAATGCTTGTAGGTCTCATTGTCATATGAAGTGTACCCGTACAGCGGCATCAGAATGGTATCTGATTCCTCGCCATCGTGATGCAGCAGGTTGACTTGCCCCTCTTCAACCAGATTCCAAATAAACTGCATACCGAAATCCTTATATTTACCGTTGTATTTCTCAATGCTGTTTTTAAGCTTATTGCCGGACCTGCTGATTCCCTCTGTGTATTGACGGCCGAAGGGGCCTTGGGCAGTAGCTAGCTGTTCCAGATCTTCCCGGATTCTTCCGGCAATGGTCCGGTAGCGTTCTGCTCTCGCCGTGTCACTGAAGACCTCCTCCACAATCCGGGCATAATGAAAAAGAGCGGTCCAGGCAATCACATTGGAGCCTGTATGATAATCTCCCAGTGAATAGGCATCGGAGAGCCACACTGAAGGGTAGAGCCAGGGTTCATCTTCCTTACGGGTCAGCAGCATCTCCTCCAGGAGATTGCAAATCGACTCGTGAATCTCGGGTTGGTCTAAAAACAGCTGTTTGTCACCTGTACTCCGGTAGTAGAGACCAGCCATGACAACGGAAGATAAGGAATTACTTAGAGAATGGGTAATTCCGCCTTCATAGCGGTTACCGGGCAGGCGAACTCCATGCTTCAGGAACCATAGCATTCCCTGCCGGAATAACTCTGGCTCTGCTGTGTGAAAGGGAAGCAGGGAGTAGTACATATCCTTGTTCCAGGTGAACTGTGTTGTGGGTGACGTGCCCCAGTTGGCACCAGCAAGAGTGTCCTGGCTGTCCATGGCAAGGGAGCCGATGCACTGGAGAAGGGCGCGTTCGTAGAACTCCGCAGCGAACAGATCCTCGTCCATTTTCAGCTGACCGGTGATGCCCCGTAAATAGGCCCAGGTTTCATTAAGCCAGTAGAGTGTGCCTTTCTCATCGACAAGCCGTGGACAGGGATCACCCGCCGGATAGATGATAGCGGGCAGCCAGCAGGTCTGACCCGGGGCCAGTACAACAGACACGATGCCATCACGGTCTGCCTGATGGCCGAGCACCTGTACACAGAAATCCGGACTGGAGAATGACTGGTCCGGCAGGGTGTCGGCGGAAGGCAGCGTAACTTCACCTGTTAGGGTCTGGCTGCATTGATTCTCCAGCAACAGCCCGTAGACCAGTCCGCGCAGCCGTTTCGAGCCGTCCGCCGACGTTGGAGCATAGACGAGAAGAGTGGCTTTGGCGGCTTCCAGCTGATATTCAGTGACCGGAAACAGATTATCGAGCAGAGAAGTGGCATAAGGCAGATCATCGCTGCCCAAATTATAGTATTTCCCGCCGAGCTCAACCTTGTAGGCGTAAGGTCCGGCTTCCCTGAAATCCTTGCACATCCAAACGCCGGGAATATTATCACTGTAATAGCTGCCGTTATACACCGTGACATTTTTTATGGAGCCGTTCATGTGAACGTTCACCAGTGTTTTATTGTTCCCGGTATCAAAAGTTAACTCTGGGTCAGGCAGCTTGCGGCCGAAGAAGCTCACCGGATCATAAGCCTTATACTTGCCGTCCTGATAGACAACGCCGAAATAGAGGCTTCTGGGCTGAGAAAGGGCCTCACTGAAAGTGGTGAAGGGATGCGGCATGGGTATTCTCCTTTGCATTAGTGAAGTAGCGGCCTGCAGTGCCTTTCTTTATTATTAAAGAAGCTTGGGGAGAAAACTATAGGAGAAGCTTTGGATTTCAGGACGATTTATAGCGCTTTCAACAGGATGAGGATTTGATAAATATGACCTCGAAATAAATACGGAAGAGATAAATCCAACAGAATGTGCCGAGTCCGACTCATTTATGTTGACGGCAACATATTTAAATGTTACTGTAGGTGTGTAGATATGTTGACGACCACATAAAAGGAGATGACTTTATTGAAGCCTAGTGACAACAGCGAAACCATTGAGGATGAAATCAGCGCAGTCACGCATTTCCCCGTGAATTTTTCGATTTTCAGTCTGGCTCGTTCCCATCACCGAATTGCGGGACAACTGCTTCGGGAAGCAGGCTTATACCCGGGCCAGGAACTGGTGCTGATGCAATTATGGCACCGGGACAGTCAATCTCAGAATGATCTCACAAAATCGTTGCGGCTTGATCACTCTACCATAGCGAAGTCCGTTCGCCGTTTGGAAGCTGCGGGTCTCGTCACCTGCAGCCGTTCCGAAGTGGATAAACGGGTAACCATAGTGTCACTCACCCAAGAAGGGCGTGATATAGAAACCAGAGTCGATCAGGCTTGGCGCAAGCTGGAGGAGATTACAACGGAACATCTTAATGCTGAAGAAAAAGTTCAGTTTGCAGCTTTGGCCAAAAAAATAGCCGCAAATCTGGAAAAATAAATGGAAGTAAACCAAACCATGAATCATATAGGAGGAGAGATAAACATGTCGAAAAAATCTATGCAAGCTGTTCAGGTCAACGAATACGGGGGTCCCAATGTTTTGAAGGCAGTCACCATTGATCGCCCTCAACCGCAAGCGGATGAAGTCCTGGTTCGCATCGTGTATGCTACGGTCATTCCGCTTGATTTTAAAATTCGTAAGGGTTGGCTTCAAAATGTATTTCCTGTAACCTTTCCCTACATCCCTGGTTTCTACGCTTCAGGAGTTGTCGAAGAGGTGGGGCATATGATAACGGAATTTAAGCCCGGTGACCGCGTTTTTGGCGGCATTAAAGGCGCTTATGCAGAATATGGAGTTGCGAAGGAACAAGAATTAATGGCGATGCCGGAAAATCTCACTTTTGAGGATGCTGCAACGATCAAAGCAGGAGCAGAAAGCGCCTGGAAAGCCTTGTTCACTGAAGGTGAGCTCCAGTCAGGGCAAACCCTTCTCCTCCATGCGGCAGCAGGGGGTGTTGGACAGTTTGCAGTTCAGTTGGCTAAATGGAAAGGGGCAACCGTGATCGCAACGGCTTCATCCTCAAACGTGGACTTCGTTAAATCGTTGGGGGCTGATCAGGTCATCGATTATACCACAACAAAATTCGAAGATATCGCAAAGGACGTAGATCTGGTGGTTGATTCCGTGGGAGGCGAGACAGAATCGAGATCCTGGCCGGTTCTAAAAAAAGACGGAATCCTGGTTTCTTTAACTCAAGATCCCTCCCAAGAAAACGCTGAAAAATATGGCGTTACAGCTAAGTTCAATACCAAATTCCCTAACCGGGAAGACTTGCAGCATCTAACGAAATTAATTGCCGAAGGTATGATTAAAGCGGAGATTGATTCCATATTCCCGTTAAGCCAAGCGGATAAAGCACTGGAGAAGAGCGAAGCCAGACATGCACGGGGAAGAATTTTGCTGAAAGTTAGCTCCATCTAACAAACCCCGGCCGGTCCTAATTATGAGCAGATCAAAACACCTTCAAGAGAATGGAACCCTGTCCAGTCGTAAGATAGGGAGATAATCTTGGAGGTGTTTGGTCCGGATTGCGCGATTTTATGTGCTGGCTGAATAGGGGGTAGCCTTTACCCTTATCCTTCATCTATTTCAGGCTTCTCCCCATATTCTTTACCGAAATCCTCCATCTTCTTTAGGACAGGCAGCAGTTTGTTTCCTTTCTCTGTCAGCGAATATTCGACCCGTGGCGGAACTTCCGGATACACATCGCGCAGAATAATTCCGTCGTCCTCCAGCTCCTTGAGTTGCTTGGTGAGTGAGCCTTGCGACAAGCCTCCCAGGAATTTTTTGATCTCGGTAAACCGGCGTCTTTCCCCTTCCAGATACCAGATAATGAAATATTTCCATCGCCCCGAAAGTACATTTTGCGTAAAGGCTATTGCGTACATATTTCTTTTTTCATCAATAAACTCTTTTTCAAATCCTTCATTACATACCCGCATGATATCGCTCCCAGTCTAAAAGTACAAAAATATGTACTACGTTCATTTAAATTGCCTTCTTTGCAGATGAAACGTATGGACGTATGATAGTGCCAAGGCTGCTAACGAATACAAATATTATTAGCAAGCTAATGATTATTGTAGCATAACCCGTAGAGGAGACCAATTAAGCTGTACAGTATTGCGACTATATGGTGCTAAAGAGAGGATAATATTAATGAAAAATCGTGTAGCAGAGATTCTTGGAATTGAAAAACCCATTTTACAAGGACCTATGAGTTGGATTACGAATGCTGAATTTGTTGCTGCCGTGAGTAATGCAGGGGGGTTAGGGATTCTTGGTCCTAATGCCGGTCAAACGACAATTACAACCTCACCGGAGGAAACCGCGGAACGTATGCGCCGTGAAATTCGGAAGACAAAGGAACTGACGGATAAACCATTTGGTACAACTTTAATTACTGATGCAGATATGAAGTTCACTTGGCCAATTTTGGAAGTTGTCATTCAAGAAGGTGTGCAAGTTATTCTTCTTAATGGTGTTGAAGGAACGCTAACTGAAAAGATCATTACCCCATTGAAGGAAGCAGGCATTAAGATTGTTTACCGTCCTTTAACTCCAACGATCGAAGATGCAAAGAATGCTCAAGCTATGGGTGTTGATGTTTATGTGGTTACCGGGTTTGATGAGGGTGGAACATTGCCGACAAGTATTATTGGCACGTTTACAATAACTCCTATAATCGTTGATGTGCTTGATATTCCAGTGATCGCTGCTGGTGGAATTGGTGATGCTCGCGGTGTTGCAAGTGCCTTTGAATTAGGGGCAGAAGGTGTCTTTTTAGGAAGCCGTTTTATTCCTACTGTTGAAAACCCCGCAGCACAATCAGTAAAGCAAAGGATAGTGGACTCATCTGCAGCAGATTTGTTGTTGTACCGTACTTTACCAGCTTACTACCGTTCGTTGCCTACCCCGTTTGCTGAAAAATTGGTGGCTATGGATAACCAGGGCGCATCTCGTGAAGAAATTGCTAAGGTAGGGGGTAGCTCTAGTGTAATCCGTATCGGTATGCTTGAAGGTATCGGCGAAGGGGGTATTATCACTGTGGGTACTGGAATTACGCCAATCACTAAGATCCAAACTGTACAAGAAGTGGTTGATGAGTTGGCAGCTGGTATTAAGTAAAATGAAGGCCGTCCTGTTCTAGCTCATCTCACCGGTGGACACCTCAATTTCACCATGTTATAGTTAGTTCGCTAAATATACTTTACAAGTTGAGGGTAAACTATGAATGATACAGTGGATTGTGATATCCGTCAGTCGTTAGACCGGATTTCTTCCCAAATGCGCCGGGATTACAGCGAATCTCTAAGAGAACTTAACCTTTATGTTGGCCAGGATAATTTGCTGTATCGCTTGTGGTTAGGCGATGGGATTACACAAATGCAAATAAGCGAACATCTGAAATGTGAGCCGCCTACGGTTACCAATATGGTTAAGTCACTGGAGCAAAACGGATTTATATACCGCAAGCGTGATGAACAAGATGCAAGGGTTATGCGCATTTTTTTAACAGATAAGGGAAAAGAGTTAGAAAAACCGATTGAAGTCAAGTGGAAGCAGCAGCAAGAGAAATTACTGATATCAATTTTACCCGAAGAGCGCTTACTATTAAGGCGGCTTTTGAAGCAAATGGAGAGTAACTTATTCTAAGTTCTCTTTTGCTCATATTTAGCATGCTAACTAATATATAGGGAGAAATGAAAATGAGATTTGGAATTATAGGTGCAGGACCCATCGCGTCGAATATCGCCAAAAAATTAATTGAGAATGGACATGATGTCAAAATTGCAGATGCTCGCGGGATAGAACGGCTAGAAGGAAAAGAACTTGCAGGTACACCAGTGAGTGTAGATGAAGTAATAACAAACATTGCTGTTCTAGTCATATCGATCCCTTTCCACGCACTGCCAAGCATTCGCAGCATTGTAGATAAAGTTGGGGAGGAAGTAGTCGTTGTTGACACTTCGAATTATTATCCGGGTAGAGACAATAAAATTGCAGAAATTGAGAATGGGTTGGTTGAAAGTGTTTGGGTATCCAATCAGTTAGGGAGACCTATCACTAAAGCTTTCAACAATTTATTAGCCTATACGTTAGAATATAAAGGAGCTCCCGAAGGTACCAGTGGACGACTTGCCATAGCGGTTGCCGGTGATAACCAGTCGCATAAACAAATAACCATGAACGTAGTCAATGAGCTCGGCTTCGACCCTGTAGATAGCGGAGCCTTAAGTGATTCGTGGCGACAACAGCCAGGAACCCCTGCGTACTGCACAGAACTTACCAAAGAAGAACTAACCAAAGCATTAAAAAAAGCTAATAAAGAAAAAGCCCCATTCCTACGCGATAAAGTGATAGAGAAGCTAACGGCAGCTACTGGAGGATATTCGCACCAGGATATTGTGAACCTGAACAGAGAGATATATAACTCCTGAGTTCCTGAGTTAAATTTCGAGTATCTAATGGATATAAAAAAACAACTCCTGGTGAGTTGTTTTTTTTATGGCAGAACAGGGGCTTTGTCGATCATTAAATTTCTTTGAACTATCTGTGGTGGTGTCGATGGACAAGAACATAATCCCATTAGAATCCGCGCCCAGCGTGGGTTTTCTCTTTTAACGGACCAAGTTCTTGTCCTTTTCTCAAGACAAGAACTTGGTCCCATTGCCGATATTGGACAAGAACATGGTACTGGAAATCGAAAAGGGGCGGTTTCTTATGAACAGAGCATTGCCGGAAGTCCAATTTTGCCGCAGTGACTGCTCTGATACTTTCAAACCCGTTAATCCGGGCAGTTATTTACAAGCATTGGGTCTATTCGGATTCAGAACGAGGAAATCACTGGGAAGCTCGGACAGCTTGGCAACCAGTTCATCCATACCTGACTCCAGTTTGAATTCCATTTCCTCCCGGTATAGCGGAACCAGGAAATAAACCTGAACCTGATTGCCATCTTTCGTATGGACTGTGCTAACCTCTTCCGGCAGAGCAAACAGGATCGCGCCGGACAGCTCAGTGTTAGGCGTATATGGCTCGTAATCCTCCGTATTGGGGATGGTATGGCCGTATCCAAGCCACGTCTGATACATATGCGGGAACCGGGCAAGCATCTTCATCAGCCGGATCGGCCAGTAGTTCTCCTCTGCTTCAAAATCCTTCTGCGTAAGCGGCCAGTCCGCCGGCAAAAACATCATCAGCTCCGCGCGTTCAAGATGCTTGTACTCTTTACGGATCTCCTGTGGGAGTGTCATCGGTAGATCGCTCATCCCATTGGTGTACAGCACTCGGTATGGCTCATCAGGTGTAGCTTCCATAATGTTCACATCAATATGTACGATGTCTGAAATCAGTTCATGGAACACGCCGGTTTCTCGGTTTGGAAAGACTTTATTAAAATGTTCGTTTAATTCTTTCATGTACAAAATTTCGGAGGGAGGCGAAACCTGCCGCTCATCCGGAGCGTCATAGCCATAAATTGTGGTACCGTCTTCTGATTTGCTCATTTCATTGCCGCCAAACCATTTTTTGAAAAAGTTCATGTCTTTGTGCTCCTCTGTGCGGGTTTTATATTAAATGCGAAATGAAGGATGCTGCGATTAAATTCCTGATTCTAGATGGTTTGAAACCTCACTTGGAAGTATAACAAAAGGATAGCCCGGGAGCGATGGGTCTATCGATTCGAATAACCAGGGATATACATGCAAAAATGGGATATTTGCACTTGAGCAGGAGGCTGTAAATCTCGATTGCGCGTGAACTGGAGGTCTTTAGGTCCACAACTGCAGGCTTATGCTGCCGATGAATCTCCTTTGCATCCAACTGCGCAGCTGTCGCAGGGGAGCCTGGCTGCGTATATAGACAAATCGAATTCTATGGGTTCTATCGCTTAGGAACTCAGCACGGCTGGACATACTCGCGAGGATACCTGTGATGCAGGCGTTCTACGGCCTGAATCCCCGTCATTTCATCGACACAAACTACATGAACCCCAAGTTGATGGAAAAGCGGTGCAGCGGCATACGTTCTACACACGTTTCGTACGGATCCGGTGCGAAGCACCTGTCTTCTGGCCGAATTGGCCCGAAGTTGCAGGGTTTGGGGAAGGCACTCCCAACAAGCAAAGAGGCAAGTGTCAATACACTTGCCCTGCTTGCCGGTTAGTGAAAATCTTTTTCTACTGCTTTTTGCAATAGCTTAAATTCGTTTCTATAAAAGTCAATCAAGCCGTCCCGCTTCATCCATGCAAGCTCTCTGGATAAAGCACTTCTATCTACATCTAAATACTCGGCCATCGCTTCTCTATCAAAAGGAATAGTAAAAGTTTCTGTTCCAGTTTCACGCATAACTCTTGTTAAATAAGTTAAGACCTTATCCCGAATAGTAGGCATAATCAGACAATCATTTCGGTCATGCAGTTCTAACGCTCGTTCTGCGATACTATCAAAAAGATTGCCAAGTAATTGTTCGTGTGCCATACACAACTTCGTACAACGGCTCAATATGCTTTTGATAGGAATAAACAGAACCTCAAGTGGTTCTATTGCCTGTACTGACATAGGGCATCTTCTTCCACGGCTAGCCGCTGTTAAAACTGCAGTATATCCACCCGGATAATGGAGGGATACTATAATTTTTTTTCCCGTGACGCTCAATTTCGTACTTTGAGCGCTACCCTGCAATATGATGCCGACATCATCCACTAAATCGCCCTCACGGACAACCATCTCATCTTTTGCATATTCTTTCCGTGTGGCTGACAGACATTTAAGCATTTGTGGAATATCATTTGGGGAAATCCCTGAAAATAAACGTGATTGACATAGGGAATCTAAGTTGTTCATGAGAGGCTCCTCGTTGCATGTGCAACATATTTTTTCTTTTTACTATACTATATTAATCATAAATACAATAGAAGTTAGTCACCTTTTCTAACGTCAGAATGGAGGAAAAACAATGCAAGAGAAAGAAAATTTAATAAAAGCGAGAAATAGACTTTTAGCCTCAAAGGTTATTAAAAATCTGCAAAGCAGAAAGTTTGAGGCTTATTACTGTGATAACGCCATAGAAGCTGTAGAAAAGGCACTATCATTTATTCCAGAACATTCTTCGGTATCATGGGGTGGGTCAGTCACGCTTGAGGAAATCGGGCTTCTTAATCGAGTACGTCAAGGCAGCTATATGATCACTGATCGTGATACAGCGCAAACAATGGAGGAACGTTATGACCTCATGCGCCAATCTCTTTTGTGCGACACCTATTTAACGAGCTTTAACGCTGTTAGCGAAGATGGCATATTGGTCAATATAGATAGTGTGGGCAATCGAACAGCGGCGATTACCTTTGGACCGAAAAGTGTTATTGCTATCGTTGGGATGAATAAGGTCTGCAAGACCGCAGAAGACGCAGTTATAAGAGCCAGAACATATGCGGCCCCCATTAATGTATACCGCTGTTCGTGTTCGTCCAGCCCATTTTTACATTCGCCGCAAAAAACGCCCTGCCTGATCAATGGTGCTTGCGGAGATTGTAAAACAGATGATTGTATCTGTTCTTACATCGTCCAAACAAGAATGTGTAAACCGGCGGGGAGAATAAAGGTTATCCTCGTTGGTGAATCTTTGGGATTTTGAATAAGGATTATAGTTTAATAGCTGCCAAACGGCATATAAAACCACTCCGCGCTTGATGGCTTCCTCCGCGATTTCGCTTGGGGTCCAGTGGGAGTAAGAATAGCTTCTTCAAGTTGATCGGAATGCCGGGATTCCACTTATGATCATTGATACCGAAGAAAATTCATGGACTTATAAGAGAGATAAATCAATTAGAAGGCCAATGGCTGAAATTATTTTGAAAACTGTTGAAGGAATACCTTATTTGAGACCCGAAATCCAACTTCTCCATAAAGCAGGCGGTTCGAAAGTACGGGAGAAGGATATTAATGATTTCCGAACAATGCTGCCGACACTTCTGCCACAAGAAAAAGCATGGCTGAAATCTTCTTTAACCCGACAATTTCCGGAGGGCCATGACTGGGACAAATTTTTGTAAATTAAAATATTAATGCTTTGTTGCTCTTACGGATCGGAGGGGTGCATTAATATTAATTTCCGTTTACATGAAGCTATTGATATTTTAGGCGAGTGGAATCCATTGTAATGCAAGGGGAACATCATCTGTTTTCTGCATTCGATCGATTCTCACACTTGAAGGAGAAATCGAAACGAACTTTGGAAGAGGCACTTCTAGAGTTCAAAATCATTCAAAATGTTCATGTTAGCATAAATCTAACAGCATGCCATCAATGAGGACGCCGGGAAGAAGCCCGGCGTCTTTATTCTGAAATCAAGAGGGCTACCGAATTCTCATTATCAGGAAACTCAGGGTTGAGTTCGAATCCGAGTCCAGAGGGAGCTAATAAGCTTTTTTAGATTCACGGGTTGAACCTACTGCTTAAGGGTTGTCAGCATACTCTGAATATGGCTTTCCATTAGCTGCCGTGCTGTTTCGCTTTGCCGTTCCTCGATGGCAATGGCGATCAGAACATGGTAATTGGAAGCCTTGGTCCGCATATTGGGCAGCGTATTGGTTTGCTTGCGTCCTTCGGCCAGCAATGGAAGAATCGAATTGAGCATTCGCGCCACCACTGGATTTGCTGCCCCTTCGGCAATTAACTGATGAAAGGCGAGGTCTGTCTCGAAGAATGAGCCACCTTCCTCCATTTGCCGCACCATTCGATCAGCCAGTACCCGTAGCCGGCGGATCTGATCCTCATCGGCCCGCTTCGCGGCTAAAGCGGCAAGTTCAGGCTCAATGAGCAGTCTGGCTTCCAACAGATCCACTATCGAAATGTTGTCTAATTCCTCTAA
The DNA here is from genome assembly GCF_000802655.2 of Paenibacillus sp. IHB B 3415. Lineage (NCBI taxonomy): Bacteria > Bacillati > Bacillota > Bacilli > Caryophanales > Paenibacillaceae > Paenibacillus > Paenibacillus sp. IHB B 3415. The sequence continues at coordinate 132,328 of NZ_JUEI01000002.1, read as the reverse complement.
GGCAACCGCCGGATCATTGAGCAGTAGCGGATCGTTTCGTACATACATCCCGCGCCCGTGCTCAATGCTGACATTCCCCTGACTCTCTAATATTCGCAGCGCCTCACGTACTGTAGTGACACTAACAGAAAAATCAACGGCTAGCTGCTGCAGAGTAGGGAGCCGATCTCCTGGAGCCCATTCCCCATCGAGAATTTTCTGCTTCATAAGCTCTATTGTAGCTTGAAACGCGGTTTGTTTATTCTGTTTCATGTTTAGCCGTCCCTTTGACTTGGAATAAATTCATTTTAGCATAAGAGCTTCGTGACAATAAATAGATAAGTCTGAGTATTGATTTAGTATTGACTAGTAAAGAACAAGATAATATGATCATACCATATAGATCATATCAATATTAAAGATTTAATTACACCAAGGTTAAATCACAACTTTTTTTATGTTTTTATGGTGAAAAACAGCAATAAATCAATTGATTCTATTTCACCTAAGAATAAAGATGTGATCTTTATGAAGAGACTCTATTAGTGAAGAAGCAGAAGGAGGAGGGGCAATGGAGGTTGTAACCTTTGGGGAAACCATGGTACTTCTGGCACCGGACCGGATGGTTCCCCTGGAGTATGTGAACGGTTTTCACAAGCATGTTGCAGGAGCTGAGACCAATGTGGCAATTGGACTTGCCCGTATGGGACATACCGTAGGCTGGTTCAGCAAGCTCGGAAATGATCCATTTGGACGGTATATTAGGCAGGTCGTAAGAGGACATGGCGTTGATATTTCCGAAGTCAGGGTTACAGATGAAGCGCCCACGGGAGTGTTCTTCAAAGAACAAATATCCCCGGACAAAATACAGGTGTACTACTATCGCAAACAATCGGCGGCCAGCCTGATGCAAGAGGATGAGCTTAATGAGGAATATGTTGGAGGTGCCCGCATCCTGCATGTTACGGGAATTACTCCGGCGCTTAGCCCGGGGTGCAAGAAATTAATCTTTCGAGCCCTCGAAGCGGCAAAAAAACACGGTACGGCCATTGTGTTTGATCCCAATATCCGCTGGAAGCTTTGGAACAGAGAAGAGGCCTATCGTGTTCTTAACGAAATCGCGGCTCTTGCCGACTACGTGCTGCCCGGCATTGATGAGGGGCAGTTTCTGACAGGATGCTGTACGCCTGCAGATGTCGCAGATCAATTGCTGAAATCCGGAGCAGGTGCTGCCGTTATCAAGCTCGGCGCGGGCGGGGCTTATTACAGTAACGGACGAGTCTCTGGAAATGAGCCAGGGTTTCCCGTGAAGAGTCTCATTGATCCGATGGGTGCCGGAGACGGTTTTGCCGCAGGATTCATAAGCGGTTTGCTGCAGGGGGAGGACCTGCCTTCTGCTGTGCGGCGCGGCAACGCTGTGGGTTCCATTGTTGTCGGGGTAAGTGGCGATGTGGAAGGTCTCCCGACTCGGCAGGATGTGGATTTTCTCTTGGCAGGGGGAACCGGCATGGAGGATATTATCCGGTAAGTGAGGGGCATTCCCGAGGAGGAGGAAGGAAATGGACAAAGATATTCAGATTGAGCGGCTGATGACTTCCGGACTGGTCGCCGTTATTCGCAGACCAGCGCCTGAACGGGTGGATAAAATTGCCGCAGCACTGGCAGACGGCGGAGTCGGAGCGCTGGAGATTACAGCCGATACCCCGGAAGTGTACAGGTTGATCGCGGACATGAAGGCTAAATATGGAGATCGCCTGCTGGTTGGAGCGGGTACGGTACTGAAGCTGACGCAGGCCGAGCAGGCGATCGCGGCGGGAGCCGATTTTATTTTTTCACCAAATTTGAATGAGGCGATTGTAGGACTGACCTTAAAGCACGGGCGAATCTCCATCCCAGGTGTAATGACACCGACCGAAGCTGTCAGAGGGCATGAAGCGGGTGCAGACCTGCTTAAGGTGTTCCCGGGCGGTTCACTGGGTGCCTCCTACATAAAGGAACTGCAGGGGCCCCTTGGTCACATCCGGATGATGCCGACAGGAGGCGTGACGCTGGAGAATGTCGGAGCCTTCATTGCCGCCGGAGCCGTTGCCGTCGGTTTAGGAAGCGCTCTCGTAGATCGGGAAGCGGTGGAGCAGGGAGACTTTGGGAAGATCACAGAGACGGCCCGCCAATTTGCCAAGGAAGTCAGCAAGGCCAGAATGAACAATACAAAGGAGCAAAATAGATGAAAATAACCGGATTTGAGACCTTTATCGTTCCTCCCCGCTGGCTGTTTCTGAAGATTGAAACCGATGAAGGCATATCCGGCTGGGGGGAGCCGGTGGTCGAGGGCAAGGCGCATACGGTGCAGACCGCAGTGGAAGAGATGATGGATTTTTTGATTGGACAGGATCCCCAGCGGATTGAAGACCTATGGCAGTTGATGTACCGGGGAGGATTTTATCGTGGCGGGGCTATTCTAATGAGCGCGATAGCCGGGATCGATCAGGCGTTATGGGATATAAAAGGGAAAATCTACAATGCACCGGTGTACCAGCTACTGGGCGGCGCTTGCCGCAATACCATGCGGGTGTACTCCTGGGTAGGCGGAGACCGCCCAATTGATGTTGTCCAGGCGGCTCTGGAGAAGAAGGCCGCCGGTTTCACGGCGATTAAGATGAATGCCTCCGAAGAGATGCAGTTCATTGATACACATGACAAGATTTATGCTATCGTTGAGCGGGTCGCTGCCATTAGGGAGGCCTGCGGACCGGAATTCGGGATTGCTGTTGATTTTCACGGACGGCTTCACAAACCGATGGCACGGGGACTGGCCAGAGAGCTGGACCCCTACCGTCTGATGTTCATAGAAGAGCCGGTGCTGCCGGAGAACAACGAAGTACTGCGGGAGATCGCACATCACACCAGCACTCCAATCGCCACGGGTGAGCGTATGTACTCGCGCTGGGAATTTAAAAATCTGCTGAAGGATGGGGTGGTCGACATTATTCAGCCCGACCTGTCCCATGCAGGAGGGATCACGGAATGCAAGAAAATATTTGCCATGGCCGAGGCATTCGACGTCGCGGTCGCTCCGCACTGCCCGCTTGGACCGATCGCTCTAGCCGCCTGTCTTCAGGTGGATGCAACGTCTTATAATGCGGTCATTCAGGAACAAAGCCTAGGCATCCATTATAATCAAGGAAATGACCTGCTGGATTATATCACCGATCCGACCGTCTTTGCCTACAGTGACGGTCATGTCAATATTCCTTCCGGACCGGGTCTTGGCATTACAGTGAACGAGGAGTATGTGCGGAAGATGGCGAAGTCGGGCCACCGTTGGAGAAATCCGGTATGGCGGCATCGCGATGGCAGCATTGCTGAGTGGTAAGCCTATGCAATTCAAGCAGCCCGAGCTTACTCGAATTAAATCCGTTGCTTTTTTGCTGCAAGAAAAGTCGAGGGACAAAAACATATTCCCATTGAAGTCGCTTTTTTAGCGGCTTTTTTATTTTATTATTTTATTGAGACATGTTCTTGTCCGGATTGCCGGAATGAACAAGAAGTTGCTTCCAGTTGAAATGACTTCTTCGTCTGAAGAAGCTACCTCTTGGGCGGCTATGACACATTGCATAGGTTTTCTAATTGGAACGTCAGGTCCATTGTTAACGGGCTATCTGCATGATCGCATGGGTCATTTTAATGAAGGAATATTGGCAATGGTATTCATCTCTATAGCAATGGGAATTCTATCCCTAACAAAAAAAGAATACAAAAATGAACCTGGAGGTCTACATTTATGAGAATTTTCGTTGCCGGTGCAAGTAGTGTTATTGGGAGATTGTTGCTTCCGCAACTCGTACAGGCTGGACACGAAGTCATTGGCATGACGCGGAAAGAAGAGCAGAGACAGGTATAAACTTCAAGATGTACTATGAGAAAACAATCAACACAAAAATACCTGAACTTCAATGCCCAAATCATAGCTTAAGAAAAAAGAGAGCTATTTCAAAAATGAAATCATATGTACCGGCACGGATATCCATTGATTATCAAAAAAATTATGAACTGATTAATTACGTGAGTTCGTATATAAAGAAGCATGATTATTGAAAACAACTCCAATTGAGTTGTTTTATTATGGCCAGAATAGGGGCTTTGTCGGCAATGGGACCAAGTTCTTGTCCACCGACATATATAAACGACCAAAGGCTGCAAGGGATTAAGCTATTTTTTTAGACATATGTACAAAATACGGGTTTTGTGAAGAAGTACTAAGTAAATAAATAAGACCAGCCTAATTCAAGCTGTTTCGATCCGTTTTGGCATCTGATTTGGCTTATTGTACTTGTGTACTTTTATTGCTGATTTAATCCTCTTATCTTTTGATAGATCGTTTTCTAAATTGTTTTTGTTTTTTCTTTTATCGGCACAACACTTTTCATTTAGTTAGTACCGTCATTCAAATATTGTTAATGTTTATGACGCTCTTAATTAAGCTGTGCTTGATGATTATGTAACTCGACCGCCTGAATCATCCCGTGAAGCTTAGGTTATTCCTAATTCAGTCTTAATTATAATTCTGAATCTCAGTATCATAATTCGACCTGATTTATTTGACTCTTGTCAGACTCTTGTCATATAGTTCTAAGTTAGTCCGCTTAAATGATTAGATATTATTTTCAATTAGACCATTGCTAACCATTAGCCGTTATGAGTTTTATCCTTAGATTTATTAACTGCTTACGAACAAGTTACATCTTCAATAAAATTCCCACCCCCTCTTTCATACTAATTTATTTACACATATTGTAATTTATATATCAATGCTATTTCAAAATTATTTATGGAATTCATAAGTCCACCCACAAATACAAGATCCCTAACCCATTGGAGATGGTGTTGCCGTCTGATTATCCAGAAAAATATTGTCAAATCCTTAATAATCATGTCATTATAAGTAGGTTCGTATTATAAATAACATTAAAGGGAGTGTGTATTTGAGTCGGTTTAATCTAGTTCTCATCTTTGTTTTATCCATCATGATAGCTTTTCTCCTGGGGATCTATGTGGCCCCCAGCATTGACCCGCGTCTGAGCGGGCAGACTGTGGCAAGTAGTCCCATTGCGGCAGAAATCCCGCCGAGCCCTACTGAGATCCCCTCTGCTGCTGCAGTAGACGTCGCACCTGCACCTTCTCCTTCCCTGGAACCCGTTGTCTTGGAAGATATGCCATCGGACAATGATACGGGTACCATCGATGATGACTCTGCCGGCTATGACGCTGAAGATCTGACGGCAGACGTCCCATCCGGACAAGGCATTGGAGAGCCCATTGATTTCAAGTACAGCATGAACTCAGCCGACGCTGTTAAGCTTACCTGGGAAGCCTACAACCTAACCGGAAAGACAATCAATTATTATACAGCTCATATCAGCACGTATAATCCGGTGGGCGATCCTTCTTATGATCAGCTAAGTGGCGAAAGCAACTTTCTCGTTAAATACGTGGGGCCGGTTGAGCCTGATGAGACTTTATTTATAGTGACTTTACATACCAGAATACCCTGGACCGGATTATCATTGACCAGCTTACTCTTCAATATGATGACGGTACTATAGAAACCTTCGACTATGGTTACGAAACCACCGAAGAACGCGGCTTTTAATCGGAAGATTCAATTGGCGCGCAACGTCAATTGAATCTTCCGATTTCTCTCAGGCTCGTCCAGAAGCCTGGAGCGATTTTGATTCGATCTGTAAGACGAGCGTTCATGGCTGCCGACCTTCTGAGACAATATCCAATTGCAAAAGGTCCACGGAGCCCGTGGACCTTTGCTTCTTCTGATTATCGTCTAGCCGTCGAGCAGCGTCATCTGTTCTTTCATATAACGCGTGCCGTGAACGACATTCTTGGGGCTGACCTGATCGATTCGTTCGAGGTCCTCCTTCATGAGAAGGATATCAGCTGCGGCCGCATTTTCCTCCAGGTACTTGATACGCTTCGTACCCGGGATAGGCAGCGCCCCGTTGGCAATCGTCCAGGCAATGGCCAATTGGGATGGTGTACAGTTCTTCTCCATAGCGATCTCCTTAATCTTGTCGACAACCTCAATGTTCTTCCGGAAGTTGTCTCCTTGGAACCGCGGCATCCATCTGCGAAGATCGCCTGCGGCAAGATCCTCGAAAGTGCGAAGCTCGCCGGAGATAAAGCCCCTGCTCAGTGGACTGTAGGCCACATGGGTAATCCCCAGCTCTCTTACGGTAGGGAATATCTCCTCTTCGATGTCACGGCTCCAGAGCGAATACTCACTCTCTAGCACAGAGATCGGATACACGGCATGAGCGCGGCGAATGGTGGAAGCGGAAGCCTCGGACAGGCCGAGCGCCCGAACTTTGCCTGCCTTGACCAAGTCTGCCATCGCTCCGACCGTCTCCTCTATCGGGATTTGCGGATCGACGCGGTGTTGGTAGTATAGATCGATGTAATCCGTATTCAAACGGCGAAGACTATCCTCCACTACCTTCTTAACGTAATGAGGATGTCCACTGATGCTCTCGTAATTTGGGGTGTACGAGAACTTGGTGGCGATAATGGCTTGCTCGCGGCGCCCTTGAAGAGCACGGCCGAGCAGCATTTCGTTATGCCCGTTCCCGTACACGTCCGCGGTATCGAACATCGTGACGCCTATGTCCAAAGCGCGATGGATCGTTTGGATCGACTGTTCGTCGTTAGTCTCCCCGTAAATGCCTGGAGACATTCCCATAATTCCCAGTCCGATCGAAGAGACGAGGATATTGCTATTGCCCAAAATTCTTTGCTGCATTTGTTGATCCCTCATTCTATGTTTGTTGTCGCTCTGACTCCTCCATCTTGATTAACAACTGGCTCTCGTAAGGGATTCTCCCTTTCTCGATATCTTCGTATATCGACAGTTTGTTATTGACGGCGTCGAGCGCTTCGGCTAATTCGTTCTGGCGGCGAAATAAATCTTCCTTGTAATGGTTCAAGATCGCTTTGCGCTGTGGAATCGTGGAATCACCACCCAGCGCAAGATCCACCATCTCCTTCAGCAACGACAGCTTCATCCCCGTTGCCCGGAAACATGTCATCAGCCGGATCCAATCTAGGTGATCTTGTTCGAACAGTCGATTCCCGTTCTTATCTCTCTTAATGTAAGGGAGCAATCCCTCCTTCTCGTAAAAACGAATCGTATGAGCCGGGCAACCAAGCCGCTCTGAAGCTTCTTTGATCGTAAATGCCATTGGCCGGATCGCTCCTTATCGGTTATTTTCAGACGGAATCGGCTGGTTCTTCCTCATCCTAAACCTTAAAGTACACTTTAAGGCAAGCGTTATTTTGGGAGAATAAACTGCCGATTGGTTGTTATATTCTTATGTTTCCGGATTTTCCTTCACAGGATTAAGTATCCCGTAATAAACAAGATCCTCATATGAATCGTTCTTGTAAATATGATCTTTCAATGTGCCTTCATAGCTCATTCCGCACTTTTGCATGATTTTACCAGATGCCGGATTAGATGCGAAATGACGTGCGTATACCCGGTGGTAATTCTTTTCGGTGAAAACAAATTCAATAACTGCCCGGGCTGCTTCGGTTCCATAACCTTGACCCCAATGGGCTTCCCCGATCCAATAAGCGATCTCACCGTTATGATATGGCTGATGGTTGGAAATGCCGACTGCTCCATACAATTTGCCTGTGTTCCTATCTGTGATTGCGAATTCATACATCCGGTCCAGGTCAAAATTCTGCTCATGATTGGCCATCCAGGACACAGCGCATTCTAGTGGATACGGATACGGCAAGGTAAATGTACTCCGGTAGATATTGTAATTGTTACAATAGTCTCTAACTTCCTCCGCATCCGCTGGCTTAAATAGGCGCAGAAGTAATCTGTCCGTTTCAAGGGTCCGGTCTGTCCGGTTATAGTTCATCTGATTTCTCCTTCTCTCTATGTCATATAATGAACAACTATGAAATTCTTGTATATTGAAACCCCTCAATCAACATAACTATTCTCAAAAATATCCATAAAAGCGGTCACCAGTTGCGATTGCGTTACTGTATCCGCATCTTCCGTCTCCGTCAGTTGCCATCCGTATGTACCATACTGCTGATAGTTCTCCATAGACAAAGGACGCAGCTCAAACTCTTTGCGGATAGCTTCAATACCTGCAGCATAATCAATCTTCATCCGGGCGAACGCCTGTTCCGGGTCCTTGAAAACTGCATAACCTTTGCGGTCTGCCCCAATGTGATATGCCGGATCATCTCCCCACTGCGTAATGTCTACAGAACCTTTGATTCCCTGAGCACCAATCACATACTCTCTAACATACTTATTCTTGTTACCGGACGGAGAATGGTTCGAATACACCCACAGTGCGGCCAATATCACGAATGACAGCAACGCCAAACAACCAATAACCTTAGATTTATTCATAGATTTCATTAGGCTTATCCTTTCCTTAGATGGATGCAACAAAAAAGCGGATGCACCAGGACCGGGAAACCAGCCATTGACTGCCGCTTTTGGGAGGAATAAATCAAAAGATCCACATCATTTAAACAGGCCAAGAATCAGAGACGATTCCCAGCCTGCCTTGTTGCCAGCTATACTAAACCTTATGCCGCACGGGTCAGCTTACGGACAACCTCCTGGCTGTACTTGCGCTTGGTGATGAAGTAAAAGCTGAGCTGGAATACGAAATAGATCGCGACCACAATCGTTGTGTTCTTCATGAATTCGCCAATGATGTCGGACCCGCTCATGACGTGGGTGATCAGATAGATGAAGCAGTAGCCGAAGATGCTGCCCAGCAAGAGCGGAACAAAGAAGGTGATGAGCAGCTCTGCCGATACTACCGACCTTATCTCCTTATCACTGATGCCAATCTTATACAGCTTGCGGAAAAAGACGGTGGCGTTCCCGATTTCGGTATATTGCTTGAAATACAGCACCATTCCGCCTGCTACAAAGAACAGTACGCCGATCAGCGAGGTGACGAACACGAAGAGTGAATAGTTCTTCTTCAGCTCCTTGTAGGCATCCACTTTGGAGGCTACCGCAAACATTTGCCCGCTTCCATCCTTATCCGTAGCATTCAGCGTATCCTTGAGCTTCTGGACAACCCCTTCTGTCCCTTTCCAGGCTGTAAAATCAATTCCGTAGTGGGTACCCATTGCATTCGGGCTTACCTTGGACTCCATATTCTTGTAATCCTCATTGCTTACTACAATCCCTGAGCTAGTTGGATAAGAGCTCGCTGTGGCAAACCAATCCCCGTGATAGGATGATTTCACCTTGTAATTGAAGGTTTGCGTGCCATCCGTGAATTGAATCGCCTCCCCTTCGCCAATGCCATGGGTGCCCGGCTCCCAGGCCGTAACAATATTAAGAACTTCCCCGGCACCGACCGTTACCTTCTCCCCGGTCAGAGAGTTGTACATATCCTGCGACACAATCGGCTTCGTCTTCAGGACATCGTATTTATCTCCTTCCAGATTCATTTTGAGGTTCAGGAAGCTGGTTTCCTGGATCGACTTCAGCGGCTCGGAGGACTGCTTCAGCACCTGCTCCAATTGTCCGCTCTCCAGCACATGCACGCCGGCTACCGAGATATACTCGATATCATACTTATTTCGTTCCGCGATGCTCTCCGACAGCTGCAGCAGCGAGAATGGCGAAGCAACGAGAAAGATAGTCATCCCGCTGAGAATGCTCAGAATGAACATAATCCGCTTGTTCTGATTGAATTTGTGATTGATTTCGGTGATGGACAGGATATGCCGGTAATAGAATTTCTTATTCTTCAGGAAGCTGATCAATGTGTTCCCAAGATGGGAGATGACCATGTAGATCCCGATGAAGCTAAGCAGGATATAAGTAATAATCATAAAAGGATTCGTATTCAGACTTTCGTGATTGGAGATTACCACCAGGAAGATGATCGAGGCCACAACCAGCCCCACTCCCACCAGCCCAAGCCGGGTGTCACTTGTCTTCGCCTGGTTATCCTGCTTGCGGGAATCCTTCATCAGGTCTGCGATGTCCAGCTTACCGACCTTAACACTTGAAATCATCTGTGAGGCAGCGAAAATCACGGTAAATACAACCGCAGTGACGATGAAGCTTGCCGCGCTGAGTGAGTAGGACACCCCTTGCAGATCCAGCAGATCAATCGCCACATTCTGGAACAGCCGTGAAAAGATCGCGCCCGTGATAATCCCGGCAATGAGCGAGGAGACACTGATAATCAGATTCTCCAGCAGGATAATCTTTTGCAGATCGTTCTTGTGCATCCCAAGCGACATAAAGATGGCAAATTCCTTGCTTCTCGACTTGATGAACGAGGAATGCGCATAGTTGATGAAGAACACCGAGAACAGGGTCAGTGCAGCCAGACTCAGCATTAGCACAATCTGGATCACATCCTCTGTCGCCCCTTCCCGGATGCTGTTATTGAACAGCAAGGCGGCATAGAGGAAAAAGATCGTAATCGCAAAGGCGCTGCAAATAAAATAGGAGAAGAAATTCCGCACATTGCGTTTGAAGTTTTTAATCGTGACATCTCTAAAGGTCATTTCGTTCCCCTCCGATGATCGCCAGGCAGTCGAGGATTTGATCAAAAAACTCCTTGCGGACCCCGCTGCTGACAATCTCCATGCTGATTGCACCGTCCTTGATGAAGATGATCTTTTTGCAGAAGCTCGCGGCGAAGGCGTCATGTGTCACCATCAGGATGGTGCTCTCCCGTTCCTGGTTCATCTTCTCGATACATTTCATCACTGCATTGGAGGACTTGGAATCCAGGTTGCCTGTAGGTTCATCGGCGAAAATAATATCCGGATCATTCACAAGCGCCCGGCTGACCGCAACCCGCTGCTGCTGGCCGCCCGATATGTTGTAGGGATATTTGCCGGCAATTTCTTCAATGCCCAGCAGCTTCATAATCTCTTCACTTTTGGCTTCCATTTGCGCTTTGTCCCGCTTGTCAAGGATCATGGGCAGCATGACGTTCTCCTTCAGTGTCAGACTGTCCATCAGATTGAATTCCTGGAAGACAAAGCCGAGATGCTGTCTGCGGAAGAGCGCCATTTCATTCTTATCCAGGGAGGTGATATTCTTGCCCCCGATAAAAACCTCGCCGTAGCTCGGCTTACCGATGCCGCTAAGGATATTCAGCAATGTGGTTTTGCCGCTGCCCGAGGGGCCCATGATGCCGATAAACTCCCCCTTCTCTACGTTAAAGCTGACGGAATCCAGTGCCACTGTGGAATTCTCACCGTTCTGCACACCATAAACCTTCTTAACCTCTTTGACTTCCAGTACTACGCTCACAGTTTCATCTCCCGTTTGTCATATATTTATCCTCAATTACAGCTTATAGCTTCATTGTAGTAGACACTGGATTCCATATCCATCCATTTACATTACGTTATCTTTCATTTTTGAAAGGTAAGAAATCTGCACCTCTGTGCCTTGATTGACTTCCGAGGTAATCGTGAGGCGGTGGCCCAGCTTTCGGGCTATTTCTGAGCAGACATAGAGGCCGATGCCTGTCGCCTGGTGATGGGTACGTCCGTTTTTTCCGGTGAAAAAGGGCTGGAAGACCCGCTGCAAATCGACGGGCTCAATGCCAATCCCCTCATCCCGGATGGACAACACCACCTTGTCGCCACGCTGCTCAATGCGGAAGTGGATGGATTTCGCCGCTTCGCCCGAGTCAGAGTATTTAATTGCATTGGAGATAATCTGATCCAGCATCGCGGTATTCCATTTGCTGTCCGTCATGACCATGATGCGTTCGTTCTCACATTCGATCACCGGGTAGACATTATTATAGATATATTGGTTCCGCTTGCTGTTAATCAGGCTTCTGAGTGATTCCAGCAGGTTGATAGGCTCCGGATTATAGTCCCGGGTGAAATGCTCCAGGCGGAAGAACTTCAGCATCTGGTTCAGCATGCTAAGGATTTTATCCTTCTCTTCCTCAATATGCTGCAGGGCCAGGGCATGGCCGGTGGGGTTCATTTTGTAGTTCTGCAGAATGAGGTCGATGACTGACAAGGGCGTTTTGAGATTATGTATCCACTGCGATATGAACTTATGGGTGTTGTCGGCCTGGGCTTTGACCTCATAGATCTGGTCCTGATAGCTATGGTGTATCCGGTGAATGAGCTGAATGACGGCTTGCTGCTCGTACGAATAGCCCTTCTCCTCAATCTCGATATTCTCGGATAACCGCTGTATTTCCCGGTGGGTAGAGACGTATTTGATCAAGCGGAAGCACATAAATATAATAAATACGTAAAAATAGATGCTAAGCAGGTACATGAGCTGGATGTTGCTGCTGATAAAGAAATTGCAGTATACGCTCACCAGGATATGACTTATAAAATAGACAAGGGTAAACGCCAGATGATCACGCATGAAACCCCGAAACAGCTTAATGCTCACTGGCGGGTCCCTCCGATCATAGCCGAATCAAAAATATAACCCACGCCTCTTTTGACTTTGATCACATCCTGAAAGCCGAGACTGGCCAGCTTGCTTTTGACCCGGGTGACATTGACCGTCAGCGTATTATCCACGACGAAATGCACATCATCCCACAGTTCTCCCAGCAGTTCTTCCCTGGTGACAATGGTATCCTTATTCTCCATCAGCTTCTTCAGCAGCTTGTATTCATTCTTGCTGAGCTCTTCAACGGCTCCCTTGCAGGAAATGCTGAAATTACGGTCATCCAGATGAATCGGCAACGGCTCCTTCTCCGGCTCCGGCTTGCCCGCATACTCCCCGTAATTCCGGCGCATGATCGCCATAATCTTCGCCAGCAGCACTTGAATATTCAGCGGCTTCACGATATAATCATCCGCTCCCAGCTCCATGCTGAGCACCTGGCTGGATTCCTCATCCCTTGCAGAGATCACAATAATCGGCACCGTTGTTTTCCTTCTGAATACCCGGCAATAATAGAACCCGTCATAATAAGGCAAATTCAGGTCAAGCAGCACAAGCTGCGGCGCTTCCTGCTCGAAGATCTTCTCCACCTGCAAAAAATCCGCAACCTCCACCACTTCATAGCTGTATTTGCGCAGGATATCGGTCATCAGGGTTCTGATTTTGATATCATCCTCGACGATCATGATCTTGAACAATTGGCTCACCTCTTAGCAGCCCTGGCAGTCCTGAGACACTCGCTGTTATGAAGCCTCCGCCAGCTTGTTATCGATAAACCCGATAATTGTGGCAATGCTCGCGAAGTGTTCATGAATCAGTTCCTCGGGCAGAATAATAATCTTGAATTCCTGCTCCAATCTGGCAACCAGATCCAGGAGACCCAGGGAGGTCAGCAATCTGGACTCGAAAATATCGGTGTCCAGGTGCAGCTCCCCTGCCGGAATACGGGTCAAACCCGCTACGATCATTGTAACTTGTTCTGTGATTTTCATATACTATTTTCTCCATTCCTGGTGGATTTGTAGTAGGGATCAAAAACATGGGCAATGGCCCGGATAAAGTACGTACCGGTAGGGGTTACTGTAATTCGCGGAGAGTCCACACCCAGCAGCAGGCCATCCTTCTCCATGCCCCTAAGCACGCTAAGCTCCTCCTGAAAATAAGAGTCGAAATCGATACCAAAGCACTCCTGGAGCATTAGCTTGTCAATAGGGTTACCGCCCAGCAGCTGCTTCAGAATAATATCCTCACGTATGGCATCCTCCCCGGACAAAAGATGGGTCTTGCCGGTCTCAATAGGAAATCTGCCCAGATCAAGCGCGGCGCAGTAACGATCCATTGCCGGGACATTCTTATAATAGAGCCTGCCAATCTTACTGACCGCCGACTTGCCCAGACCCAGCAGATGCTGGCTGCTTCTTTCGGAGGAGCCCATGAAATCACGAACCACATGCGTTCCGGGATGCTTCTCCCGCCCGTTGTTGCGGATAAAGGTATCACTGCCCATCTCGGTGTAGTCCCGGGATAAATACTGGCGGGCCAGCTCGAACAGGCGGGACACCATATAATTGTTGGGCAGGCTGAGATGCGGGATTTTGCGCTGCAGCGGATAAATGGCCGGGTAATGGGCATAGGGAAAAGCCACGATTTTATCGGGGGCAATCCGCACGATCTCCTGCAAGGTACGCTCGAATTCTCCGAGTCCCTGAAAGGGCAGGCCATAGCATAAATCCACATTGACGGTGAAGCCCATGCTCTGGGCAAGGCCGATAATCTCCCGCGTATCCTCAAGATCGCATTCCCGGTGAATCGCATTCAGTACCCGGGCATCAAAGTCCTGAATGCCAAAGCTGATATAGTTAAACCCCAGTGTCTTCAGCAGCCGCAGCTTGCCTTCGGTAACAATCTGCTTGTCCGGGTAAGCCTCCAGCTTTATTCTGGCGTTGTCTTCAAAATCCACGTACCGGGCAATAATTCCGTACAGCCGCCCGATCTGCCGTTCATTTAAATAAGCGGGAGTCCCGCCGCCCCAGTGCAGATTACCGGATTTCAGCTTCCGGGTACGGCCGGAGAGCTTGAGTGCCAGCTCCTGCTCCAGCGCATCGATATAATGATCCTTGTCTTCATCCTTGCCGCTCAGCACCCGGTCACAGCAGCAGTAATAGCAGATCGACTTGCAGAACGGAACATGCACGTAAACCTGTGCTTCTTCGATTTCCTTAAGCTCCTGAGCTATAGCAGATTCATCCGCAGGCTGGCGCCAGTGGCTGTCCACCGGATAGCTTAAATACATGGGAAGGTTATATTCGTTGTACTTTTGCGATAAATAATGCAGCTGATTCTGAATGGTCTGATTCATTGCCAAGCTCCCTCCTTGCCCCGGCTTGCCGGGCGGCACATCATCTCCATGACTTCCTGCTCCTTGTGTACAATGTCTTCCAGTAAGCGGCCATGAACCGTTCTCCATGTGTCCGGCAGCGCAATGCCTTTGCTGTACCTGATCAGGTCACTGCGGATGTCCATCCATGCACCGGTAATTTCTCCGAGCCTCGCTGCAGCCGCTTGCCGTTCGGTAAGAAGACGCTCCAGCCGGTACTTTTCGGCCCGCTTGAAATCAATGATGGCGTTCAGGCCAGCGATCTGGTGGTTGACGTGCTGCTCTGTATAACTCCAGTGCTGTGAAGTATAGTGATCTTTGAAGGCGGATAACGTCAGCAGGCTCTGCGTAAAGGCGTCCCGCTGTGTGCGGTACAGGCAATTAAGTCTATTAACATCTGGCAGCAGTTCATAGGTGTACGGCTGCTGGGCACGCGGGAATTCCATCAAGGTGTACGTCTGCGCAGATGACAATAGATGCTGGCGGTACCCCTGATAACTGTTCAGCAGATCCTCTGCTGCCAGGGTACGTTCCCTGTAGTTCAGCGCATCCTTATGGCTGTGCTCCAGCACAATAAACTGATCCTGCGCCTCACTATAACCGTAGACCAGCAGCGTATGGGCAAGATGTTTCTTCATATAAGCGTCTCTACGGGCCGGCTCATAGAAGCTGTCCACCCAGAGAATGAACAGGCTTTGCCGGGCCAGTCCAGTGATAAGCCTCTCCTTCAGCCCGTTCCCGCCCTGCGGGGACTCATACCGGGCCGTAAGGTGCAGCTGCTCCAGAATAGCTTCCGGGGGCGCGGATTCCATGCAGGTAGCAGAGAGGTACGGCTCTGCCTGTGCAGATTCCAGAGTATATACAAACATATCGCTGCTCAGAAACGTGTTGATATTCCGGCCAAAGACATTCACTACAGGAAATAGTGAGTTATATAAGCAGCTTTTGTAATAGAGATCGTTAAACGGCTGTGGCTGTGTGAACGGGCGGGGCAAGCTCGGCTCCGTTATGATCCTTACTGGGAGGCTGGAGGCAGCTGCGACTTCCCCGCAGTGAACCTGAACCGGCGGGATACAGGCTGCACTTACCCGCGGAGTAACTCCCGCTTCCACAAGCCCGGCCTGTGCCCTAATGGTAGAGGCGCTCAGCAGCTCTTCGTAAGAAAGGGGAATGCCCCTGCGGGCAAGCTCACTCTGCAGCGTAACCGCCTCAATCGAGCTTCCGCCAATTTCGAAGAAGTCATGATCCAGTCCGATGGGTTCAAGCTCCAGGACAGCCCCCCATGCCTGGCAAATGGACTGCTGCAACGGAGTAGTGCAGGGTGTGAATTCACTATCCGTAAGCATGTTGTGCAGAGAAACCTCAGGCAGCTGCTTTTTGTCCACCTTGCCGTTGGCATTCAGCGGGAAGTGCTCCAGCCGGATGAAGACGGACGGGAGCATATAAGCAGGCAGGCGCGCAGCCAGGTACTGCTTAAGTCCAGCGCCGGAGACGGCTTGCGCGGCAGTCAGATAGGCACAGAGGAATTTATCCCCTGAACTGTGGCTCCTGGCCATAACGGCAACATCCCGGATGCCCGGATATTCCAGCAGCAGCTTCTCCACTTCCTTCGTCTCGATGCGGAAGCCGCGGATCTTGACCTGATCATCGCGTCGACCGAGGAATTCGATAGTTCCGTCCTCCTGCATCCGGCCCAGGTCACCTGTCTTGTACATCCGGTCTGCCTCAGATTCGCGGAAGGGGTCCGGCATGAAGGCTTGCGCCGTCTTCACCGGGTCCTTGATGTAGCCGCGCGCTACCCCGATACCGCCGATATACAGCTCACCTGTCTCTCCCGCCGCAACCGGCTGCAGGTCATCGTCAAGAATGTACCAATAATTCTGTTCAACCGGTATCCCGTAGGGAATGCTTGTCCAGTCCTCCCGGACCTCCGTAACCGGATAATAGATGGACCAGACCGCAGCCTCTGTAGCACCGCCGAGAGCGGTTAGCTTCGCCCGGGGGAAGTAACGCGAGTAGTTCCGCGCCAGCTCCAGGGGAACCCAGTCTCCGCTCAGGAAGATGTGCCTCAACTCCAATTGGGCGAAATCAGGGATATACTCCGCCAAGTGCCGGACCAGATAATGCAGTGTGGTAGGAACGGAATTCCAGAAGGTGATCCTCTGCTCCAGCAGCAGCCGTGTTAAGCTGTCAGGATCAGTAATCTGCGGCTCCGGACACAGAACAATCGTGCCTCCGGCGGCCAGCAGGCCGAATATATCGTACACAGATAGATCAAAACACACTGAGGTTACGAACAATCCTCTGTCATGGCTGCCTATATCCAGCTCCCGGTTCACCCAGGAGATCAAATTCACGGCGGAACGATGCTCGATCATTACGCCTTTGGGCATGCCGGTAGAGCCGGAGGTGTACATGATATAGGCCAAAGCACTGCCGTCAATGGAGAGTTCCGGGTTGTCTGCCGGATAGTCTGCTGAATAGGAAGCAGTGGTTGCGCCCGCTTCGGCAGAACCTAGGCGGATCTGAACCGGCACATCGAGCGGTTCATCGTCTTCACAGATAGCGGCCGAGGCCTCGGAATGCTGTAGAATGTAGTTTTTGCGGCTGGCCGGATAGCCCGGATCCACAGGGACGTAGGCAGCGCCGCTTTTTAACACGGCAAGCAGGGCAATAACCAGATTCATATTGCGCTTCACACTTACGCCTACATGATCATTCGGACGAACGCCCCGGGCAATCAGCTCATGTGCCAGGCAATTGGCACGCCGGTTCAGCTGCTGGTAGCTTATTGACTCTCCGGCAAAAACGATGGCCGGATGCTCCGGCTGCAGCGCTGCCCGGGCTTCGAACCCTTCGTGCAGCGTGGCAGCAGCAGATAGGGACGGCTTGGAAAGGGAGTCGGCCAAAGCTCTCACCTCCCGGGCAGGCTGTCCAGTGAATGTTCCCTGCTCAGCTCAGCGGTCAGCGCAGTCAGCTCGCCCAGCGTCTCACAGCTGAGCAGCTCATCTACATGCTCTTCCAGGTTCACGTCAAGCCTGCTCTCCACCATCGCGATAATCTCCACAATCATCACCGAGGTAATGGCCAGATCATCGGCAACCGACAAGCCGGGATGCAGCTCCTCCTTGTCGAAGTAGCATACGCTGGCGATAATCTCATACAGCTTGTCCTGCATCTGCACAGTCTTCCTCTCCCCTCATCTTCCTTCAGAGCCGCTTGCGGAATTCATGCTTCAATTGCTGCCGGTCAACCTTGCCGCTCCCCCCTGAAGGGAAGCTGTCAAAAACATGCACCATATCGGGAATCATATACCGGGGCAGCAGCTTGCCGACAGCCTGCTTCAGCCCAAGGACGGTGAAGCTGCCAGCTTCATGCACAACCACGGCAGCGCAGATCAGCGGATGGCCTTCACCATCCTGGATATCCACGACAGCGGCATCCAGAATATTCTCCATGTCATGCAGCACGCGTTCAATCTCCGGCAGCTCAATGCGAAAGCCGGAACGCTTAATCAAGGCGTCTTTGCGGCCAATCAGGACGAGCGCTCCGTCTTCATTAACCATAGCCATGTCTCCGGTACAGTAGAGCTTGTCTCCAAGACCCCAATTCGGCGGTATGCTGCGGAAGCTCTGCTCTGTAAGCAGAGGGTTGCGGTAATAACCCTTCATGACTATTGAGCCTCTTACACAGAGTTCACCCTCTTCACCGGCACCGGCAATGCGTCCGTCAGCGGTTACCACGACAACTCCGGTATTTCCGCAGGGATACCCGATCGGTACGGGAGTGTCGCGTATACCGTCTTGTTCACTCAGCGGATAATAGGTACAGACGTTGGTTTCAATCAGCCCGTACAGATTGTAGAAATCCGCCTCTGGCAGCAACTCCATCACCTGGTGCAGCAGCTTCGGCTGCAGAACCTCTCCCGCAAACAGCACGCCCCTCAGCGAAGGCAGCCCGCCTGCTGGCAACCGGCCGTATTGGACCACGGCAGCCCAGAGTGAAGGCACGGAATAGACCCAGCTAATTTTTTCCTGTTCAATGGCCGTGGTAAAACGCGCCGGATGCTGAATGACCTCAGCCGTCAGGAGGACGAGCGTTGCCCCTACGGCAACCGGCACGAAAATATCAAACACCGAAAGATCAAAATGAAAAGGTGCGATGGCCGCGAAGCGTTCATGTCCTTCCGGTTTGAAGTAACCGCAGCACCAGTCAATGAAGGTTCTGGCATTCAGGTGGGTAATCATCACGCCTTTGGGTACTCCTGTGGAGCCTGAAGTGTACAGAATATAAGCCAGATCCTCGCTGATCGGCTGTCTTCTGCTCTTGTACAAATGGCGCAGGGGCTGCTCCGGCGCGGCTTGAACAATCTTGCCGAAATCTGGTTCGTCCAGTTCGGCGCTCCCCTCCACCAGCAGTATATGAAGTAACCTCAGCCGCTCCCATTGCTCCGGATTCGCACCTTGTAGCAGCTTCAGCAGGTTCGCGCCATCAGTAACCAGAAACCGCGTCCCGCTCTGCTCCAGAATGGTCAACATTCTGTGAACAGGAGAGTAGCTCGTGTCCAGCGGGATGTATGCCCCTGCGGTGAACAGCACGCCGAACATGGCGCATACCGCCTGCGGGGACTTGTCCAGACAGATTGCAGCGGTCTCCCCCGGCTCCATGCCGGTATCGATCAGTGCATCTGAGATTTGAATACTGCGCCGGTGCAGCTCACCATAGCTTAGCTCCCTGCCCTCAAAGCACAGCGCAGTCTGGTCCGGGCAGCGCTCAACAGTGCGGAGCAGGTAATGCTGCAGCAGGAAATCACTCATACCCTTCCCCCAGACCTTCCAGCATGATTTTCTTCTGCATCTCGCTCGTTCCCGAGTACAGCTTGGAAGCAAGGGAATCCCGCATCTGTTTCTCCGGCGGGCTCTCCTTCACATAGCCGTAAGCTCCCCAGATTTGTACCGCCGCAAGGCTGTTCTGCACCTTGGATTCGGAGGTATGCAGCTTCAGCATGGAGGCACTGTGCATCCCGCAGCGGCCCTGGTCAAAGTCCTCGCACACCTTATACAGCATCAGCCTGCTTGTTTCCATCCGGATTCTCATCTGGACCAGCTTGTCATAGACACCCTCGAAGGAGCGGATGGCCTGCCCGAATTGCTTCCTCTGGCCCGCATACTGATAGGTCTGTTCATACTGCTGTTCCATGGCTCCGACATGATAAGCACTGACTATTATCCGCTCCCACAGCATCGCCTTGAAAAAAATACCCATCCCCTGCCGTTCCCGTCCCAGCAGCCTGTGCGCCGGAATGCGGGTGTGGTTCAGGAGAACCTCACTCATCGGGCTGGTCCGCAGGCCCATCTTCTCGAAGACTTGGCCAATCTCGTATTCCTGCTGTCGCGCTTCCAGAATAAAGGCCGACACATCCAGCATGGGCAGTCCATTCGCATGCTTGCCATACACCAGCAGGATGTCGGACTCCGGGGCGAGTGTTGCAAAGGTTTTGATGCCGTTCAGGATATAACCTTCCGGTTCCTTCTCGACAGAGGTGGTCATGGCGGAAGAATCAGAGCCGGCCCCAGGTTCCGTAATTACGCTGCTGCCGATGAATCTTCCATCAATGAGCGGTGCCAGATACCCGGCCTGCTGCTCCTCCCTGCCGTATACCCATAGCGGCACTTGGGCCGCTGACATTTGAGCGCATACCGAGAAGACCAGGCCTTCATCCTGGCAGCAGCGCGCCAGCGAACGGATCGCCAGCGCCGTGGTCAGCATTCCCTGCTCCGCTCCTCCATACGCTGCCGGAAAGGGAAGTCCGAGCAAGCCGGTACCGGCTAATCTGGACCATTTATCCCTGCGGAAGGTGCCGCTCTCGTCATCCGCATACACCCCGTCATTCAAATACCGCTCACAACATTCCTCCATTAAGCCGCAGATCTGCCGCTGCTCCACGGTATAGCTGAAATCCACAATAAGCGCCCCTCGACCTGTGATTTATTAAAATATAAGAATTTGAAGCCAAAGCCTCACTTTGCGGGGTTATCTTGTAGCTCCCCGGCCATGCCTCTGACGATCGTGTCATTAAGCAGAAACTGGCTTTCCGCCGGAATTCCCTCTACGGCCCATCTTCGGAGGATATTCTTCTGCACCTTTCCGGATTCCAGCACCGGCAGCTGGGAGACGAGATGCACCCGGTCCGGGACCTTATAGTTGGCGATTTTGCCGCGGCAATAGGCTTTGACCTCACCTTCAGTAAGCAGAACTCCGGGCCTTGGGACCACGAAAGCAGCCAGGGCCTCACCCAGAATCTCGTCCGGCTCCCCGACAACCGATACATCCTCAACCTTGTCCATGTTCAGCACACATTCTTCAATATCTACCGGGTAGACATTGAAGCCGCCGCGGATGACCATATCCTTGATGCGGCCGGCAATGCAAATATTGACGCCGTCCTTGTAATAGCAGGCCAAATCGCCGGTGTACAGCCAGCCTTCCTCGTCAATTACCTCACGCGTCTTGGCTTCGTTGTTGTAATAGCCCTTCATCAGATAACCCCTGATTGCCAGCTCCCCGATCTCGCCCTTCGGCAGCTCCTTGCGGTCCCGGTCTACAATCTTGACCTCGAAGCCTTCAATCGGCCTGCCGACTGTGTTCAGCCGGACCTCCGGCGGATCATCCAGCCGGGTCATTGTGACCAGTCCCGTAGCCTCAATAATGCCGTAGGCATTGATTAGCGTGCAGCGGGTCGTTTCCTCGATGGAGCGGGCTAAATACGGGGTACAGAGCGAACCGGAGACCACGACCTTGCGCAGCTCCCTGAACAGCCCGGGCTTGCAGTAAGGCATGGCCAGGATCAGGCTCCACATCGTCGGCTGGGTGTGAAAGAGGTTGATCCCGTTTTTGGCGACATGGGTCAGAATATCATTCGGATTGAAGTTGGAGATCCATTTCATCGTGATACAGGAGACAAAGTAGACGAGCACGGCATTGAAGCCCTGCGCAGCATAGAGAGGAGCAATCGAGAAGCCGATATCATCGTGTATATCCAGCAGCTGTCCGCCATAGTAGGAGGTGGCCACCAGATTGCGGTGCGTGATCATCACGCCCTTGGGGTGGCCGGTGGTTCCGGAGGTGTAGCCGAGAATCGCAATATCCTCAGGATCAATAGGCTCAAGCTGTCTGTCCTGAAAAGGGACTGTGAGCGGCTTCAGCAGCCCGGCAAAAGACATGCTGCCCGGTGCAGGCTCATCGCCAAGCACGATATAATTGCGGATCGCCGGCAGTTCGGGCCGAAGCCCGGTCAAGAGAATTTCCTCATAGTTAAAAATGCCCAGCCGGTCCTGGTAAATGATCGTCTCCGCATCGGAATTGTCCAGAATCCGCCGGATTTCATCCGGTTCATACCGTGTGCTGACAGGAACAATCCACGCGCCGATTTTGAACAGGGCGAAGTAGACGTACAGATATTCAAGACTGTTGGGCAGCAGCACGGCCACCTTGTCGTTCTTCTTGATCCCGAGGTCCAGCAAATTGCCGGCAATGGTGAGGGAATAGTCATACAGCTGCGCGAAGGTGACAGTCTCCTGCTCGAACACCACCGCAGGCTTGTCCGGGAAATCCCTTTGTAATGTGTCCAGCACGCAGTCAATGGTCAAACGTTCATATTGGATCATCGGTGTACCCTAGTCTCCTTTGTTAGCCCAAATAGGATAAATCAAAGCCTTCGAAATGCTGTGCTGCCTCTTCCTCATTCAGAATGGCGCCGATACAGCCCGGCAGCCTGCGGGGGCGCTGCATGGCCGTCATAATATACTGGATATAATTGAAGTTGTTCGAGAACGAACGGATGCCGATGGCCTGCATGATGATCCCGATGAACGCGCCGGGAGCCAGATTGGTGTTCATCATTTTGTCCGCAAAATCCGGAAACAGCACCGCCTTCAGCTTCTCCACGCATACGAACAGAAACTTCTGCATACGGATGAAGATATAATCCTTGTCCTTCTGGTAGATTTCGTCTGTATGGACCAGCTCCCCGTCCAGGTAGAACTCCGCCAGAATCGGAGATTTCAGCTTCATATAACCTTCCTGATCGAAGGTAATATGATTGAACACATCGTACAGGACGACCGTATACTTGATGTCCTCCTTACCGCTGAACGCCTGGAGCCCGGTCAAATACAGATTGCCTTCAGCGGCGTAAATGTCTACGATATCTTCCTCATAAAATAAAGCGCCGGGTCCAGTGTCCCCATGCTGCTTGTGCATGAAATAGGAGCTGTAAATCCCGCTCATAATCTCAAAAATATGAAAACATTTAAACCGGTCAAAGCGGAGCCGGGCTGCGAGTTTTTTGTCAAACCACTGACCCTCCAGCTCCTCCTTCAGCTTCTGCTCCAAGTAATCCCTGGAACAGAGCACACCCTTGCCTCCGTTAAAAAGATCATCCACCGCCGCTTCCAGAATCAGTCCGTCCGGGCTGACGGTGAGATGAACCATGAAGGACAGGGAGACATCCTGCTTGCGCATGCGGGTGATATCCCGCTGCCAGCCGATAATATGCAGATTCCCTTCATCATCCGTCTGCAGATTGGTGCCACGCGCCCTGATCATGGGCACGAGCTTGTCCGTGCAGGAATAGTTGCCGTAGGCGACCTTTTTGCGGATGATTGCTTTGTCGAGCGGTTCTCTTACGATCAGCTTAGGAACGGGAAAATTCGTGGCCGTCATAGTCTGCCTTCCTCCCTTACCATATGAGGTATGCCGCCGCATAGGTTAAGCCGCAGGCACTGCCCAGCAGCAGGATCGAGTCTCCCTTACGCAGCAGCCCCTGCTCCTCGGCGATCGCCAGACCGGCGGGAATATTGGCGCTCCCCATGTTGCCGTTCTCGGGGAAGGTATTAACGGGGAAGACTTTCTCCGTCCTGACCTCCAGCTTGTTCAGGAGCGAGTTGGTGATATTGCGGCCCAGCTGATGGGAGAAGATGTAATCAATGTTGTCTTTGCGCAGCTCATGCTCCTCCAGGAATTCATAGACAAAGCCGGGCATGTCGCGGATGACATTGGCAGCAATCCCGCGCCCGTCCGCCCAGCTCATGAAATCCATTCCCTCGAACCTTGGTGCGGGCATATGGATTTTGGGCGATACATAGAGCGACAGCTCCCAATCCGCATGGTTCCGCTGCTCCCCGTAGTACTTAATGGACTTCTCGCCTTTGTCGGCACTCAGCAGCATCGCAGCGGCTCCGGCTCCGGCGAACAGCAGATTCATTTTGTAATCCGCTTCTTCAAGACTGCCGACCTTGCCCGCATAGTTGGAAGCCTCCAGCAGCTCCAGCGGATTCTCACTGGTTACAACGAGGATATTGCGGTATTTGCCCGATTGAATGTAGAGGCTGGACAGCTCCATTGCTTTTAGGAACCCGTTGCAGGTGTCGTTGATGTCATAATAATTGCCCCGGGTCATTCCCAGCTCATGCGCCAGAATAATCGAATACGACGGCTCACGGAAGGGATTGCACACACCCACGAACAGCAGCAGATCAATGTCGCTTGCGGAAATTCCCGCTTTGCGGATCGCTTCCTGCGAGACCTTAACGGCCATCTGCACAGAGCTCTCCTCCCGGTAGTCCGCTGAGCAGGAACGGGTCGTAATTTCCAGGAAATCGAGCTTGCGCTTGCTGCCGTACACAAGCTGCTCTAGATCATCCTTCGGCAGATGGTGAAAGTACTTCTCCGCAAACAAATCTACAATCTCCCCGTTGGTCATCCGCCCCTTGGGGATGTAATAGGATAGGGCACGTATAGACAGATTCAACATGGTCATGCTCCTCTGCATCAAGATGATTAACTACCGATCTGCGCGTCCCGGACCAAACTTCTATAGTTGTCAAACAGCTCATAGGCTTCGCCCAGTGTCCGGGTCATTACCCGGTCTTCGGGATTGAACATGACCTGGTACTCTCTTTCGAGCCTAAGCATCACATTGACCAAAGATAAGGAATCAACCCCCAGCTCCAGCAGCAGATTGACCTCCGGGGTCAGTCTTGAAGCCTCAATCCCCAAATATTCGGCAAAGATTCCCTGGAACTGCGCAAAGCTTATCCGTTCTTCCATATGCTCACCTGCCTACTGTTATGTTTTGTCTAACCTGGTCAATCAGGAGCGGTACCGCCTCGAACAGATCGGCAACAATGCCATGCGCAGCCAGTCCCAGAATAGGGGCTGTCTTGTCCCTGTTGATAGCAATCACGGTGTCCATTCTGCGGATGCCTACAGTATGCTGAACCGCTCCCGAGATGCCAACGGCGATATAGATTCTGCCGCTCACATTCCGGCCTGTTAAGCCAATCTGCCGGGAATAATCCAGCCAGCCCTGGTCAATCACGGGTCTTGTTGCACCCAGCTCTGCACCCAGACATGCGGCAAGCTCTCTGACCAGCTCCATTCCTTCCTTGCTGCACACGCCCCGTCCTGCGGCGACGATAATACCGGAAGCGGCGGAGCCGGGCGCCTCTCTGCTCTTGATCACCTCAAGGATAGAGGTGCGGAGCACAGATGGAAGCTGGAGCTGCGGATGTACAATCCGTCCGGTCCGGTACGGATCGGGTTCGCAAGGTGACATGGCCCCGGGCCGGACTGTCGCCATTTGCGGTCTGGCTTCCGGGCAGCAGATGGTCGCCATTAACGCCCCTTCACGTGCTGGCCGGATCTGCAGCAGCACCCGGCTAGGCAGATCAATGTCAAGCTCTGTGCAATCCGCAGTTAAGCCGGTGTTAAGCCTTGCAGCTAATCTTGCGGCGATGGATTTGCTATGTATAGTGGAGGGAAGCAGCAGGATTTCCGGTTTAGCCTCCAATACCAGCTGATGCAGCAGCTCCGTATGAACCTCTTCGCTCAGCGGACTGAGGCCGGGCTGCTCGAGCACATAGACGGTGTCCGCGCCATGGCTGATGCAGGAGGCCGCATAGGCTGAAGTACCGCTTCCGATAAGCACGACGGCAATGTCCGTCTGCAGTTTCCGGTTCAGCTCACGGGCTGAGCCCAGCAGCTCATATACAGCCGGGCTAAGCTGTCCTTCCGCGTATTCACCGGCAATCATGAGACCTTCATATTCTCTGGCCCGTAGGCTCTGATCCGGCATGGAAGCCTCCTTATCTGAATGAAAATAACAAGTGGAAACGGCTTTGCCGTCCTTTTGTAAGGACGGTACTGTTTCAGCGAGAAATAGAAGGATAAGTTATCATGTGAAACATATAAATTCTTATATTTTAGAAAAAGCATCATATACCCGGTGACATATTCTTATCTGTCAAAAGCTGCGCGATCTCCTCAATTTGCTCCCGCAGGCTCTTGCCGCTTACAGTGAAGGGTACCTGCCGGTCTGCAGCATTCCGGGTTGCCTGCACCCGGGTAGGCGATCCCGCAAGCCCACAGGCTTGCTTGTCCAGGCTCAGGTCCTGAGCGGACAGCCTGGTGATTTCACAGCGGTTAGCCTTCAGAATTCCATTAATGGTCGCCATCCGCGGCTGATTGATGCCTTTATGCACCGTAATCAGGGCCGGGAGCATCAGCTGCACAATTTCAAAACCGGTCTCAGTCATCCGCCTGCAGGTGATGTGCCGCTCTTCCAAGGCGAGGATCTCCAGCACATGCGTGGTGTGCGCAGTGCCCAGCTTCTCCGCCAAGGCGGGACCGACCTGTGCGGTCTCCCCGTCAGTCGAATGGGTGCCGCAGAGAATCAGATCCGGCTTGCCTGTTAGCTCAAGCCCACGGGAGAGCACAGTGGCCGTTGCGAGTGTGTCCCCACCCGCGAACAGCTTGTCGGTCAGCAGCACGCCTGCATCCGCACCCAGTGAGATGCAGCTCCGCAAGATTTGCGCTGCGGATTCTGCTCCCATGCTTACGGCGGTTACGCTCCCGCCCTGGCGCTCCCTGATCCGCAGCGCCTCTTCCAGGGCAAAGACATCCGCCGGGTTCATAACAGGCCCCATGTGAGCGGAGGGTACCTGCTTGACACATACAGCTATTTGCAATCCGCTCACTCCTTCCTGGACAAGGGTCTGCTCATGAGGTTTGGCGCAGCTCCTGAAGAATCGGCGAAATGTTTTCTTTGCGCACATCGTCGCAGTTTCTGACCATTTCTTCTGCCATTTCCTTGCCCATGAACAGCCGGGTCATTTTCTGTCCGACCTTCATCATGGTTTTATCCTTGTCGGCCAGCTGTTCAAAATTAAACCGGCCTTCCAGCGGGAAATATTTCAGCCCGGCACGGATTTTTTCGGGAATGCTTTTGTTGTAGTTTTTGACGGAGGCTTCGCTTTGCACAGGCGTTTTGGAGACGGAAAAGAGGATGACCTTCTTATGCTGCAGCTGGTCCCAGACCTTCTTGAGATAATCGGCGATGACCAGCTTCTGTACCCGGACATAGGTACCTATAATTACGGTGTCGTACTGGCCTGCCTGCTTAATGTCAAACGTGTCGATGTCCGCGAGATCGGCTCCAAGCTCCTCCGCGATCCATTCCGCATACTGCTTCGTACTTCCGTAGACGCTTGTGTAAAGGACGAGACTTTTCATAAAGCACCTCCTGAAATGGTTGATACTCTTACGTTATAATGGCAGCATCTCTTGCAGACATTGCAATAACCGGGCTTCCGAGCCGTCAGTCATGGCCTTGGCCGGAAGCACAATGGTAAAAACATATTCACGGCGCAGAACGGATATGGCCTTGAATTGCGGGAAATTCTTGAACTGGCTAATCACTCCCTGTCCGCTGCGGGCGCAAGCTTTGATTTCGAACAGGTCGGTGGGAACGGTGAAGCCAGTCTGAAGCACTTTGGACATCGCTTCCTTGGCCGTCCAGAGCAGGGTCAGGAAGTGCGTCGGCGCAAGCTCAGGTCCTAGGTCCTTCATCAGGCCCTCTTCCTCCTTGGAGGTAATCCTTCTTAACGCGTCCATCGCCTTCTCATCCACAAGCTCCATGTCAACGCCCAGCAGGAGGCGCGGGTCATAATCAACCGCCGCTCCCAGGGTGTCGCAATGGGTAATCGTAATCTTCCGGTCGCTTCCAGCCACCAGCGGCTGGCACATAATCCCGTGATTGATCCTAATTTCGGACAGATCATCCTGCTCCTCAGCCACAGCCATCTTGGCGGCCAGCTTGCCGAGCAGGTAGCTGTTGCGGCGTCTGGGATATTTGAACCCGAAGTATTGCTCCTTCTCCGCCGCGCTCAGATAATCCAGAGGCCCGTCCTCGGGCGGCAGGGAGACCACACTCAGCTTCAGCCCATAACGATCCTCCGGGCCTTCCAGCTCAAAGCTGAGCCTTCTTACCGTCTGGGAGAGGAACTGTTCGTATTGCCTTGCGAAGGTTGTATATAGCATCTCTGTGCCCCTATTCTCTTTCCCAGGGAAATCTTTTGTAACGCACATAATTCTGAATGTTCTCTCTGACTTCTGCGGAAGCGGTCAGCTTGTCAATCTCGGCTACGGCGGCATGCTCCATCGTTTCGTTGATAATCCACATTTGCCGGAAATAGCCTTTGATCTCCTTAACTGTCTGCGGCGTGATCCGGCTGATTCTCCGGTATAGCCGCAGAATGCTGGCATCCGGGTCAGCATTCACTTCATCGGCGAGTCTGCACCCTAGCGCTTCTTCCGAGGACAAGGGCAGCGTGGTCAAGGTCATCTTGTATGCCTGCCAATAGCCGGTCCGCCGGATTAGATAAGGACTGACGAGAGCGGGCACGAGGCCCCAGATCGCTTCAGGCAGGGCAAAGGTGGAACGCGGCGAAGCGACCACATAATCACAGGCAGCCATCAGCCCCACTCCACCGGCAAGCACCTGCCCGTCTACCTTGGCGATCACCATTTTGGACAGTTCGCCGATCCTTTTCATCGTCTGCAAAAAGTCTACGGATGGCGGGGCGGCAGAATCACCGGGTGCGCCGTCCTCCCCGTCCGTAAACGCCTGAAAATTCATCCCGGTACAGAAATACCCGCCCGTACCTTCAAGGACAATCACCCGGCAGGCGCCCAGCTCCTCCAGCATCCCTAAGGCATGCTGCAGCTCTGATACCAGGGTGGCAGTGATACTGTTCTTGTGCTCCGGACGGTTCAGCCGGATGCTGTAGAGCCCTTCTTCCAGGTGACTTACGGCAATAGAATGATACTCCATAGCAGTCACTTGTCAGCTCCACGCATATTTGCGGTGAAAGTCATCGACTTCGGTCAGAACCAGATAACCTTTGCCCTTGAAAAAGTGATCATAGATGCGGCTGAATCCGGAGAAATCCACCTTCTTGTCCCGGATTCCGAACAGCCATTCCACGTTCTGGTCCAGGATGTCGTCATATTCCTCAAAGCTGAGCTCATAACGGCTGTCCAGCCCCGCCTGAATATTCATCGTACTTAGCTTCCTTACGGATTCCGGCGTAATCACCCCGCTGTAAAATTCCGAAGAGCAGCCTGAGCCGTAGGAGAATAACCCGACTCTGCGGTAATCCGCAATGTCTGCCTGATCAATCAAACTGCATAAACTAAGGTATAAAGCTGCGGAATAGACATTGCCCACCTGCATGCCGTAGGTCAGGGACGGGGCGACTCTTTTGTCAAAGTCCTGCTGGACTACTGCGCCTCTCAGTTTCAGCTCCTCATGGATCAGCTTGCGGTGCGCGCCCTTGACCATGCCGCCGAAGGGCGTATGGAAGGCCAGGAAATCAAAGGTCTCCTGAAAATGGACGCCGTCCACCTTCTCCTTATAATTCTTATAGGCATTCTCCAGGCAGTCCAGATAAGACAGAAGTGACAAATCCGGGTTCCCGGTCTCGATCTCCGGCAGCGGCCGGCAGGTATCCATCACCTCATAGCTGTAATGTCCGGTTGCGCCGAAGTCCAGCTCCAGAATCTCCGGATTGGCACTGATGAGCATGGCTACGGCTCCAACAGCCTGAGTCGGCTCACCGTAGGTGCTCTTGGCTGCTGCTCTCGCTACATCCGTGGCGATGACCAGCGCCTTAGCTCCGGGGGAAGCACCCGAGGCGATGAAGCAGGCAGCCATGTGCAGCCCGGCCGTTCCGCCGTAACAGGCCTGCTTCAGCTCGAACAACCGGCAATGGCGGCTCAGCCCCAGATAGTCATGGATATAGGTACTGAGCGATTTGCCAAAATCCACACCGGACTCGCTGGCTGTAATCACCAGCTCGATCCGGTTCTTGTCCTCCTCGCTTAAGGCATCGATGATCGGCTTCGCCGCATTGACTCCGCCTGTTACAGCATCTTCGCAGGCTACACCCACCGATTTCCGGTCCATCATCAGATTATCGAACCGGCTGAGGTCAAGGCCTCTGCCTTCAAAGATACTGCGGGCGGAGATCACCGCCGGTCCCCCGTAAAAGTTGATACTCTCAATTCCTACTCGCATTCAGCTTGCTCCTTTTCTGATGATAATGCTGGTATTGATTCCTCCGAAGCCGTAGGAATTGCTAAGCCCATAAGTAAATCCCGCCGGTTCCGCCAGGCTGGAAGCGAAATAATGCTCCCGGCTGATCGGGTCCTCCAGAGAGGGCAGCGGATGAAGGAAATTCCCCTGCAGCTGAAGGATCGTCGCCACGGCTTCCACCACTCCGGCCGCATACAGGCAATGTCCGGTCAGCGCTTTGGTCGAATTCAACCGGATGTGACTTAGCTGGCCGCCAAACACCCGTGAGATTGATTTCAGCTCCGTCACATCCCCCAGCGGTGTAGAAGTGCCATGCGCATTGATGTAATCAATGACAGAGGGGGCGATTCCGGCGGTGCGGAGCGCCTGCTCCATCGTCCGCACCTGTCCATCTTCACTCGGGTCAGACAGGCTGTGTCCGTCCAGAGCAGCCGCCCCGCCGGCTATAGTCGCCAGTACCTCCACTTGCCGGGCTTGGGCACTGTCCGCCCCCTCCAGGATCAGGCAGGCGGAAGCCTGTCCGAAGATGAAGCCTTCATGCCTGCTGTCGAACGGCCGGCACGCCGCGGCGGGTGCATCATGGAAGCTGCGGCCTCCGTACGCCCCAATATTGAGGAAGCCCTGCAGCTCCAGCGGGGACAGATCGGCCAAAGGTCCGATAACCATACAGACATCGACAATCCCGAGCTGGATTAATTGCGCTGCCCTCAGCACCGCCGCATTGCCGCTGGCTGAGGCGCCGCCAACCGTCGCCCCCTCTCCCTGAATGCCGAACATTTCACTAAGTACCCCAAGCTGATGGGTATCCATGTAATTCAGCGCATATCTGGGATGCAGCAGCTCCAGCTGATGTCCGTATTCCACCATTGCTGCATAGCTGACCGCCGGGGAAATATTGCTTCCGGCAATGATCAGGCCGATCCGCTCTGCCTCCGGCCTGCTTACATTCAGCTTCGCCTGCTGCCATGCCTCGGCTCCGGCCAGTGCGGAGGCCTTAACCGATTTGCCGGAGATTCTGAACAACCGTCCGGCATTCCGCGATAAATCCCCTTCATAGCGGCGGAAGGATTCCTGCAGCCCCTCCTCGCGCAGCTCAGCGCCGATCAGCGGCTGTCCGTCCGGATAGGTTAACCCCTGAAGATAGCCAATTCCGCTGCGGCCGTCTTTCAGGGATCGCCCGAAGGCTTCTACGCCGCTTGCCGCCGCGCTGAGGACCCCCATCCCGGTGACGGTCACCGGGCGGAAATCCTCAAACCGCCAGCCTGTTGCACCGTTATAGATTTTCATGCAGGAAATCTACGACCTCCCCGATATTCTTCAGGCTCCCGAACTGCAGCAGCGGGATTTTAATGTTCAGCTCATCCATGGTATCGGAAATAATATCAAAGCGGTCAATGGAGTTCGCGCCGAGGTCCTTCATGCTTGCTTCCCTGTGAATCTGCTCGGCTGTCAAATCCGGCAGGATATCGATCATTTTACTCTTCATAATCTCCAGTACCTGGTCTTTGTTCATACAAGAACCTCTCCTTTTATGATCTGGGCAGCCCCGTTCATCATCTTGACGGCAATCTCGCCAGCCCGGCGGTGTCTCCAGGCTTCCAGCGGTGTCCCCTTCACCCACTGGTTGAAGGCTCCCATGGCCGGGCCGCACATAATGCTGTAATTGACCTTATTGCCGGATTCGCCGGCGATGGCGGAGGCTTTGCCTTTGGCGATATACCATTTGAAGACGGCCGCCAGCTGCTGCTTCGAATCTCCCTGGACAGCAGCCCTCTCCTCTGCAGACATTCCGCGCTTGCATATCTCCAGAACGTCCGTCATCGGCTGGCCGAAATATTTGTCTTCGAGCTGAGACTTCGTCTTGCTGTCCAGCTGCGCGATGGAGCCGGTATTGCGGTACAGCTCATACAATTTGTTGGCTCTTGCCGAGAAGAACAGCCCCTTCTTGAGCACCTGGGCCTTGCCGCCCAGCTCGAACAGCTCCAGGGAAGGAACATAGGCCATGTCGTAGACATTCACCTGCTCCAGAAGCTCCTTCACCTCCGGGCTTGCGCCGCTCTCGACCGTGCATTGATTAATCGATCCGGTCAAAATAAAGTCCGCGCCCATCAGGAATACGCCTGCTGCAGCTTCCGGGGTTCCAATCCCTCCGGCGGCACCGATGTGCATCTCCTGCACCGGAGCGAAGGTACGGGACAATTCTTTCTTCAGACGCAATAGCGTCGGCAACAGGCTGATGAGATTAGCCTGATCGGTCGGACCTGCCGAATCTCCTGCTGCGCAAAGATCATCCGCCACCGGAACAAGCCGGGCCAGCTCTGCCTGCTCTGCCGTAATCTGCCGGTCAGCCAGCAGCTTGTCCACGATACGGGCCGGAGCCGGCAGCATGAACAGTGTGGCGATATCCGGCCGGGATACCTTGGCAATGATCCGGTTGGCACGGTGCACAGATCCATCCTCCGCTCTCGTAAGTCCCAGCAAACGGTACTTTACAAGCGCCGGTGTCAAGGTTAGGTACGAGGAGGCTTCAATCAATTGAATCTTCTCTCTTAACAGAAGCTCTATCAGCTCCTCTTCCCGGTTCGGATAGATCGGATGATAGGTTACGGCAACCCCAATAGATTTGCTGTTCCCCAGCTCCCGGCGGATATGGCGGATGGCATCTGCAAGCTCTGCCGGCTTCATCCCGCCTGCGCCCAGAAAAGCGAGACAGCCTGTCTTTCCGGCCTGTACAACCAGTTCTGAGGAGGAGATTCCGTCATTCATCCCTCCCAGCAAATACGCATAATCCAGTCCGTAGCGCTGCTTGAAAGCCGCGCTTCCGAGCCTGGTTCCGGTGAAGGCAGTCTGTACCCGCGCCGCTTCTTGCGACTGGACAGGCTCCGGCTCCACAGTGAAATCTGCGGCCGGAGCTTCCGCAGCTGCGAACGGTTCAATTTCCTTAGAGACCTCCTGGACCTCAGCCGCATGTATCGCATTTCCTGCAATTAACTCCTCTACTTCATTTGCAGCAATTACTGTCTCCGAAGCTTCCTCCTGTTTCCCGGCTTCAGCCGTGTCCGGAGCTTCAACTACAACTGGCTCTGCTGTGTCCGGAGCTTCAACTACAACTGGCTCTGCTGTGTTCAGAGCTTCAACTGCTGCAACGGGCTCAGCCGCTTCCGGTGCTGTCTCTGCTTCGGCAGTTGATGCCGATTCGGCAAATAACAGCCGGGCCTCGGCGGCATCATCCACGATCAGCGGCTCCGCTTCCCGTTTGATTTTGCTGACCAAGCCTGCGATGACGTGACCCGGGCCGATCTGGGTCAGCTCCATTTCGGGGTGTCTGCCCATGAGGTAACGGACCGATTCGGACCATTTCACGCTGCTGACCATCTGCTCTGTCATATAATGTACGGCATCGCCTACGGAATAAGGCCGCGCCGTCAAGTTGGCGATAACCGGAATAGAGGGTGGAGCGAACTCGAACTGGCTGAGGAACTCCTGAAATTGCAGCGCCGAGCTGCGCATATACCGGGAGTGGAAGGCGCCGCTGACATTCAGCACGACATAAGCAGAAGCTCCATTCTGTTCAAAAATCTCTTTGGCGGCCTGCACATCCTCCATCAGCCCCGAAAGGGCAATCTGCGTAGGCGTATTCAGGTTGGCCACATCCAGCTTATCGAGGCGGTGGTCGGCGAGAATCCGGTGAATGGCTTCCTCGGTCAGCCCGATGACGGCAGCCATACCGCCGCCGGTCGCCGTGTTCATCAGCGCGCCTCTCTTTTGCACAATCTTAAGTCCGGTCTCGAAATCGAACACGCCTGCCGCATACAGCGCACTGTACTCGCCTAAGCTGTGTCCGGCTACGAAATCGGGAGCCTCCCCGGAATCCCGCAGCTCCTTAAGGTAGGACAGGACATTAACGACATAGAGCGCGGGCTGCGTATAAGCGGTAGTATCCAGCAGCCTGCTGCTGTTCTTCAGACACAGCTCTTCAATGGAGTAGCCCAGCACCCGGTCGGCAATCGCGGTGTATTCGGGGAACTCCTTGAACAGCGTGCCTCCCATACCCATGAACTGCGCGCCTTGCCCCGGGAATAAATATGACTTCATCTTCATCTTCGGCTCCCACGCCTCCTTCTTAAGGTTCATTTGCCCATACTCGGCCACGATCTCATTCAGCTTCTTCAGCTCGCTGCCCATTGGCGTAATCACAGACCGTACCTGCCGGACCTGCTGCTGCTCCAGAATGTATTTGCTGAAATTCTCCAGTGTACCTGACGGACCCAGGTCGAGAAACAGCCGCTCCCCGCCGGAGGACAGACTCTCCAGTGCACCGCGGAAATTCATCGGCTTCCTTAGCACATCCCACAAAAAGGACTCTCCCACAGCCTGCACGCTTCCCCCGGCCATAGCCGATACCAGACTGACTCCCCGGGCTGGAGTCTTGTAGTCAATCTTCTGCAAATATGTACGGTAAGGCTCCTCCAGTTCATCGATGGATGCGGAATGAAAGGCATAGTTCACAGGCAGCTTCAGACTAGCGATGTTACGTTCCTTGATAAACTGCTGGATTTCTTTGACATGCTCGCGTTTGCAGGCGATTGTAAAATGCTTCTCAAAGTTCACGGCAATCAGCTCCGAGCGGGTGTTCAGCTCCGCATTCCCGTGATACAGCTGTTCATTGTCCAGAATGGCAATCATCGCACCGGTTTTGCAGGTCTTTTTGAGCAGCTCGACTTGCTTCACGATAAGCTCCAGCGCCTGTTCAGCCGTCAGCACCCCAGCCACCGCCAGCGCCACATATTCCCCCAGGCTAACCCCCAGCGTATAGCGGGGAGTCATTCCCTCAGCCTTCAATGTCTCCGCCAGTGCATACTGAACCATGAAGATCGCGGGATGGGTATACAGGATATCCTCGAATCTGGAACCCTTGCGCTTGGTGTTGAGATATAGCTCTTCTATTACGCTTTTGCCGGTCAGATCATGAAAAATACGGTCCAGCTGTTCCATGGATTGACGAAACACAGGCTGATTCTCGTACAATTCAAGACCCATTTTGTTGTATTGCGAGCCTTGCCCGGAGAACATAAACACCATTTCGCTGTGCATTACGGTACCTCCTGAATTTGAGCAGCTTATTTGAAATCAAAAACTCTGGCATTGTTCTTTCTGTTCCTGTATTTCACAAAATGATTGATGTCATCGATTTGGAAATACAGATTTCTTTTATAGAGATAGCTCATCTCTTTGCCCGGCGGATCGCCGAAGGAATGGCCCGGGAAAACCCGCACATGTGCCGGAATCAGCCGGATCAGCCGGTGGATGCTGTAATACATATCCTCTGCCGAGCCCCCCTCGCTGTCGCATAAGCCGCAGCCTTCGATAAATACCGTATCCCCGGAGAAAAGGTTGTCTTCGCCCCAGTAGCAGACACTTCCCTGCGTATGCCCTGGAGTCACCAGACAAGTAATCTGGGTGTCCCCGATACGTATCCGGTCCATGTCTTCAACGGTTCTGAGCCGGGTGCAGCGGTATCTGTAGTAGTCCGCCTCTGTTCTGGAAATATAGACCGACGGATGATAGAGCATTTCCAGTTTTTTGACCATATTGGTGTGATCGAAATGAGAATGCGTCAGCAGTACAGCCTCCAGGGAAGCTCCCTGCTTCTCCAAAATCTGGATCATCTGCGATACATCCCAGGACGGATCAACAACAAAAGCTTTACGGGAGGTCTTGTCAATTCCGAGATAAGCGTAGTTAGAAAAAGTCATACACTGCGTTTTGATGGTAAACAGATCATACGTTGCTTCCATGTCCGCCTCCTCGAAAATCTGGTTTGTCATATTTCCACAATTTTCTTTATGAATCTACTAAATTATCTTCTACGATTTCCTTCAATGTCAATGAATGTTTATGCTGTATAATGTTAAAATTAGTATCATATTTTTGAATTTTTACCTTTTGTGCGCTGCGACAAGAACACAGTCGGCCATAAAGCGCCGTTCATCGTCGCCAGGGAAGACCTGAATGTCCTGATAACCGGCGTCCACGAATACTTTTTCCCAGGCATACGGGTCAATAATCGGAGATTTATCGCGCAGGCTCCGGTCCTCGAACATCCACCAGCCTTCGGCCAGCCCCCAGACCATATCCACCCAGCGCAGGCGTTTGCAGGCCTCAATCAGCAGCATCAGACCATCCGGCACAAGCAGCTGCCGCAAATTGGCCAGCGTTCCGCCGATATCCTTAGTGGCATGGACCACATTCAGCCCGAGCACAACATCAAAGCTGTGCAGTGCCAGGCCCTGCTCTGCAGGATTTTTGCTGATATCAAAAGTCTTAAAGTGAAGAGAAGTGAATTCGGGATTATCCTTCGCCTTGTTAATAAAATATTCGCCGATATCGGTGAAATAGTAGTTCACATTCGGGAGTTCTGCCAGATCCAGCAGCTGCCGGGTCAAGAGTCCGGTTCCGCCGCCGACCTCAAGGATATTGAGCGGCCCGCCGCCTCCGTCCCTGGCGATCAGCATGGAGAGAATATCATGCACCACCCGGGCATAGACCCGTTCCCTGCCATGCTCCACGGTATCCCTGTTGCTCCGCTCCAGGGCGTCCGAGCTGCCCTTAGGGAACAGCACACTGACCGGAGGGATCCGCCCGCTGAGCGCATCCTTATAATTGCCGGTGCAATAATCCAGGAACTGGAGCATCCCCCGGAACTCAGGGAAATCCTGCAGACAGGCCTCATACAGCTCCTGCGGCTGCGGAATCTCCGCTTCGGCCTTGATGAATTTGACGCGGCTGTTCAGCAGCTTCACCACGCCGTCTTCCGCCAGCATGTCGATCATGCAGTCCAGCAGCTTGGTATACCCGGGGAGGATCTTCAGCCGCTTCACCCACTCAGTCCGGTCATGAATCGTACCGGGAGTGGTGTCGAGACCGCACTGCCTGATATAACGGTAGGCATAGCTCATGCACAGCTCATTCAGACGCTCTTCCAGTCCCTCATAGCCTTCGATTCCCCGTATGTCCAGCTCTGATCTGCGCAATTGCTCAGCATCCAGAATTTGCGCGTAGCTGTCCCGGAGGCTGAAGGGTTCAGCCTCCGGCCGGAAGATGAACTCTTCCATCGCCCGGTGCAGCTGCTCATGATGCGTCATGAACAGGAAGTGGGCGGCGTCTTCCATTTCAACGCAGCGGGCTCCCGGAATTGCAACTGCCATTTCTTTGGATTGCCGGGTATTGATGATGGTGTCGTTCTTGCCGTATACAATCAGTACCGGCACTTGAATGCGTCCGATCAGCTGAATGGTGGAGTAGCTTTTGTGATTGCCTGGCAGATAATATTCCATATACTTCGTGAAAATCTGCTTGTTGATGCTCTTCCCGTATTCCATCAGCTCAAGCGAATCCAGCCCGTGTTCGACTGCTTCAAGATCCTTCTTCATCGCTGCGTCCGCATTCATCTGCGGGTTCTCATTGACGATTTCATAGATGGAGCTGACCAGAATCAGACTGGAGACACGCTCCGGGTACTCCACGCTGAACGTTTGCCCGACGAGTCCCCCCCAGGAAATGCCGAGAAAATCCACCGGCCCGCTCACTCCCAGATTGTCCAGCACCTCCGCAATCACCTTGACCCTGTGCTCCAGCGAGTAATTGTCGATATCCTCACTGAGTCCGCAGCCCGGATTATGGATGCTGATGACCCGGCAGCGGCTTGAGAAATAATCGAGCTGATGTAGAATCATCGGCGAGGCCATCCCCACACCGCCGACAATGACCAGCGGCTTGCCCTGACCGGAGACAACCACCTCCATCTTCTGCCCGGCCGAGGTATTCACCAGCAGCTGGATGTATTTGTGCGCGACTCTATCCAGCTCAGCTGTGGACAGCGGAGGATAACCCGTCCCGGGAGCATTGATGGAGGAGTCGGCAAGCTTGCTCCAGAAGTCGAGAAAAAAGGTATCCGCACTGTTGACCAGCCACAGGGAATCCTGCCGGGAAGGGGTGAGTTCCCCTGGCTCAGCGTGGCTTTGAGAAAGCAGGTGACCCGTTGGCTGTACAGCAGGCTCCTCACTGAAGCTGACGTCTGCACCGGAGGTTTGGGTCAGCAGGAACCCGGTTAAGGTGTGGATTGTGCTGTATTCAAAGAAGACATCCAGGGGAAAGCTGAATCCCAGCTTCTCCGTCAGATAGCTGTGAAAGGCCGTGAAGCTGATGGAATCAAACCCAAAGCTTTTCCAGTCGGCATCCGGGTGGATTTTGCCCGCCGGTACCTTAAGTAGCGTGGCTACTCCCTCCACCAGGAGCTTGTTCAATTGCGCGCCCAAATGCTGCCGGTCCACAGGAGCCGCGTTAAGCGGCTCCTTCTGGATTGGCGGCTGCGGCTGATGCTGTGGCTGGCCTGCAGGACGCTGACTGTTCTCCCTGATGATCTTCAATGCTTCCTCCGGAGACATTTGCTGGTTCTCCACCAGCTTTAACAACTGCATTCTCGAATAGGTGCTCATTCCAAGAGATCCCCCACTAACAGATTTAAGTTCTCGGCGCTTATTTCCCCTTTGTGTACCTTGTTCAGCCACAGCAGCAGCTGATCGTCATCCAGAACAACCGGCTCTTCTTCCGTGTGTGCTTCTGCTTCCGGAGCATGAGCCGGGCTTAGGGCAGATTCTGGCGCGCTTATGCGGTCCGGTCCGGGCAGCCAGTATCTTTCCTCATCAAAGGCATACTCGGGAAGCGGCGTCTTGCGCAGCGGCTGCGGGTACATTGCTCTCCAGTCGATGGCAACGCCCTGCACCCATAGCTGGGCAATCTTGTCCAGCTTCTCTCCCAGCAACAGCTCATTCATGAACAAGCGGCTCTCCTCGCCGTCGAACAGCTTGCTGAGCGCCGAGCGCTGGCTGCTCTGTCCTTCATGTATGCCCGCCTGATCCTGCTGCCCGGACAGGTACATTCCCAGCTTCACGTGAAGCATGCTCAGGCTGTCCGCCACAATGGCCAGCCGTTCCGTCATTTCAGCGCGTCCGGTCTGCAGACTGTAAGCCAGCTGCTCCAGGGTGAGGCTGTCCGGCAGAGCAGTTCCTTCCAGGTGCACTCTACTGCGTCCCGCCGCGTAGTAATTGCTGATCCCCTCGGGATCGTGCTGCAACAGGAACATCACCAGGCTGTTCAGCGAAGAGAAGCCGTACACGGCGTCCTTGAATTCGAGAGTGAATTTGTCCTTCAGTAATTCCAGCAGCTGCACGTTCTTGACTGCGTCCAGTCCGTATTCCTCGAGCTCCGCCGCAGGATCAATGTCCTCACCGTCAAGAACCATCACCTGCCTGAACAAGGCAATGACATCGCGCCGCAGGCTTGTTTCCAGACTGTGGGCGTTGTCCTCCGCAGGAAGGGCCGCCTCTCCCGCAAGGCTGCGGGCGACAAAGGCCTGGAGTCTGCGGCTGTTCTCCTTTAGACTGCTTTGACTTTTGGCAGACAGGATAATGATGTGCCGGGAGCGGCTGTTTGCAGGCAGCTCAACCGGCGGATTGCGGTATTCTTCCAGAATAATATGCGCATTGCTTCCGCCTACACCGAAAGCGCTGATGCCCGCCCGGCGCGGAATCTCGCTGCCCCGGCTGCCGGTGAGCGGCTTCCATGGGGCAGTTTGCCCTGCAATGCTAAGACCGCTGCCTTCCAGCTTGATATAGGGATTCAGCTCCTTGAAGTGAATATTGCCCGGAATCTTCCCGTGCTTCATGGACAGCAGCACTTTACTTACACCCGCTATGCCTGCCGCCGATTCCAGGTGGCCGATTGCTGTTTTGACCGAGCCGATTACGCATTGCGGCAGCTCTGAATCCGGCTTGCCCCACTCTTGATACAGAGCCTTGAATGCCTTTTTCAGTCCCTCTACTTCAATCGGATCGCCCAGGCTGGTGCCTGTTCCGTGCGTCTCAATATAAGTGACTGTGGATGGGTCAATGCCTGCCCTCTCATGTGCGCGGATAATGACTTCCGCCTGGGATTTGGCATTCGGAGAAGTAATGGAATTCGACTTCCCGCCGTGATTGACCGCTGTCCCCCTGATCACACCATGAATATAGTCCTTGTCCCTAAGCGCGGCAGACAGCGGCTTAAGCAGCAGCGCTCCTGCCCCTTCGCCTCTCACATACCCGTCGGCGTCCTTGTCGAAGGTCTTGCATTTCCCGTCCTTGCTCAGCATCCCCAGGCTGCTGCCGGCAATGAACAGGTTCGGGCTGGCAATCAGATTGATTCCGCCTGCGACTGCATAGGGGCATCCTTCATGCCGGATCGACTCCACCGCGCGGTGGATGGCTACCAGCGAGCTGGAGCAAGCCGTATCAACCGGTTCGCTGGGTCCGCTCCAGTTGAAGAAATAGGAGATCCGGTTCGTCAGCATCGTGCGGGTCAGTGTGGTGGCAATCTCATCCTTCAGCAGCAGCTCCTGATAATCCCCGTTCGATACCCCGATGAACACCGAGGTCCGGGTTCCCGACAGCTCCTCCGGCTTGTAGCCCGCATTCTCAAGCGTATGCCATACGGTCTGGAGCATATGTCTTTCCTGCGGGTCCATCTTCTCCGCTTCCACCGGCGAAATGCCGAAGAAGAGCGGATCAAAGGTGTCGATGCGCTTAAGGAAAGCACCGTATTTCACATCGGTTCTGCCCGTCTCCCTGCGCGGGTCGCCGTAGCGGTTCTGCCAGCTCCAGCGGTCTTCAGGAATGGTCGTGACCATGTCCTTCTGTGCTTCCAGATTGGACCAGAACTGCTCCAGATTGTCCGCTCCGGGCATCATCCCGCTCATGCCCACGATAGCGATAGGCTCCCTGGTGTCCGGCAGGGCACCGGCGTTCTGCCCTGATCGATCCGCCAGGTCCGGGAACAAGGAGGTATCCGGTTTGCGGTGCAGCAGCCTGAATGCAGTCTCCGGCTGAAGGTATGGGTGCGGCGCTTCAGCTTGCAGAGCCTGAACCGTGAGGCGTTCGCCGCCTCGTTCCGGCGGTGCAAAATGAAGATCAATCACCGTCCGGTATTCACCGTATATCGCTTCCGCAATGGCCGCCGGAGTAGACTGCTCGAAGAACAGCGTTGGTGTAATCTCCACTCCTAAGGCCCGGTTGATAGCATTCGACAGCTCAGTGAACGAGATCGAATCAAAGCCAAGCTCACTGAGATCAGAATCCCGGCTGACCTCGCTCCGGCTGCTCTTGAGAATATCCGCCATGATGCCGATGAGCGCTTCCTCCAGCTGATGGCTTCGTCCGTTATCCCCAGGCGCAGCGGCCGCAGCGGCGAAACTGCCTTCCGGCTGCCGGCTTTGCCGGCTGGACTGGCGAAATTGGCCGGTGAAGGCACGGATGAGCTTCTCCCTGTCTCCCGATACCGCCATCACCTGGTCCTCCCGGAAGGACAGGCTGTCTTCCAGGGCCCGCAGTCCCTGTCCATCAGACAGCGGGTTCATCCCAAACCTGGACCACAACAATTCCCTGGTAGCGCCGTCCACCTGCATGCCGCCATTTTCCCACAGGGACCAGTTCACTGCGGTATCGCTTCTGCCCCGCTTCTCATTCATCAGCGCCACATAATGATCCAAAAAGCTGTTGGCATAGGCATAATCGCTCTGGCCGATATTTCCGACTAAGGCGGTTGAGGAGGAGAATGGCACGAACAGCAGCTCCGGATTTTCCCGCGACAACGCCCGGTACAGATATACCGTTCCGTATACCTTGGGACTGAGCACATCGGCAATATCCGCCATGTTCTTCTTAACCAGCAGCGAATCCTTGATTACTCCGGCGCAATGAATAACTCCATCCAGCTGGTTAAACAAATTTTTAACCTCAGCTACCGTAAGCTCCACCGCTTTCGCATCGGCTAAATCCATCGAAAGATAGACCGCCTCTGCACCCAGCGACTTCAGCCGCTCAAGCTTGGCCGGGTCACCTTCCGGGCTTCTGCCGCACAGCACCAGGCGCGCCTGGTAATTCTCTGCGAGATGCTCGGCAACCCTATAGCCCAGTCCGCCGAGTCCGCCGACAATCATATAGACACCTCGGGCCTTCAGCCTGCGCGTACGGTCCCGGGGCGGCTGTGCAGGGATTAACTGGCGGGTATATCTGCAGCCCGCTTCATATTTCACCTCATGCTCAGGCTGGCTGCCTGAAAACTCCTGTTCCAGCACATGATTCAACCTGCTGTGATCCTTAATATGGATCAGGCTGCCCTGCAATTTGGGACTCTCCAGCACGGCTGAGCGGAAGCAGCCGGACAATGCGCTATAGGCGGCCACCGTTTTCTCATCGCGGTATATGCAGAACAGGCGGACCGGACTTCGGAACCCGAAGGAAGCCAGCCATTTGCACAGATGGAACACAGGATAGACGTCCTGAGCCACACACTCTCTGACCGTCCGGGCACCTGTGCCGCTAAGCAGATAAACAATCTGCAGCTTCGTATCCTCAGCAATGCCGCAGGCTTCGGCCAGTCTCGTATAACTCTCCGGATCGGCTGGATCAATCTGAAACTGATTAACGGCTAGTGACTTGTACACTGAGCCAAAGCTTACCCGTATAGCAGCGTCTGCCAGCGCATCTGATCTCCCCGTCTCCGCATCAGCCGAAGCACCCATGAGCAGCAATTTGGCTCCCGGAGCAGACGGCAGCGCAAGTGGATCTATGGGACTCTCCACCCAGCCAGGGGTCAAATAGACCAGCTCACTTCCGGCGGATTTCGGCTGCGGCACTGCTGCGGAGGCTCCCGCCAGCGGGTTCACCTGAAACGGACGGATGGCAAGCTCTTTCATTCTTGAAACCACTAGTCCTGCTTCTGCTACAAAAGCGATATCGAATTTCAGTCCCTGACCCGGCGAACGCTGAACATAGGCGTAGGCGGGCTGTACTGAAGCATCCAGAATTTCGAGCTGTCCCAGC
Organism: Paenibacillus sp. IHB B 3415; assembly: GCF_000802655.2. Taxonomy (NCBI): domain Bacteria; kingdom Bacillati; phylum Bacillota; class Bacilli; order Caryophanales; family Paenibacillaceae; genus Paenibacillus; species Paenibacillus sp. IHB B 3415. Next base: position 89,147 of record NZ_JUEI01000002.1, on the reverse strand, counting down.
ACAAACGGCACAAACAGCACCTGCCGGTCAATCAGCCCGGTCCGGTAGGCAAAAGCCACCGCAGACTGCAAGCCTCCGTCGGTCAGGGTCGGGTGCAGCTGATAATGATCCAATGTGGTCATAAGACGGTCCGGAACAGCCAGCCTGGAGACGGCTTCGGACGGATTGCAGTACAAAGCCTGAATCCCCGAGAACCGGCTGCCCAGCTCAGCGCCCAGGCTGCCCAGCAGCTCATAATAGGCACGCGCTTCCTGCTCCCCTCCGCTGCTTCTGCCGATTATGGCGTTGATATCCAGGCTCTCCTGCCGGAAGTCCCCGGAAGAACCCAGCTCCAGCTTGCCCTGGGCATGTTCCACCCGCTGCCCGCCTTGCTCGGAGTAAATCCTGAAGTCAATCCCTTGGGGTCCGGGCTGCACAGCGGTTCTGACCAGTAACGCTTCCTTGTCCACAAGCACCGGACTCGACCAGACCACATTGCGGATTCCGGTTACAACGTGCTTAGGATCGGCCAAGGCTCCGGCTGCCCGGACCATCTCCAGATAGACAACGCCTGGCAGAACATGCCCATGATCAGCCAGATAGAACTCGTCGCCCTGAAAGGTCTTCCCGAACTCCTGTTCATACAGCGTCGACAGGTTGCGGTCGATCAGGGCGTGCAAGGCTGGCTCCGAGGCCACAATCTTGACGGAAGCGGGGTCTGCCTTCTTCAGCGGCATCCAATACCGGGTCTGTGCAAATGGATAGCTCGGCAAGGAAACTCTCGCCGGACGCTGATTCCCATACAGCTCGGTCCAGGAAATACTGGCTCCGGCTGTCCAGGCCTTGGCGAGGGTAACGTGATCCGCAGCCGCCAAGGCATGGGCGATAACCGCTTGTGAATAGTCCTCAGCTCCTGTCTCTGGACGGGATTTCTTAACGCTGCCCGTGTACAGTCCGGATGCTTCATATCCGCCGCAATAGGCGGCAAGCCTGTCCCGCAGCTCCTCTGCAGTGGCTGCGACGATAGCCAGCCTTTCCTCCAGCTCTTCGCGTCCCACCTGGAGCGTGTAGGCGATCCCTCGCATATCTGCAGCCTCAGCTAGAGCGCCGCGGAAGAGTGCGGCGTATTCGCGCAGCCGGTCACGGTTCTTGGCCGACAGGAGGAATACCACAGGTTCATCCGCAGTTTGCGCAGGCGCCGCTGACGGCACATACTCCTCGATGACGGCATGGGCGTTCGTGCCGCCGAAGCCGAAGGAGCTGACACCCGCGCAGCGTGGTAAGGACTGGCCAGACGCGTCCACCTTGGCCTCCCAGGTCTTCGTGCGTTCCAGCACGTAGAACGGGGAGCCTTCCAGTTGAATGTAAGGATTCAGCTCCTTGAAATTCAGGTTACCCGGCAGCTTGCCCCTGGAGAGGGATAACAGAACCTTAATCACTCCGGCAATACCGGAAGCCGGCTCCAGATGCCCGATGTTCGTCTTGAGCGCGCCCAGACCGATCTGCGGGCCGGGGGCCGGAGCCTGGCCCCGGCTCTGGTACAGCTCGGAGAAGGCTTTTTTCAGCCCGTTGATTTCCACCGGGTCGCCCAGCTCCGTTCCCGTTCCATGCGTTTCAATATACGATACCGCAGCCGGATCTACGCCCGCTTCGGTGAAGGCCTGCACCACCAGCTCAGCCTGCGCATCCGGATTGGGAGCGGTAAGGGAATGACCCCGGCCGCCGTGATTCTCGGCTGTGCCTTTAATAACGCCGTAAATGTGATCGCCATCCGCCACGGCCTGATCCAGCGGCTTCAGCACTACGACGCCGACGCCTTCTCCTTTGACATAGCCGTTCGCACTGCGGTCAAAGGTTTTGCACTGTCCCTCCGGTGAGAATACCCCCATGACTCCCGCACCTACATAGGTATTGGGATCAAGCATCAGGCTCACCCCGCCTGCCAGCGCAAGGCAGCTCTCGCCATGCTGAATGGATTTCACCGCCCGGTGCAAGGCTACGAGACTGCTGGAGCAGGCGGTATCAATTGATTCACTGGGCCCTTTGAAATTGAACAGGTAAGAGACGCGGTTGCTGAGCAAGGCCGTTGCGTTGCCGATGCTGGACTGGGCCTGAATCTTCTCCATATTCGCGGACAATAACTGCTGGTAATCGGTAAACTGGACGCCGGAGAATACGCCCACCGGCTTCCCGGCAAGTGTAGACATTTTATATCCGCTGTCCTCCACCGCTTTCCAGACCGCCTGAATATATAATCTGTGCTGCGGGTCCATCAGCTCCGCTTCGCGGGGAGACAGCTGGAAGAACTTGGCGTCAAAGGTATCGTGACCGCCGATAAACCCGCCCCAGCGTGAATTTGTGCGGTTCTCAGCCTGCGGGTCGGTGCTGTAATAGGCCTTCCAGTCCCAGCGGTCTGCAGGAATCTCCCGGATCTGATTCTCCTGGTGCTCGAGGAAATTCCACAGCTCCTCCGCCGTGTCTGCGCCCGGCAGCTTGAAGCTCACGCCAATCACCGCCACATCCCGCCGCGCCGTAGCTTCGGGCACGGCCTTTGTGCGGCTGGTCTTGCTGCGGCCGGAGAATTTCTGTGCCAGCGGCAGCAGCGCAGGCGGCTGTGCTTCCCCTGCACCTGCACCTGCTCCATTGGAGCGGGGCAGACCGGCAGGATCTTCCTCCGTAACAGACTCTACTGCCGGAGCGGTCTGTGGCTTCAGCTGGATTGCCTCCTGTGCCGGCAGCGTTGCAATGTGTATCGGCTGTTCCAGTGGGTCCGTCACCGGAGTCATAGCAGTATAATGAGCCTGAACCTCCCGGCTGAATTCCTCCAGCAGGAACGGGGTCAGCTCGCTCAGTGTGGTTTTGGCGAAAAAGACAGCCGGAGACAGTTCAATTTCATACAGCTCGCTTAACCCGTCAGCAAATTCCTTCAGTGAAATCGAATCAAAGCCGAAATCGCCCATGTTCTCCTCCGGGTTCAGCCTGCCGGGCTGTGTCTGCAAAATTTGCGCCGCCAGGTGCAGCACATCGCGCATTACCTGTTCTTCCATGGACTCGGTTGTATTCCCCGTATGCTCCTCCAACTTTGCTATTCCTCCTCTGGCCTGCTCGGCCTCCTTCGGCTTCAGCCTCAGCTGCGTTTCCAGCCTTGTTCGTTCCCCGTATACTACTGCAGCTTGCTGCTCCTGGCCCGCCAGGATGGCTTCAAAAGCGCTGATGCCCAGCGCCTCTGTTAAATACCCCATCCCGGAAGTCTGCAGATAGAGCTGTTCCCCCTGATTGTCCAGGTGCATTCCGCCCGCTTCCCATAGCGGCCAATTCAGGCAGAGGCTTCTGCCCTGCCGTTCACCCTTCTCGGCCTTTTGCTGCCTGTGGCGGCAAAACCGGTCCAAAAACCGGTTCGCCACAGCATAATCACATTGTCCGAAATCCCCAAGCAGGGATGAAGTTGAGGAGAAGGCGGCAAAGAAATCCAGCGGCTCCTGCTGCGTGGCTTCATCCAGAGCGGCAATACCCGCGATTTTCGGCTGAAGAATCTCTGTGAAGGCGGCCGTGCTTTTCTGAAAAATAAGCTGATGGCTCGCTTGTCCCGCCGCATGAATCACACCGTTAATGACTCCGTAATGCTGCTTGGCCAGCCGGACTGCCGAATGTACTTCAGCGGGTTTCGCAATATCGCAGGTCAGATACAGCGCTTCTCCACCGGAGGCACGCAAGGCCGCCAGTTTATCCTCCACTGAGGCTGTAAGCGCACTTCTGCCCAGCAGAACCAGCTTCGCCCGGTAATTCTCCGCGAGATGAGTGCTCAGGATCATGCCCAGCGCACCGGCTCCGCCGGAAATCATATACACGCCGCCTTGCTTCAGAAGCGCAGGCCCGTCTGCCCCCAGGTTAAGCTCGCCGAACTGCTGCTCCAATCGGCAGCCACCCGTATATCTCACTTCATGTGCAAAAGAAAAGCGGGTCAGCAGGCTTTCCTCCCGGATGAGTTCCGCCAGATTCGGTTCTCCATCCTGCAGCCCGATATGGGTGAAGCGAAGTCGCGGATATACCCGCTGCAGCGAGCTGCCGTAGGCTCCCAAAGCTTCGATTGCAGGCTGCTCTCCGCCGCCGCTCCGGGAGATGGACAGCCAGCGGATATTCAGCCGCAGCTTCAGGGCATGAAAGGCCTGGACCCAATGAAAAATAGTGAAAATAGCACCGGTATCCGGCGGTGTCAGTGAATCATCCGGCGGCGCGGTATTCTTCCAGAGCATCGCCATATAGGCGATTTGCAGGTTGTCCCTGGCAGCTTCAGCCAGCACAGCGGTATAATCCTGCTCCACCGCAGGATTGATCGTGTAAGTATGACCGTCTTGTTTGTGGAAGGAGCTTCCCGCCAGCACGGTAATTACAGTGAAATCCCGGCTGAGTTCCCTCGCTGCCGCCTGGCCTTCCCTGTCCTCTGCCTCTATAAACAGCAGCATTGCCTTAGCCTCTTCCTTAGAGGGGATCGCCGGGGCTTGCGGAACGGGGGCGGATTCCGCCCACAGCTCCTGGAAAAAGATTAATTCCTTACGGTCTTCCGGTTTGTCCATGCTCATTGTGCTGACCACCAACCTATGTTTGATATGCTATATTCTGGCGCTTGCCCTGTTCAGACGGTTGCGGGTATTCCCGGCCGTTCTGCGTCTAAGACTGAGGCTCCTGTGAGCTTCAGGGTCAGCTCTTCCATGGTCATCAGAACCCGCGCTTGCGGATCAAGGATAGAGATGTCAACTGCCGTCAGCCCGTCACTCATCGTCCGCCACCGGGCGAGTACCTGAACATCCCGGGTCAGCGGACCGATCACTGTACATCTCAGCAGCTTGCGGTATTCAACCCGGTCAGCCTGTGCAGCCAGCCGCACCAGGCAACCCAGCAGTTCTTCAACAGCCGAATAGTGAAGCAGCGCCCGGTTCTGCGCGGAGTCCAGAGTTTCTTTAAGGCGAACGCTGATTGCCGCCTGATGTGCGCCGGTCCGCAGCTCATGAATAGTCTCAATATGCTGAAAGACGGTGGTATTAGGCTCAGGCCACGCAGCGGGCTCGCCCAGTTCAGCCATACGGATTGGCGTTACTGCGGCTGCAGGTCTGGAAGAGACTGCTGTGACTTTACCCTGGGCACAAATAACATAGTCGCCTTGCTCGTTGTCATAGCCTGTCTCACATTCAATGTGCGCTCCAGCTTCATACAGGGAAGTCATAAGGCTGTCCGCCGCCACAGGCTGCGGCTGCACTCCCCAAATCACATCCTCAATCACATGGCAGGGCGACTCCAGTGACAGCTCTGCGGTGATGCGGAACAGCTCAATAAAGGCTGTATTCGCCAGTCCGCTGTTCCTATCAGACGCCTGAATGACCGTCTCGTACCGCTGCTTGCTGAAGCTGGACAGGTTGCGGTCCACCAGCGGATGCAGCTTGCGTTCTTCCCCGCCCTTTGCGGAAGCCGGCGATTCGGTCCGGGTGATCCAGTAACGCTCCCTTTCAAAAGCATAGGTCGGCAGCGGTATAATCCGCACTTCCTCGCCCGAATGCAGCTTCAGCCACTCAACCTCGGCCCCCTGCACCCATTCAGCTGCCACTTCTGCAGCATCTCCGGCCGTGAGCACTGTCCCTTTCGTCCGCTTGGATACCTTGCCGGAATAGATGTCTTCCAGGTTCTCACCGGCTAGATAGCTGTCCAGCTTCTCCAGTAATTCCGCGATGCTGGTACAGGCAAAAGCCAGGCGGCAGGTCATTTCTTCCCGTCCGGTCTGTAAGGTGTATGCGGCATCCGCAAGCGCGATATCCGGATTGCCTTCCAGGAATGAGCGCAGCTTCACTGCCATTTGCTTCAGGGAATACGGTGTCTTGGCTGACAGCACGATGACCTGAGCATCGCTGCTGTGTCCGTTGCCGGAACCAGGATGTGCCGAAGGCGCACCCGGCTGAACTTCAGCGGTGTATTCCTCAATAAGCACATAGGCATTGGTTCCGCCGGCCCCGAAGGAACTGACACCGGCCCGCCTTACGGCTGAACCGTCCGGTCCGGCCACCGTCCAAGGTGCCCGCTCATGCTGTAAACGGAAATAAGAATTGGCAAAATCAATATTGGCATTGGTCTGCTCCGCATGGATGGAAGGGGCAAGCTGCCGGTGTTTCATCTGCAGAAGCACCTTCGTAATGGAGGCAATGCCTGCTGCCGCTTCCAGGTGGCCGATATTGGATTTGACCGAACCGATGGCACAGGACTGCTTGGGCGGATTCGCTTCAGCAAATACCTGATTGAGCGCATTGATCTCAATAGGATCTCCCAGCTTGGTCCCTGTGCCGTGCGCCTCGATATATGAGAGGCTGCTTGCATCCACTCCCGCCTGCTTCAACGCCTTGGAGATCAGGCTGACCTGGGCATTCGGATTCGGAACGGTATAACCGCTGACCTTACCGCCATGGTTGATTCCGGAAGCCTTAATCACGCCATAGATATGGTCTTTATCCTTAATCGCTTCGCTCAGAGGCTTTAAGAGAACGGCCCCCACCCCTTCGCCGGGGACAAAGCCGTCAGCGGCATCGCCGAAGCTGTGGCATTTCCCCGTCGGAGACAGCATTTTGGTCTGGCACATCAGCACATATTTATAAGGATGCAGATATAAGTTCACTCCGCCCGCCACCGCGAGGCGGCATTCATTGTTCTTCAGGCTCTCGCACGCCGCATGAATGGCCGCAAGTGACGACGAGCAGGCGGTGTCTATCGCCAGACTGGGACCGCTGAAGTTGAACATATAGGAAATCCGGTTGGCGATGGACCATGGCGACACGTTCGGCATGGCCGAAAGATTGCCCCTTTCCCATTCCTCCGGTCCCCACAGCTGGTACGAATAGGTGGTCGCTCCGGCAAAAACGCCGATATTCGCGCCGTGCTCCTCCCCGTCCCGCTGCAGCTTCTTCTTGGTGTAGCCCGCATCCTCCAGAGCCGACCAGACCGTCTCGGCAAATATCCGTTCCTGCGGGTCCATGATCACTGCTTCCCGCGGCGCAATATTAAAGAATGCCGGATCGAACTTGTCCACATCATCGAGGAACCCGCCCCACTTGCTGTACATCTTGCCTTCCTGCACCTTCTCGAAGCTTCCGCCCAGATATCTCTTATAATCCCAGCGGTCTGCGGGAATCTCGCGGATACAGTCTCTTCCGCCAGCGATATTGTCCCAGAATTCGTAAATATCTCCGGCCAGCGGATATTTCCCGCTTAGACCGATAATTGCGATCTCCTCGCCCTTCCCGGTCGCCGCATGGGCCGTCCCCCTTTGCCCGCCTTGTCCCGCGAAGGAGGTCAGTTCTTTCCATACCGGCGGCTGGGCAGCAGAGATTACCGGCTGGCCTGCCAAATCAGCGGTTGAAGAAGAAACAGTCTGCTCCGGGAGCTCCCGGCCTGTCCCGTGAGCGCGGAACAGCTTGTTCAAAGCACCGGTGTAGCGGCTGACCATATGTGCAGCGAGGCTCTTAAGGGTCTGGTATTCAAACAGCAGGGTCTTGGAAATCTCGCCGAGATCCTCTTCCAGCTTGCCGTTGAAATAGCCGACCATCACCGATTCAATGCCGTATTCCTCAAATTCGGCGGTAATATCAATCTCTTCCGGTTGAAGCTTAAGCAGTCCGCTGAACAGCTCCGTCAGGTAGTGCAGCGTCCGGTCCAGCAATTCAGGGTCAGAGAGAATGCTGTCTTCAAGCTCCTCCGGGTGAATCTCCGCTTCCGCCGGATCAACGCGGTTAATCCGCTCCAGCAGCCTGCTTACGCGCTCCGGCTGACCGTATCCGACAATCAGCGGATTGATATTGCCCTGCTGGAGCAAGAATTCAAAAGCTGCGATGCCCTGCTGCACAGGGAGCGGCGTCAGCCCCGTCTGCAGCTCCAGCATCCTCCGCTGTTCCGTGGTCAGCTGCATGCCGTCCGCTTCCCACAGCGGCCAGGCCACCGAGAAGGTGCGCCCGGACCGGGCGCCTGCTTCAGCCAGCCGTTCGCGGTAGACCGCGAATTCATTCATGAAGCTGTTCGCATAGGCGTAATCCGCCTGCCCGGGATTGCCTGTCTCTCCGGTAATGGAGGAGAACAGCAGGATGAAATCCAGCTTCTCCTCCTGTGCAGCCTGATCCAGATTCAGTGTGCTGAGGATCTTGGAGGAGATGACCTGGTCAAAGTCTGCCTGTTCTTTGTTCAGAATAAAAGCATCCCGGTGAATCCCCGCACAGTGCAGAATGCCGTCAATCCGGCCGTATTTCTGCTTCGCATAGCCGACAAGCTCCCGTGCTTCCTGCCCGTCTGCGGCGTCCGAAACGAGGTATTCGGCAGAACCCCCGTGCGCCCGGAGCGCCGCGAGCTTCGCCTCCTTCTCCCGGTCCAGTGGGGAACGGCCGGTCAGGACAAGCTGCGCGTGTGCCGTTTCGGCCAAATAAGCGGCGAACACGCGCCCCAGCCCGCCAAGCCCACCTGTAATGATGTACACACCGTTTGCTCTGACGGTTACCGGTGTGCCGGGCTTTGCTTCACTTCCGGCTTGAACGAGCCGCTTAACGAACCGGCCCGCGCTGCTGTATTGAACCTCTTGCTCCCCAGGGTCCAGCAGCAGCTCTTGTTCCAGAATGGAATGAAGCTCCTCCTGCGGCAGCGAAGCTGCCAGGGAGACGGTCTTGAAGTTGTAGTTCGGGCTTTCCAGGTGCAGCGTCTTGATGAATCCGCCCATTGAAGCATCCAGCAGACTGCCTGCATCCCCTGTCTCCCTGAAGGCATACAGCAGCCGGATGCTGGCCGCAGCCTTACTCTCCATCAGCGCCTGGGTCAGGAACAGCAGCGGGTATACGCTGTGATTCAGCTTGTCCTGTGGCTTCATTGCAGCTGAATCTGCCAAATATATAATCTGCGTCAGGCTTACACGCCGCGCCTGCAGAGATTCCAGCAGCGTATGAATATGCTGCTTGTCGTCAAAGCGCAAGCTGTAGAGATTGTCGCCGAGCTGGGCATATTGCTCCCCGGCGGTGACGAAGATCAGCCTTGCGCCCGCTGCGAAGCTGCGCTTGAAGTGCGGCAGCTCCTGCATATCATCCAGGAACAGCACCACATCACCCGTCAGATTTCCGGCCGTCTCCTGCGGACTCGGGGTCCACGCGGTGGTGTAATACTGGACGGTTTCCCGTTCCTGTACCTCCTGTGCCTGAAGACCGGCAAGCCGAACGCCTTGCATTATCCAGACCACTGCCCCATCTCCGGTTAATACAGCCAGTGTGTATTCATCCCCGGCAATGCGCTCGGCACGAATCACGAATTGCTGCAACGGCTTGTGCTGGAATGACATTTGACGGATGGAATGCAGCACCGCCGGATGCTGCGGCTGCTCCAGCGCAGCGAGAGCCAGCAGAGTGTGGCAGGCTGAATTCACGGCCTCTGCGGAGAGGGAATCCGCTGCCGGAGCTTCTCCCAGATCAATAAAGGCCAGCAAGATGTTCTTGTCTTGCCGCAAGCCGGTGACATGCTTCAGTCCGGACTCAATGCCATAGAGTAAGCGTAGTGCCTGCCGGGCCTGCTTCAGGACCGGCTCCCCTTGTCCTGCTTCCGGAATATCTTTCTTTGCATAGACCGCATCTACGGTCTGGTTGGCCTCTTCAACTGCCTCACATTGAAAGACGACGTGCTCACCGATCCGGATCTCGCCCGCTGCGGTCCCCCTGTCCGGGAAGATGTGAACGTCCAGTGCCGGTGGGAGCTGCTGCCGGTCCATCAGACCCGACCATGCCATATTCTCCAGCAGCAGCCCTTCCTGCTTATAACCGGCCAGCTCCAGTGCTTCCCGCGCAAACGCCAGCAGCCCGAAGCCGTTCATGTATTCTTGTCCCTGCCAGGTGTAGGGCTCATAGCAGCTGCTGATCACCGCAGACCGGGAAGAGAAACGGTAGCCGTCGATGGTAGACAGATTATGCTCGACCAGCTCTCCCATACCGGCAGCCTCCGGGACCAGAGCCGGGACGCGGATTTCCTGCCGCTTCACCTCGCTGACCCAATAACGGTTCCGGGCAAAGGGGTAGGTCGGCAGCGGAACTCTTGTGCAGCTGTCTGCTTCATAGAGCTTCCGCCAGTCCACATCCAGTCCCAGGGACCAGAGCTGGGCTATTTTACCGGTATTGCCGCCGTCCAGCAGCAGGTCTACATAAGAGATTCCCGCCTGACCCGCGTTGAACAGCTCGATATAATCCTTGAAGCCTTTGACATTGCCACGGTATACCTTGCCGCCAGGCAATCGGCCCTGATTGAATTCGTCCAGCAGCGCTTTAAGCTCGGAGACCGAATCGGCAATGATCGCCAGCCTCTCTGCAAAAGACTCCCGTCCCACCTGCAGCGTATAGGCAATGTCCTTAAGACTGGCCGCTTCCGCTTCAGGCAACTCCAGATACTGTGCCAGCTTCAGCGCGTAAGCCTTCAGCCGGTCCTCTGCTCTGGCGGATAAGACAATGATGTGCGGCTCTCCGCTGCCTTTGCTGTCTTGACTGCTGCTCTGCGGGGCCGGGATATATTCTTCCAAAATAATATGCGCGTTGGCTCCGCCTGCCCCAAAGGAGCTGACCCCTGCCCGGCGCGGATATTCCTTCTGACCCCCGCCTTCCGGCAGCGATACACGATCCCACGGACCCGCCTGCCGCTGCACATAAAAAGGCGTTTCCTCAAAATTAATGTGGCCGTTCAGCTCCTCGGAATGAAGCGAGGGAACAAGCACACCGTACTTCATTTGCAGCAGCACCTTGGTGATGGCCGCGATCCCGGCTGCAGATTCGCAGTGTCCGATGTTGGACTTCACTGAGCCGATGGCACAAAACTGCTTGTCGCCTGTCCCCTCCTTGAAGGCCTTGACCAGTCCGCTGACTTCAATCGGATCACCGAGCGAGGTTCCTGTGCCATGGGCTTCAATATAATTGACCGTACGCGGATGAATCCCAGCAGCCTGCAAGGTCTCCTGGATCACCGCACCCTGCATGGACGGATTCGGCACGGTATAGCCTGTGGTTTTGCCGCCATGGTTGATGGAGCTGGCTTTGATTACGGCATAGATATGATCGCCATCCTGTACTGCCCGGTCCACCGTTTTCAGTAGAACAGCGCCAACGCCTTCCCCGGGAACATATCCGTCTCCGCCTTCACCGAAGCTTCTGCACCGCCCATCACTGGCCGCGAACTTCTGCTGGCTTAGGAATATGTATTTATCGGGATGAATGGAGACATTCACGCCCCCTGCGATGGCAAAATCGCTCTCGCCCCGGCGGATGCTGTCACAGGCAAGATGGATCGAAGTGAGCGACGAGGAACACATCGTATCCAGTGCGATACTCGGTCCATTCAGGTTGAGATGATAGGACACCCGGTTGGCAATCGACGCATAGACGGAGGATAAGGCGATTTTATTGCCGTCAATCTCGGCATCCAGGAGCTGATACTGGCCATACATCACACCGGCAAAAACACCGACCTTGCGGCTGCCCAGCGTATCACGTGTATATCCGGCATCCTCAATGGCACTGTAGGCGCACTCCAGGAACAGCCGCTCCTGCGGGTCCATAATCTCCGCTTCCCGGGGCGAAATATTGAAGAACAAAGCGTCAAAGCGGTCTACATCATCAAGGAAGCCGCCCCATTTGCAGTACATTTTTCCGAGCTGGTTCTTATCGGTAGTGTAATATTCGTCAATGCTCCAGCGGTCTGCGGGAATCTCGGTAATGCAGTCCTGCGCCTGCAGCAGGTTATTCCAGAAGGCTTGCAGATCCGGGGACATCGGGAATTTCCCGCTGACGCCAACGATCGCAATATCTTCATTCACCCGGCTGCGGTCCCGCTGCCTGGCAGCTTGCCCCGCGTTTGCGGAAGGCTGAATCCGCTTAGGCGGAATAGGCGTTTTGCCAGGGAGCTGCGGAGTCGCATCCGGGCGAAGGGCCTGCGGCGCAGCAGCCTTTTTGGGGGCCGGAGGTTCAATCAGACCGGCGAGTACCTCCCTGTGCTGCTCAGTGAAATATTCGCTCAATTCCCGCAGCGTCTGGTATTCGAACAACAGCGTTTTGGAAAGCTCGCCGAAGCTGGCCTCCAGCTCCTCGTTGATGCTCATCGCCATAATGGAATCAAAGCCGATCTTCTCGAACGAATCATCCAGGCCCAGCGCATGCGGCGGGATTTTGGTGACTTTGATGAAAATACTCTTCAAATATTGCTCCGCGCCTTGCTTCAGCGCCTCCGTATCTATAGATATAGCGGGTGCTGCTTCAGGCAATAATACAGCTCCGCCACCGGCAACCGCCGTGTCAGCCCTTGGCTTGTCCCCCTGCTGCGGATAATTGATTGCCTCTACCGCTTGCTCTATCCGTGCAGCATCACCATAGAGTACTAAGGCATTCTCCACCATTTGGCGGCTGAGCCTATCGAATGCATCCAGTCCCTCGGCCGTAGGCAGGACCGATATCCCAAGGTTCCTCCGCATAATGTCCAGGCTGTCCGCTGTCGTCATCATCCCGCCCTCCTGCCACAGCGGCCAGTTGACGGAGAGGATGTTTACACCGGCAGCGGCTCTTTTTTCATTGGCAAAATGGTCCATGAAGCTGTTAGCGTAAGCATAATCGCATTGCCCCACATTGCCGGTCACGGCGGAGATGGAGGAGAACAGCAGCATGAACTCCAGCGGCTCTTGCCCAAACGCCTCATACAGGTTCTGTGTACCGGCAACTTTCGCGGCCAGCACCCGTTCAAGCTCTTCCCGCTCCTTATGCAGGATGAAGGAATCGCTGGTCATTCCGGCACAGTGCAGGATGCCATGAAGCCGGGGGAAGCCGGCTTTGACTTCGGAGAGCAGCGCCAGGGTATCGGCTGGACTTGCCACGTCGGCACGGACATACCTCACCTGATTGCCGTTTCTGTGCAGCGCCTGCAGCTTCTCTTCCAGCGAACGGTTCAGCGGCGTTCTTCCGGTTAGAATAAGGCTGGCTGAACAGGTATCCGCCAAATGACGGGCCAGCGTGCAGCCGAGCGCACCCAGCCCGCCTGTGATGAGGTAGACCGGATGAGCTGCGGGACTTTGCTGCCGTACAGGGACGTGATCTGCCGGAGCAGTATACCGTTCAAGAACCGGCACATAACGCCGGGAACCCCGGTAATGGATTTCCCGGTGGCCATTCTGCATGGAGCCCAGCTCCAGCAGCAGCTGCTCCAGCAGTTGCGGGTCAAAAGCTTCGCGACCGAGATCTGTGGATACCGTCTTGTACAGCAGGCCGGGGTTCTCGATCATGACACTTTTCACAAAACCGTCCAGTGCAGCATGCACCGCATGATTCTCCGCTTGTTTATATTGGAACAGGATATTAACCTTTGCGCGTTTTTTGAAGGACAGAAGGGCTTTGGTCAGCGCAAACATTGAATATACGCCGCTCTCCATGGCAGCATCTGCCTCTCCATCGGCCACTTCCTCCTGGGACAGGAGATGAAGAATGCTGCCGGGAAAACGTCCTTGCCGCTCCAGGCCGGACAGCAGCCGTGTATAATCCTCCTGATCCTGCAAAGGAAGCCTGTCCTGACCTGTTTCCGCCCCGGTGCCGGCTTCTTCCGCCGTCACAAACGTAAGTGACTGGAACAAGGAGGCAAACTGGCCGCGCAGCTTGGGCTCAAGCTCCCTATCGGCTGCCAGAACGAGCACATGTCCGAGAGAATCCCCTTTAAGGTCTGTAAGCGGCTGTTCCGCCAAAGTCTTGGTGAAGGTTAGGCGCACTTGCTTATCCGAGCGCTTAAGCGCCGCAATCTGCCGGAGGCCTTCCTCCTTGGAGATGGCTCCGCTGGCGATCCTTTCAATAATTGCTCTCACTTAGATTCCCCCCAGCATTCTCTCAACTTCGTCTACCCCGGCTTCTCCGGCCAGCAGCTTGGTCAGCATCTCATCCAGCAGCGCAGTCCCCGCCAAAGCAGCCGATTCTGCTTCCGCCGCCCTCGTGTTCTGCGCCGAAGACGTCAAATCTCTTCCTGAAAGACAGGAGAAACGCACCGCCGGCAGGCCTGAGCTGTCAAGCAGCAGCAAATCGAACTGCATATCCTGCTCCTTCGCATAAGCGGCAGACGCAACCAGACAATAGCTCACAGGTGTCAACGGTCTGTAGACCTCTACAGTCTGCAAGGCAAACGGGACAAAGGTTCCATTCTGCCGCTGGCCGCTGAGCACCGAATACAATGCTGTCTGCATCGCTCCGTCGGCAAATCCGGGATGCAGGATATATTCCTGAAGCGGCATTTGCGTGTTTACCGGCAGTGTCAGCTTGGACAAGGTGCCGTGATCCCCGGTATATACCTCTTCAATGGTCCGCAGATTCGGGCCGTATTTCATTCCGTGAGCCGAGAACAGCTCATAACAGTCTTCGCGGTAAAGGGTGCGGCTGGCTGTTTGGAGGATGTGCGGAATATCCACAGCATCCACATCCGCGGCTTCGGCTTCACCGTCCGTATAATTCACCGTACAGGTGCAGTGCAGTACTCTTTGACCGTTCCCGTTCAGGGAATAGATGCTGGCTCCGATCCCGTCTTCCTGGGTAACCAGCCCCACAAAGATGTCCTGGACATCCTTGTCCGCCGGCAGCTCCAGCGTTCTGCGCCATTTCACATCGGTAACCGACTCCACCTTCCACTCCCGGCTGGAGAGCGCCCCTGCCCGCCAGGCCATTTCGAGATAGACCACTCCCGGCAGCACCATCCGGCCTTGGACCACATGATCGCGCAGGTAGGCATCGGCTGCGCTTAAGCTTTTTTTGTAGCATTGCTCCTCAAATACCGATTCATTGGAGTCGATGACCGCCGCCAGGGCTGCGGGTTTGCTGCTGTATACTGCTGCAGCGGCTTCCGTCGAGTTATACCAGTAGCGTGTCCGGTCGAACGGATAAGTCGGTAAGGAGATTCTGCCCGGCTTGCTCTGCGCATACAGCAGCTGCCAGTTGAAGCTCACCCCGCTAATCCACAATCTGCAGAGCTGGCTCAGCTTGCCGGACTGCACCAGGGACAGCAGGAAGGCTTCCCCTTCCTCACTTTCCCTGAAAACATCGCGGATCTCGCTGCCGGAGCTGATATTTCCCGCATAGACCTCGGAGACTTTGCGGCTGCCGGCCAGGAAATGGCTCAGCTTCTCCCTCAGCTCCTGCGTACCGGATACCACGATCGCAAGTCTTTCTTCCATGGGCTCCCGGCCAACCTGAAGCGTATAGATCAGCTCTTCCAGGCGGAAATCATAGGCGGCGGAGCGGTTCGTATCTATTGAGCTTTCCACATCTTCCGTTGATTCTGCCGTTCCCGCTCCAAGTCCATGTCTGGCCGCAATGGCTGCTGAACCCAGCTGCTCCAGCAGATGACCGGCAATGCCTTCAATCGTGGCGCTGCCCGTCAGGAGGCCCATAGGCAGCCGGACCGGATAAGCTTCATAAAGAGCGTCCGCAGCAGCCATCAGCTCTTCTTTGGACAGGCCATATTCCTCAATGGCCTCCTGGGCGCTGATGTATGCAGGCAGGAGGGCCGATTGCAGGAAGCAGGCGGTGATGTCGGCGATCACATATTTTTTAAGTGCAGTGCTGCTGATCTCTTCCCGCGCATTTCCCTGCCAAACCGTGTGCAGATCAATGTAATCAAGGACATGCTTGGCATAAGCGTTCAGCCGGTCCTTGTTTTTGGCGGATAAAATAAAGATGTACGGCCCGCAGCCGCGGTCAATGTGCGGTGCGGACAAGACACTTTCAGGCTTCCCCTTGTATTCCTCCAGGATGACATGCACGTTCGTGCCGCCTGCGCCGAATGAGCTTACCGCCGCGTAACGCGGGCATTCCCTGGACACGCCCCCCTCTTCAATAACGGCAGGCTTCCACTCTTCCAGGCGGCGCTGAACATAGAAAGGGGTCTCCGCAAAGTTAATATTCGGATTCAGCACCTCGGAATGGAGCGAGGGTACAAGCTGCTTATGCTTCATTTGCAGCAGCACCTTAATGATGGAGACCACCCCGGCCGCTGATTCCAGATGACCGACATTGCTTTTGACCGAGCCGATCGCGCAGTACTGGTTATCTGCCGTCCGGGTTCTGAAGGCTTTGGTCAAGCCGCTGATCTCTATCGGATCACCGAGCGCGGTTCCCGTTCCATGTGCCTCCATATAGCTGATATGCCGTGGATGGACGCCCGATTTGCGCAGCGCCTCCGCGATAATATTCGACTGCGCATTCGGATTGGGAACGGTGTAGCCGTTCGTCTTGCCGCCATGGTTAATCGAGGTTCCCCGGATCACCCCATAGATGTTGTCTCCGTCCTCCATTGCTTTGGCGAGCGGCTTCAGCAGCAGTGCACCCACCCCTTCGCCGGGCACATACCCGTCTCCGCCGCTGCCGAAGGCGCGGCATTTGCCTTCACTCGAGGCGAACCGCTGATTGCAGAGGAACAGATACTTATCCGGGTGAATGGTGACATTCACTCCCCCCGCGATCGCAATCTCGCTGTCTCCCCGGTAAATGCTCTCACAGGCGAGATGCAGCGCGGTAAGCGACGAGGAACACATCGTATCCAGCGCAATGCTGGGCCCGTTCCAATTAAAGAAATAGGACACCCGGTTGGCGATGGAGGCATACGACGAGCTGAGTGTCAGGGTATTTCCTTTGGCGGTCTCCTCCGCTCCGTACAATTGATAGTGGCCGTACATGACACCGACGAACACACCTGTCTTACTGTTCCACAGGGATTGCCGGGTATAGCCGCCATCCTCAATAGCGCTGTGTGCACTCTCCAGGAAAAGGCGTTCCTGCGGGTCTAGCTGCTCCGCATCCCTTGGCGTCAGCTGAAAAAACAGCGGATCAAAGCAGTTATATTCGTCGATAAAACCGCCCCATTTGCTGTACACTTTGCCTTTCTTGCCTTTCTCCGGATCGTAGAATCGGCTGTGATCCCACCGCTGTGGCGGAATCTCGGAAATGCAGTCCACACCGTTCTTCAGATTATTCCAGAATTCATCCAGATTGCGGGCACCCGGAAAAGCGCCGCTGATGCCAATGATCGCAATCCCCTCGTCCTTTGCCGGATGAGCCTGCTCATCTCCCTGGTCCCGGCTCTTGCCGGGCGTCACGAAGGATCTGTATTTCTTCGAAGGTTCATCAGTCTTCTTCTGGACCGGTGCAAGGTCTGCCGCCGGTACGGCGGGCTTAGCTGCCTGGGGGCCGCCGGTACGGCGGGCTTAGCTGCCTGGTGATTCTCGCGGGTCTGCCGATACCCGGCCTGCCCTTCCAGCAGCTCCCGCTGATTCTGTACAAAATACCCGGCAAGCTCAGCCAAGTTACCGTATTCGAACATCAACGTCTTCGGAAGATTCGGGAAATCCTTGTCCAGCAGCGAGTTGATCTCCATAATCGCCACCGAATCCACCCCGTACTCCTCAAGGCTCTGCCCCGCATTGATCCGGTCTGTCTCCAGACCAATGACCTGCGAGAGCAGCCCCTTCAAATACTGGACAGCATAGTCATGCAGCCCCTGGCCTCCCTGTGCCTCTGCTTTTGATCCGGTTGTCCGCTTGGTGTCTGCTGGCACTGCGGGCTGGCTTTTCAGCTGACGGATCAGCGTATAGCCCTGCTCGGGGTCTATCTCTCCCCGCTTGATCTGCTCCAGAATTCTGCCCATTTCCAGGTTTGCGTCACTCATCGTAGGCCCCCCATCCACTGTTCCACTTCCGCTTCGCTCATCTCTCCGGCCTGCAGCCGGGTCAGCAGGTCAACAATGGCCTCCTTGTCCTCTAGCGGAACTTCTTGCACCGGTGTGTTTTTTTCCAGCTTGAACGCATGATCAATCTTGGGCTTGTTCCCCGCAGCAACTATGATATTGCCGCTGCCCGCCTGGCAGACGGCTTCAAAAGCCCGGATGCCCGTATCTTCATCCATCATGCTCATGCCCAGGTAGCTGGAATAGAATGCCGACTCGCTCTCGGGAATTTCAAATCCCCCATCCTTCCACAGCGGCCAATTGACCGAAATCGTCTGGCCCTTGCGCTTCCCTTGTGACACTGATTCATTTCTGAGCCGTGCATAACGGTCCATGAAGCTGTTGGCCATGGCATAATAACCGACGCCCAGATCACCCAGCTCCACCGAAATGGAGGAAAAGAGGATCAGAAAACCGAGATCAAAATCCGTACTGAACAGATCCAGGTGGATCAAGCCTTGTACCTTGGAATTCATGATCTCCCGGCCTGCCGCGCGGTCCGCTTCTGTTACTGGTACTGATCCGCCCTGGCCTGCACAGTGGATGATGCCGTCAAGCACGCCGAACTCGTTCTTGATGATGCCCATGATCTTCTTCACATCCCCGGCGCTTGCGATATCGCCTTGAAGATAACGTCCCTCTCCTCCAAGCCGCTCCAGCTCCGCCATGAAGACATCCGTCCGCTCACTTGCCGGCTGTCTGCCGGTGCAAATAACGGTGGCCCGGTAAGTGCGGGCAAGATATCTGGCAAAAATCATGCCCAGCGCGCCTGTACCGCCCGGAATCAGATACACACCGTTCTCTTTAAAAGTCACGGGGGATGCAGCAGCCGTCTTCCTGCCGCCATGCTCCAGCAGTCTGATCTTCCGCACCTGCCGCTGTCCTCCGGTATAACGGATATCCGCATGACCTGTGTTCTCTGAAGAGAACAGCTCCTGATAAAGTCTTTCCTGGAAGCCCGCACCGTTGATTGTATGGTCATCCGCCGATACGCTGGCAATCTGGAACTTATGGTGCAGCGTTACAATCGACTTCGCGAAGCTGGCAAGCAGTTCATGAGGAGCCGAGAAGGCTCCCTGGTCTGTCCGGTAGATGAACAGCAGCTTCAGCGGCTGCTGTCCGTATACCTGGACGAAGGCTTTGAACAGTGAGACGACGGAAAATACGCCGTTCTCCAGCATCTGTGTCAGCACAGGCTGGATCGTGTCATCACTTAGCGCAGTCAGCGGCAGCGGCGCTGCCGCTCCTGCCCACTGATGCAGGACATGGGTGGCGTCAAAGCTGCTCTCCCGCAGCTCCTGCAGCAGTCTCACATAATCCGCTTCCCTCTGCGGGTTAATCGCCATATGATTTCCCTGACGTGGCCGGTATTCCGTATGCGGTGTAATCCAGACGCAGCCGCCTGCTCCGCTTGGCATCATGTGCAGCGGCGGATGAGTGGCATCCTTATCACCGTTGCCCCCGCCGCCTGCCGGTTCGCCAAAGATCAGAACATTCCGCCGCTCTGTGCCCATTACCGGGACAAGCGCCTCATTCTCATAGACCGGAGTATAGTAGAATATCTCCTCCTCCGGGCGACGGCCTTCCGGCTTACCGGCAAACGGCCGGACGATGAAATCCTCGATTCTGACCACTTCATGGCCGTCCAGGTCGAGAATGGCAATATCAAAAATGTTCAGTCCCTGGTTGTTCTCTCCCGGCTGCTCCTTCACCCGGGTGTACACATAGCAGTCGGCAGGAATCGGTGCGAATATCCCGATGTTCCCCATCGAGAACGGAATGTGCGTGGCTCTGCCTGCTTCATCCCTGCCTGCGGCCACCGAGCGTACCGCCCCGTCGAATAACGCCGGGTGAAGTACAAATTCAGGCAATGCGGCTCTGTAGGCCTCGTTCAGGGACAAGCGGGCCAGCGTCTCTTCCTTCCCGCTCAGCACCTCTTCTGTCACCTGGAAGGAAGGACCGTAATCGAAGCCAATTCCTTTGAATACATGCTGGTAGCATTCGTATTTATCCTTGCGGCCCGGGCAGCGGCCCTTGATTCCATCCAGGTCCAGACTCCGGCTTCTCCGGGATGCAGGCACCTCAGCGAATTCCAGAACGCCTCTGGAATGTACAACCTTGCCGCTCCGGGCATTACTGAAGATTTCATAATGCACGGCCTCCCCTTCAGGCTCCAGAACGATATCCAGGTCCATGGAATCCTCTGTCATCACCACCGGCTTCAGCCAGACAATGTCCCGGACCGCGCTGACCGTGGCTTCGGCAGCGATTTCACCTGCAGCTCTGGCCATCTCAATGTAAGCGACCCCGGGCAGCAGCATCTGCTCCGCAACGATATGATCCCGCAGGTAGAACTGCTCCACAGAGAGACGCTTGCGGAACCGCTGCTCGCGCAGTGTGGAGATATTGACATCCACCAGCGGATGCAGCGGGTGCAGGGAGAGCCGCCCTTCAGGCATTAGCCCGTTCCCCGCTTGTCCGTTCGCTGCAGTTACAGCTGTTCCCGTGCTGCCGCTTCCCGTGTTCTCCAGCCAATATCTTTCTCTGGCAAAAGGATACAGCGGCAGGGAAACCTTCTGCGGTTTATAGCCTGCAAAGAGCAGACTCCAGTCAATCGGCGTGCCGAGGACCCATAGCTTCGCGATCCGTTCCAGCTGATTCTTGCGGGCCAGCGCGGCGATATAAGCGATATCCTCGGGGTCATTCCCGAGAATCGCGGCTCCGTTCGTTAGCGCCGCCGCCGAATTTCCTTGGTGTACCCCGTCTTGGACAACACCTGCCGCAATAGCTTGCAGGGCTGACTTCAGTTCATCCAGTGTCGAGGCGGCAAAAGCCAGCCGTTCCTCCATTTCCTCCCGGCCTGTGCTCAGCGTGTAGGCGATATTTGCCAGTGTGTATTCTCCCGGAAGCGGTGCTTCCAGGAAACGGTGCAGCTCATGAATCTTCTCCATGAGACGTTCCCGGTTCTTGGCAGACAATACGATTAGCTTGCTTCCGGCGATTTCTGCAGCGGCCTGCGCCGGTACGTATTCTTCGGCAATCAGGTGCACGTTGGCTCCGCCTGCCCCGAAGGAGCTGATGCCGGCTCTGCGCATCTCTCCGCTGCCCGGAGCTTGCTCCCAGCGGTCCAGGCTGCGCTGCACATAGAACGGCGTATCCTCGAAACGGATGCCGCTGTTCAGTTCCTCCGTATGAATCGACGGTGCGAGCATCCGGTGCTTCATCTGCAGCATGACCTTGGCTACTGAGGCAATCCCGGCGGCAGATTCCAGGTGTCCGATATTCGATTTGACCGAGCTAATCGAGCAGAACTGCTTCTCGTCCGTGTACTGGCCGAACGCCTTGGACAGTCCGGCAATTTCAATCGGGTCGCCCAGGGAGGTCCCGGTGCCATGCGCTTCGAGACTGGTGATTGTTCTGGGATGTACGCCCGACTTGCGGAGGGCCTCGGCAATAGCTGCAGCCTGGGCACCCGGATTCGGCACGGTGTAGCCGCTGGTTTTGCCGCCGGAATTCACTGCCGTGCCCTTGATGACTCCGTAGATATGATCTCCGTCTTCTATGGCCTTGCTGAGCGGCTTGAGCAGAATTGCCCCCACGCCTTCACTGGCCACATAACCGTCTCCGCCTTCGCCGAAGGCCCGGCATTTGCCTTCGCTCGAGGCGAAGCGCTGGCTGCACAGGAACACGTATTTGTTGCGGTGGATCGTCACATTGACGCCTCCGGCAAGCGCAGCCTCGCTCTCACCGCTGCGGATACTCTCGCAGGCCAGATGAATCGCGGTCAGCGAGGAGGAGCACATGGTATCAACCGCCATGCTCGGCCCCTGGAAGTTGAACAAGTACGACACCCTGTTGGCGATGGATGCGAAGGACGAGTTAGGCGCTACCAGATTGCCTGAGGCGTAGCCTTCCGTGCCGATAAGCTGATAATGGCCATACATGACGCCGACAAAAACTCCGACCTTGGAGCGGGCGAGCTTCTCCCTGGTGTATCCGGCATCCTCGACGGTGTGGTAGGCGCATTCCAGAAACAACCGTTCCTGCGGGTCCGTCAACTGGGCATCGCGCGGTGTCATTTGGAAGAATAACGGATCGAATTTGTCCACATCGTCGATAAAACCGCCGTATTTGGTGTAGATTTTGCCCTTCTTGCCCTTCTCCGCATCGTAGTCCCGCGTGTAATCCCAGCGGTCAGCGGGAATTTCGGTAATACAGTCCCGGCCTTCTCTCAGGTTGTCCCACAGCTCGGAGATATTGCCCGCCATCGGGAATCTGCCATCCATGCCGATAACCGCAATATCCATACCGCCGTTGTTCACCGCGTTTCTTACCGGCGGTACTGCCTCCCCTGCCTTCGGCAGGAAGCGTCCGCCCTGCGGATTTACCGACAAGTTTACCGGCGGCTTCACCGCCTCCGGGTTCTGCGGCTGCTCAAGCTTCAATAGGGAAGCAAGCTGTGCTCCGTAATGCCCGGTGAAGTAACCGGCAAGCGATTCTACCGTGTTATATTCGTAAAATAATGTGGTCGGCAGTCCGCTGAAATCGCGCTGGAGCGACTCATTCAGCTCCAGAATCATGATCGAATCCAGACCAAAGGCATCCAGCGGCGAAGCCTGGCCGATCCGGTCCCTGGAGATGCCCAGAGTCTTGGCAAGCAGGCTGACAAGATAAGCCTGCGTCCGTACCAGCAGTTCCCCGCTGTCAACGGTGCTGCTTGCTGACTGCGCCGCTGTGTCCGCCTGACCAGCTTGAACAGCTCCGCTTATACCGAGCGCCCGGGCGATTTTGTTCGGATCGCCGTAGCCGACGAAGGCCTGCACGGCATCCTCTTTCAGCACAGCCTCCAGGATATTCAGCCCTGCTCTGCTGTCCAGCAGGTGCATGCCGTAATAATCGGCCAGCACCTGCTGCTGGGCTGCGGCAACCTGATATCTTCCATCCTGCCAGAGCGGCCAGTTGATGGATACGGTCTTGCCCTGCCGCTGATGCTGTGCGGCAAGACGGTCACGATAGACGGCAAAGCGGTCCATGAAGCTATTGGCAGCCGCATAGCTGCCCGCTCCCATATCCCCGATCTGTGCAGAGGTGGACGAGAACAGGATGAACAAATCCAGCGCTTCAGCCTTGCTGGCCAGATCCAGATTCAGGGTCCCGCTGACTTTGGGGCCGAGAATGCGGGCAAAGCCTGCTTTGCTGCTCTCCGCTGCCTTTACCGTCTCGCCGATTCCGGCACAATGAAGGATGCCGTTAATCCCGCCGAAGCGAGCTTTGGCTTGTCCGATTAACCGGACTGCGCCGCCCATGTCGGCAATATCGGCCTGAAGGTAGACCGCTTCTGCGCCAAGACCCGCCAAATGCTCCAGCTTCGCCTGAATGGCCGCATCCACCGGCTGCCTTCCGGCCAGCACCAGCCTGGCTTGAACCGTAGCGGCCAGTTCAGCCGCCACCAGCATGCCGAGTACTCCGGTGCCGCCGGTAATAATATAGACACCGCCTCTGATGAACCTGGATTCTTCGGCCTGGTGAAGCATAGGCTGCGGAAGGAGCTTCCGCAGATAACGTGCTCCGCCGTCGTATCTGATTTCTGTACCGCTGGCAAGCTGCGGCGGCAGTAATTCTTGGACCAACCGCTCTGCGGCTTCTGCCGGTGCCTCTGCATTTAGCTGAACAAGACTCAGTTGGAACAACGGATGATCGGCAGAGATCGAATGGGCCAATCCGGCAGCCATTTCATTCAGCGGCGACAGCACATGTTCTGCACTGTCATAGGCATATAAGCATCTGATTCTGGACTTTGGTTTCGAAGCGGCCACCGCCTGCAAGAGATGCAGCAGTGAATACAGCCCTTGATCCATTTGCGCCTCAAGAAATTCCGCCAGCCCTTCTTGCAGACTTCCCGTATCTTCCAGCGCAGCCCCAACCCCGGCACCGGCATCGGCATTCACATTCCAGCCATGCACAATATGCTGTAGCTCCACGCCTTGAGTGCTCAAAGCTTCCAGTAACCGGAGGTAATCCGCTGCCTGTCCCGGGTTGATCACATACTCTGTGCTGCTCATCCGGGCATATCCGGCCCCGGCCTGAACCTGAATGCAGCGGTCTGGCGCCAAGCCTTGCTGCGTAGCCTGCTCCCGGATAGAATCGGCCAAAGCCGCTGAGCCGAACACTATAATAGAGGACAGCGCAGCGGTTTCCTGCGGCAGAGCAGCCTCTACCCATTCCGGCGCATACAGCGATAAACCGGCAGCTTGCCCGGGTGCGGCTCCTTTGGCTGTGGCGTACTGCTTGATCGAGAAACCGAACAGCCGCACAACCTCTTGGCCTTCCATGTCGGTAATCCGGATATCATACTTCCGCGTTCCCTCATTATCCGTGCCGGTTGCCCCCTCTGCGGGCTTCGCATAGGCGTAGCACTGCCGGGGAACCTCACCGACCAGCTCCATACGGTCCAGGGCGAACGGCACCCGGAGCGTCAAGTCCTCATCGCTGCGGCTTCCTGCCCAGGAGAGCGACCGCACCGCACCGTCGATGATCGACGGATGCAGCACATAGTCGGCGTAATCCGCCTCAAGATGCTCCGGCAGAGAAATTTCGGACAAGCCTTCCTCTACAGAGCAGTAAGCAGTCTTCGTCACCCGGAAAGCAGGGCCATAATCGAAGCCGACGCCCTTGAAGATATGGTCATAACACTGTGCATGATCGAAGGTGGATGTACTTCTCTCCTTGATCTTCCCAATCTCCAGCGTTTGGGCGGAAGCCGGCGTCTCCCGCAAAATAATCCCCGAGGAATGCAGAATGCGCTGATCCCCGGCTTCGCTGAACACCCGGTACTCCAGCTCTCCTGATTCAACAAGCCCGAAAGAGGTGTAAATTTCCTTCCGATCTTCCTCCAGCTCAACCGCCTTGATCCATCTGACGTTCTTCAGCCCCGTAACCGGGGTGATTCCGGCCAGGGCGGCGGCGGCTCGTACCATTTCCAGATAGGCTACACCAGGCAGAAGAACCTTCCCGCCGACCACGTGATCCTTCACAAAAAACTGATCCAGCCGCAGCACCGTTCGGAATTTCTCCTCTTCCATAGTGGAGACATTGCTGTCAACCATCGGATGGAGTACGGCGGCAGCCGTTTCTGCGGAAGACAGCTTGGGAGTGATACGGCGTGTATTTTTACGGACCCAGCAGATTTCTCTGGCAAAAGGATACACCGGCAGCGGAATGCGTCTGCCCTTCCGGTTCACATACAGGCGGCTCCAGTCCACGGCCTCTCCGGAGGTCCAGTGTTCAGGCAGCTCCGAAAGCTCCAAGGCTGTAACCGGCTGCGCCGATAACCGGTCTCCGGCTTTGGCGGACAGCGATGGTGCAGCCGCAGGCTGTGCGGATACCTGACCGTAGCACACTGCATAGGCTTGTTCCGGCCCGGCGAGGCAGCTGCGCAGAATGTTCACCAGCTCCTCCTTGCCGGCGGCGGCAAAAGCCATCCGCTCCGCCATTTCTTCTCTTCCTGTCTGCAGCGTGAAGGCGATGTTATGCAGCGTAAGCTCTTCCTTATCACCATGAAGCGTCAGGTAGCTGAGAAGCTGCTGCACTTTTTGCTGAAGCTGGGGCTTGGTCTTGGCGGACAGGATGATCACGTTGCCCTGCCCCGACTCCCCGGATTGCCCGGAACCAGAACCGGAAGAATCCATTGCGGCTGCAGGCGTATAATCCTCCAATACCACATGGGCGTTGACTCCGCCGAAGCCAAAGGAGCTGACCCCTGCCCGTCTTGGCACACCTTCAAGCGCTGTCCATTCCTGCGTCTTCTCCACGATATAAAAAGGCGAATGCTCAAGCTCGATATACGGATTCAGCTGGTTAAAGTGAACGTTGCCCGGCAAGGTCTTATGCTTCATCGCCAGCACAACCTTCAGGATTCCGGCAATGCCTGCGGCGGCCTCCAGGTGGCCGATATTGGTCTTGACCGCACCCAGTCCGCAGTACTGCTCCCGGCTCACCGGGATTCCGCGTCTGTGATACAGCTCTTTAAAAGCACTTTTCAGCGCATTGATCTCCACCGGGTCACCCAGGCTGGTACCGGTGCCATGCGCTTCGATATAACCGATGGTATCCGGGGAAATGCCGGCTTTATCATAGGCTTCCACCAGCACCTCTGCCTGTGCCTTCGGATTCGGCACCGTCAGCGAGCTGACCTTGCCGCCATGGTTGATCGCTGTTCCTTTGATGACCGCATAAATATAATCCCCGTCCGCTTCGGCCTGGCTTAACGGCTTGAGTAGAACAGCTCCTGCACCTTCTCCGCGCACATAGCCGTTAGCGCTTTGATCGAAGGTTTTGCAGCGTCCGTCCGGTGACAGCATGCCTGCCCGGCTGAAGGAGATGTGCAGGGTTGGTGCGGCAATCACGTTCACACCGCCGGCAATCGCCTGTTCGCAGTCGCCGTTCTGAATACTCTCCACCGCCCGGTGCACGGCCACCAGAGAGCTGGAGCAGGCCGTATCAATCGGCTCGCTCGGGCCGCGGAAATTGAGCAGGTAAGAAATCCGGTTGGCGAGTACGCAGTGAGAGCTGCCTGTGGAAGAATAAGCTTCAATTTCGATGTCGTTGTCCTGCAGAAGAGTGCTGTAATCATTCGTAGAGACCCCGACGAACAGCCCCACCTTCTTGCCTGACAGCGCCGAAGCCTTATATCCGGCATCCTCAAGGGTAGACCACACGGTTTCCAGGAATATCCGCTGCTGCGGGTCCATCAGATCGGCTTCACGCGGGTTAATGCCGAAGAAGCCCGGGTCAAACTTGTCGACGTCCTTCATGAAGCCGCCCCAGCCGGAGATCGGCTTGTCCGGGCCGCGGCCCTTCAGCCGGTTCAGTTCCTGAATATCCCAACGGTCGCCGGGAATCTCCGAGATCAGATCCTTCTGCTGCCGCAGCTGCTCCCAGAATGTCTCCAGATCCCTCGACTCAGGCATAGCTCCACTGATCCCGATAATGGCAACCGGCTCGCGTTTGACGGCTCCGGCTGACTCCGGCTGAGGAACCTTCCACCCTTGTCGGGCCTTCGTGCCGGAGGCCCCCGCCTTAACCGGTTCATAATCAACAGCGGCTGGGGCTGCCTGCGTGGCTCCTTGACTGAAATATTCAACCAACTCGTCCGGATAGCTCTCCGCCAGATGGGCAGATAATGCACGGACCGTCGGATATTCAAAAAAGACCGCCGGCGTCATCCGTACCTGGAACGTATCATTGACCGCACCTGCGGCATCAGTGAACGTAATGGAACTCATACCGTATTCGCCCAAATCTTGATCGGGATGAATAACAGCTTCATCCAGCTTCATCAAGCGGCTGATGACTCCGGTGATGGCTTGCTGAGTCTGCTCCAGTAAGTCGGCCGCCAGATTTGCCCGGAGACCGGCTCCTTCTCCGGTTATAGCTGCACCGGAAGCCGCTGATTCAAGGCCCAGAATGCCGCTGATTTTCTTGCGGTTTGCCTGAAGCGGCAATATTTGTGGTACATTCCCGTTCAGGATTGCCTCGAAATAGCCCAGTCCCGCCGCAGTCTCCAGCGGTTTCAGACCCACGGTATTCCGGAAGAACAAGAGAGTCTGTTCCTCCACCTGCATCCCCCCGTCTTTCCAGAGCTGCCAGTTGATGGAGATGGATTTTCCGTATCTGTGACCCGATCGCACCAAGGCATGTCGGGACAACATATATTCGTCCATAAAAGCATTGGCATACGCGTAATCACTCTGCCCAGTATTTCCCGTGACCGCAGCTATTGAGGAGAATGCTGCTATGAAATCCAGCTTATCCTCCTGCGTTGCCTGGTCGAGATAGATCAGCCCCTGGACCTTTGCCCCAAGCACTTCGCCGGCCTGCTCCGCGTCCTTCACCTGGATAAGTGCATCGCGGGTGACTCCCGCCGCATGAATGATGCCATGCAGGCTGCCGAACCGGCTCCTTGCTTCGGCAACAGCCGCTGCTGCTGCCTGTTCCTGCGAAATATCCGTCTGAACGTACAGCACTTCTGCCCCGAGCTTCTGTAAACGGGAGATTTGCTGTTCCTGCCCCGGCTGAAGTGCGGATCTGCCGATCAGCACAAGCATGGCCTGAACCTGACCGGCAAGATGCTCCGCCACAATCAGCCCCAGCTTGCCCAGTCCGCCTGTAATGAGGTACACGCCCTGTGGCCGGAGGATATCCCGCGCGGCTTCCTTCTCAGGCAGAGCGATCTCCTTGAGTGTATGAACATATCTTCCTCCCTGCTGGTACAGCACTTCATCGTCAGCCGAGCGAACCTCGGCGGCAACCATCCGGTACAGCTCCTCCGTGCTGGCCTGTCCGGTGAACAGCGTGCTGAAATGCAGCTTGGAATGCTCCAGCCTGAGCGTTTTGTTGAATCCTCTCAGTGCTCCAAGCTCCGTTGGTACAGCCTCTTTCTCCCCGCCCCTGCATAACTGGATCACCCGGGTATGCCGGTTTTCCTGGACAGCCATCAGCGCCTGGGCCAGATACAGCTGGTGCAGATAAGCTGCGGCGGCAACGGCCCCGGCAGAAGCAGGAGCGACCTCCGGCTGTTCATACACGATGGTCTCCAGCGTACAGCCTCTGCTCTTCAATTCACGAATCAAGCGGGAATAATCGGCCGGCTGCTCCGGGTTGATCCGGTAATGCGCTTCTCCGTCCTGATGATACTTAGCACCGGCTTCTACAATAGTTAACTGCCCTGAATCAGCATGATTATTAGCCTTGGCAAATTCCTTGTATAGCTCGGACTGCCCGGTGAATAAGAGCACATCGCCTTGAATAGTATCCTGCTGCGGAAGGGACGTACCGCTCTCCTTCCACTCGTAGGCAAAGCTCATCTCCTCCGTGCTCTGCTGTCTTCCCTGATGGAAGACCTTCAGTACAAAGCGGGTGAACTTCAGCAGGACCCGGCCCTGCCCGTCGGCCAGCACGACGTCGAACTCCTGGTCACCGCCGGTATTGGCGGACTCCAGCTTTTTCACATAGGATACACAGTTCGCCGGCAGACTTCCGAAGATTTCCAGCTTGTCAAAAGAATACGGCAGAGCCACCGCATCCTCCAGTTCTTCCTGAGAGCTGACCAGCCCGATGACTGCTTCCAGTACTCCGTCAACCACGGTGGGATGCAGCGTAAATTCCTTGAAGCCTTCGCGCAAATGTGCAGGCAGTTCGATGAAAGCTAACGCTTCTGTCTCCCCGGCAAACATTTCAGTTATTGACTGAAAGGACGGGCCGAGCAGCAGCTGATGTTTTCTGAACTTGTCATAGATTTGGGTTCCGCTGACGCGCGTCTTCCCCTGGCTTAGCGCGGTAATATCCAGAGTGTCCAGCAGACTCCCGGACGGTTCTTCCGCTGTATAACTGATACTTCCCTGGCTATGAACGACCGTATTTCCTTCGGACAGGCTTGTAATCTCGTAATCTAGTTCAGCTTCCGCTTCCCCCGGATATAGGCGCACCTGCACAGTCTTAGCGGCTTCGCCGTCTTCCAGTTGGATCGGGTAAGCCCAGACAACACCGGTTATCCTGCGGACCGTTGTACCCGGTAGTGAAGCGGCAGCAGCAGACAAAGCCATCTCCAGCTGAACCACACCCGGAAGCAGCTTATGGCCGGATACGATATGATCGTTCAGGTAGAACTCTGCGCCGGTCAGCTTTTTCGCAAAACACTGCTCATGCACCGTAGACTGGTTGCTATCCAGCACCGGGCCTATCGCTTGTACCGCAGCGCCTCCTGTTGCAGCTAAAGGCGCTGCCGTGTTCAGCTCCAGCCAATACTTGTGTTTCTGAAACGGATAAGTAGGCAGCGGTGTTTTGTTATATTGGCGATCGCTGTACAAGACGTTCCAGCTGCAAATGCAGCCTTCCATATACAGTCCTGCGGCCTCATCCAGCGCTTGCCGGGAGACTGGAGCCCCGCTTGTCCCGTCAGCTATTCTTTTCCCCACAATCGCGTCCAGCCTGCGCTGATCCTCATGCCCGTTCTGGTTTCGCCGCAGCACGCGGGAGGCACTGCCCGTATCCGCAGCAAGCGCCTCAAGGGTGCTCAGCAGCTCCGTTTCCAGCTCCTGCAGATCGACGGCAATCACGGCCGCCCGCTCGGGAAAGTGGCTTCTGCCGACGGATAACGTGTAGGCGATATTTCCGATATCCGTACTGGCGTCCGCCTCTTCCTTGATCCACTCTTTTAGATCCGCAAGTCTCCGAATCAGGCCCTCCCGGGTCTTGGCTGAAAAGAGAAACAGATAAAAAGGGCGTTCGCCGCTATGTATGCCATTATTACTCATCTGTTTAGCCTCCACTTCTCTTCCTAATGAATGTATGAATTTCGGCCGCTCTTACAGCTCCAAGCTTCCCCTGCGGTATTCTTCGATGACGATATGGCAGTTCGTGCCACTGAAGCCAAACCCGCTGATTGCAGCCATTCTTGAGCCCCGTTTGTTCTCCGGCCAATCTACCAGCTCGGTGTTGATGTAGAAGGGGCTTCCTTCCAGCCGGATCTTCTCATTAAGCCGGTTATAGTGGATCAGCGGCGGGATTTGTCTGTTTTTCAGAGACAGCAGGATTTTGATCATTCCGGCGACACCGGCGGCCATAGTGGCATGTCCGATATTGGCTTTGACTGACCCAAGCGCGCAATACTGGCTGTCCTGCGTAAATTCGCGGAACGCTTCGGTCAGGGCCTTTACTTCGATGGGATCACCCAAAGCGGTGCCTGTTCCATGCGCTTCGACATAGTTGATCTCGGCCGGATCGATGCGGAACTTCTCGTACACCCTTTTCTCCAATTGAATCTGCGAGTTCACGCTCGGTGCGGTAATGCCATTGGTCCGGCCGTCCTGATTCACACCTGAGCCGCGGATTACACCATAGATATGATCCCTGTTCTCCAGCGCCTGCTTCAGCGGCTTCAGCACCACGACCCCTGCGCCCTCGCTCAGCAAGGTTCCGTCTGCTTCCTGATCGAAGGGTCTGCATACGCCCTGCGCTGACAAAATCTCCATCTGGCTGCTCTGCACCATGCTGTCCGGGGTAATCATCAGCCGGATACCTCCGGCCAGCGCCATGTCGCATTCCTCATTCCAGAGGCTGACACATGCCTGGTGTACGGCAACCAGCGACGAGGAACAGGCGGTATCTATTGAAATGCTCGGGCCTTTCAGATTGAGAAAATATGAGATTCGCGCAGCCAGGATCGACGAAGAAGTTCCGGTAAACGCATCTGCGGTATTGCTTAGACGGTTCGCTTCCAGATGCTTGGTATAATCGCTTGGTGCACAGCCGACAAATACGCCGCAGCGGGTATCCTGCACCGCCTGGTCGGAATATCCGGCATCCTCCAGCGCCTTCCAGGCCTCCTCCAGAAAAATCCGCTGCTGCGGGTCCATAATCTCCGCTTCCTTAGGAGAAATATTGAAGAACAACGGATCGAATTCATCCACTTGGTCAAGCAGTCCGGCAACCGTGCAATAGGTCTTCTGATCCGCTTTCCGGTCTTCGTCATACCATGCCTGAATGTCGAACCGGCTGGCGGGAATTTCACCCGTGCTGGCTACGCCGTCACGGAGATTACGCCACAGCTCTCTTGCCGAAGCGGCACCGGGAAACCTGCCTGATAACCCGACAATCGCAATGCCTTCTGCCGCGGCGGCTGGGGCTTGGTCAACGGAAACTCCGGGTGGAGCTTCCGGCATGATCTTTACCGGTTCTTCCGCAGGGCGGGAGGCGGCAAAGCCCAGTTTGATTTTACCTGTAGCCTCTGTACTTGAAGCTGCGGGAGCAATGGGGGCTGCGCCGGTTTTCAGTGTCAGCTTGGGCGCTCCAGAGGCCGGTTGTCCAGCGGAAAAGGCAACCTGCGCAGCAGGTGCTTGTTCCTCCTTGGCCTGACGCCCGGTTAGTGGCTTCAGGGATCGTGCGGCGTGCGGCGAGACTGTGGCTGGTTCAGAAGCTTTTATCGGCTCCTTAAATGGCGCTTTCGGTTTGGACGGCGCTGCTGCCGGTTTGTTTGTCGAGAATTGATTGATTAGATCATTCATATATTCATATCTGTGGTTTAAGCGTTGGGATTGGACAGGTTCGTGTATCTGCTCTTGCGGGTTCGCATTCGCAGCATTGGCATTTATTCCCTTCACCGGCATTGTGCCGCTGTTCTTCATAATCTCATCTACCATATACCGGGCCAGCTCGGGAATGGTCGGATAATCATAGAGCACGATGCCGTCAAGCTGGATATGCAGCGCTTCATTCAGATCGCGGACAATTTCCACACTGCTGATCGAATCAATGCCCATTTCCTTAAAAGAAAGCTCATGGCTCAGCTCCTCCGGCTGAAGCTTCACTACCCGGCACAGCACATCCTTGACCTGCTGCTCCACGGCTTCCGGAGAGAGGGTCTGCTCTGCACCGGAAACCGCATCTCCCCGCTGCTTCAGCTCATGGATACGTCTCAGACCTTCGCGGGCCTCCAGCTTATGGTCTTTGATCTGCTGCAATATGTCCTTGATCGTCTCGCCGTTACTCATAGTACACCTCCAAAAACTGGGCTACTTCATCCACATCCAGCTCATCCTCGTTCAGCCTGGACAACAGCTCCAGCAGATCACGGTCCTCCTGGTTAACCGACGAGGCAGAAGAGTTGGCGGATAACTCAGTTACTCCTGATCCGGCAAGACCTCCTGAAGCCCCGGCTGCTGCTCTCCCTCTTGTGCCTGATGATGTTCCCGAGACTGCCAATACTCCCGGTACTTCCGCTTCTGGAGCCTGGGACAGGGGTCCCAGCTTATGCCCGATATGCGCTGCCAGAAGGTTAAGGGTGTAGTAATCATAAATATCGATGGTATCGAGCTGCAGGCCGAAGCTCTCGCCCAGGTCACGCACAATCTCGACGCCGCTGATGGAATCCACACCCATATCCTTGAAATTCATATCCTCGTCCAGTTCCGCTTCATCCAGTTGTATCCGGTTAGCGATGATCCGGGTTAGCTCGTCCTTGACGCGCCGTTCGGCTCCTGCAACGTGTATGGAAGGACTGGAGTCAGCAGGATCTGTTGAACTGTCAAAACCTGCTGAACCGGCATGATCCGTAAAACCGGAATGTATACCCCCGGTCAGCAGGGTTGCCTTGTTTCCTTTATCTTCAGGTGCAGACAGGATTGCTGCCGTTACAGCTTCCCGCTCATTCCCCACTGGTTCCGCGGCCCGGTATAAGTGGCGGATCTTTGCTTTGACCTCTGAGGTGGTGAAGGTAATCCGGTGCATTTCATTCTCACGTTCCACACATTGCAGTAATGAATCCAGCACCCGGCTGGACAGCTCCTGCTTCAGCACACTGACCGTGGTCCTCGGCTTCTCGGCAATCAGCCGGGCAACCGACACTGCCTCCTGCAGCACCTTGTCCTTTGCCCGGAAGATGACAGAGGCAGATCTGCTTTTGAGCTGTTCGCCGGAATACATTTTGGCTGTGAACATCATCTCAACAGCGAGATTCTTGCCCAGCTTGTCCTCCAGAATGAAGGTTGCGCCCATCCCCGGAGTGAAGCCATATTTGGCAAAAGCAGCGGAATACAAGCTCTCCTCAGCCATAACCACAATATCCGCATACAGTCCGAACAGCAGGCCGCCGCCGGAAGCGTGGCCTTCCATTGCAGAGATCACAGGAATAGGGCACTCCAGCATCCCCCTGTACAAAATCGGCGCATCTGTAAAGCTCAACTTGGAGTCGGAAATATCCAGCAGCTGCTCCTGGGTTCCGCCCATGGAGAAGATCCGGTCATTCCCGGTAACCACAATCGCCTTGATCTGCTCATCCTGCTGTGCGGCCTGGAAGCAATGGGTAAGCCCCTGTATAACCTCATGGGTAAATGTATTGTTATGCTTGGCATCCTGAATCCGGATAATAGCGACGCCGCCCTCCACATGCTCCAGCATAACTTCATTTCCCGCATACGCCGGAAATGCTTCAGGCGCTGCGAATCCGGCAGTTGGAGCGGGTTCTGCATACTCTTGTATAGTTGTAATTAGTTGTGAAGGGTTAATCGGCTCGATCCAATAGCTTTTACGGGCAAACGGATAATGCGGCAGCGAAAGAAGCTCAGGTGCGTCATTCCCGTATAATGTCCGCCAGTCTATAGCTGCGCCTTCCGCCCATGCCTGGGCCAGACGTTCAGCATCGCGCAGCGTATACGGATTAGCCTGGATTTGTACATTGCTCTGCATTTGTGCCTTGCTTGCCTGCCCTTGTGCAGCCACACCTGCCTCTGACGTGAACAGTTGAGCGGATGCCCGCTGCTCCAAATAATCCCCGATCGTCACCAGCAGTTCACTGAGTGTACGGTACACGACAGCCAGCCGGTGCTTCATGGGTTCCCGGGCTACCTGAAGTGTATAGCTGAGCCCCGGCAACGACAGTTCCTGCACCGCCCCGGCTCTGACTTCAGCAGCCTCATGCCCTTCCATACCTGCAACTCCGTGTACAAACTGACTGCTGAGCTCTTCCACTGTTAAGTCACCACTTACGGCAGAAGCGTTTGCCTGGATGCCAAAGCTCGCCAGGAGCCTGTCACACAGCTGGATGAATTCAACAGGCCCGAGGCCCAGCTCCTCCAGAGAGTGATCCTGTCCGATCCCGGTGACCGGAAGGTCCAGCATTTGAGCAATGACCTCCTGCAGGGCAGCTGTCATGTCCTTATGACTACCGTGGCCCTCTGTTGTTCTTTGTTCCATAAAAGCTTTCATCCGCCGGGCATAAGCCTGCAGCCGTTCTGGGGTCTGCGCGGATAATATGAAAATATACGGATCATTATCAACATTCTGCTGATCTTGATTCCCGCTGCTTCTGCTGCCTGTATATTGCTCCAGAATGACATGGGCATTGGACCCTCCCGCACCAAAGGCACTAACGCCGGCGCGTCTCGGGTATACCGTTGTCCGCCCGTTTGCGGTACGGGTGACCGGCTTCCACGGCTCCAGCTTCTGCTGAATATAAAAGCCCGAATCGCCAAGCCGGATATGCGGGTTAATTCGTTCAGAATGAATTGAAGGCACAAGCTGCCCGTGCTGCATCTGCAGAAGCACCTTGGCGATAGAGGATATGCCCGCAGCCGCTTCGGCATGGCCGATATTGGACTTGACCGAACCGATGGCACAGCTGAAGGCTTCGTCCTTATGGGGAGCAAAAGCATTCATCAGCGCCTTGATCTCAATCGGATCGCCCAGCGAGGTCCCCGTGCCATGCGCTTCGATATAATTGATGGTGCCTGCATCGATGCCGCTTCTGCGGATCGCTTCGGACACGGCTTCCTCCTGCGCACGTTGATTGGGAACTGTGAATCCGCTGGCCTCCCCGCCATGATTAATGGCGCTGCCTTTGATGACTGCATAGATCCGGTCATGATCCCGCTCCGCCTGCCTGAGCGGCTTGATCAGAATGGCGCCCGCTGCCTCGGCGGGCACGTAACCATCTCCGCCTTCGCCGAAGCTGCGGCATCGGCCATCCGAGGAAGCAAAATTACCCTGAGACAACAGAAGGTACTTATCCGGGTGCACGGAGAGATTCACCCCTCCAACCAGGGCCATGGCACAATCCTGATTCTTCACGCTTTGACAGGCCATGTGCAGTGCCGTCATCGAGGAGGAACACATGGTATCAATGCCCAGTGAAGGTCCGGTCAGTCCAAAATAATATGAGACCCGGTTGGCAATCGACGAGAGGGTGGAAGTTGAGACCTGCCGGCTGGTGTTGTAGAGCTGGTACTGCATCCACATGGCTCCGGCGAATACGCCTACCTTTTGACCTTTGAGCGCAGACCGGATATACCCGCCATCCTCGAATGCTTCCCAGGCCAGCTCCAGAAACACCCGCTCATGCGGGTCCATCAGCACGGCTTGATAAGGTGCCACATTGAACAGCAGTGAATCGAACTTGTCCACATCGCGGAGGAAGCCGCCCCACCGGGAGCTGTCCTTGCCCCAGCTCTCCCGGGCAATCTGCTGCTGCTCCTCATGACTCCACCTCTGCGGATCGATCTCCGATACGGCGTCCCGTCCTGCCTTGAGCAGCTCCCAATACTCGGACAGATTGTCCGCACCCGGAAATCTCCCGCTGATACCTATAATCGCGAGGTCATCCTCTTCTGTACCTCCGGCAGAACGGGTAATCGGATTCGGAGCCATCTCAGGCTGTGTAGCCGCCGTTTCCTTATGTAACTCCTCATTCCACTCCCCGTCCCGGACCAAGACAGCGTCAATCCTGCTTTCTTCCCCCGGAACCAAGAGCAATAGGGTTTCTTCCCGCTGCAGCGCCCATTCCAGCGCCTCTATCCCTGCGGAAGCCTCCAGGAGCGTGATGCCAAATCTGTGTTTTAGCGCAAGCTCCGTATGTTCGTCGCCTTTCATGCCGCCCTCGCGCCAGAGAGGCCAGTTGACGGACAGGGATTTGCCGCTTCTCAGCCCCTGCGCTCTCCAGAGTTCTCTTTGCTGTATATAGGCGTCCATATATAGATTGGCATACGCATAATCACTTTGGCTTGGATTGCCCAGAATTCCCGCCACGGAGGAAAAAGCGGCAAAAAACGTGAGCGGCTCCCCCTTGAACACTTCATCGAGATTGGCCGTACCCTCCGCCTTCACCCGCAGCACCTGACGCAGCTCATCACTGTGCTTATGCACCAGTAACGAATCACGTGTAAGTCCCGCACAGTGAAAGATTCCGTCCAATTTCCCATATTTCTCCTTCACAAAAGCATACAGGCGCTCCACCGATGTCCGGTCCGTTACATCACAAGCCACATAATCCAGACGCTTATGCGCGCCTAACCCGGCTGCAGCCTCTTCCGGCAGCTTGGCAGCTCTGCCGCAGAGAATGGCTGTCCCGCCTTGCTGCAGAACATGAGCTGCCAGCTTCTGCCCGATGCCTCCGGCTCCGCCTGTAATCAAGTAGACCTGATTGCTGCGAATGGCTGTTTTACCTCCGCCAGCTACGTGTCCTGCCTTACGGTAGGTCTGTATTCTCCGTTTGTCCTGCTCATACACCACACGGCGCCCGCTGTTCCAGCCCCTATAGAGTTCATC
Source organism: Paenibacillus sp. IHB B 3415 (assembly GCF_000802655.2). Taxonomy (NCBI): domain Bacteria; kingdom Bacillati; phylum Bacillota; class Bacilli; order Caryophanales; family Paenibacillaceae; genus Paenibacillus; species Paenibacillus sp. IHB B 3415. Next base: position 52,298 of record NZ_JUEI01000002.1, on the reverse strand, counting down.
ATGGAAAATAGTCCGGAGCTGCCTGCGGTTCTCCGCATCCAGGCCGATACATTTATAAGCCACCTTATCCGTTTCGGATTGGATGCAGTGCAGAAATCCCTCCATCGCTGCATTGCCCGGATGAGCGGCAGCCCCCTCTTGATCGAAGAAATACAGCACCTTTACTGCTGATTTAATTTTGCTTCTCAGCAGCTCCCGCAGGATGTAGAACATGGGGATCACCTGCTGCTCGGACTCCGGCAGACCGCCCTGCTTCCGCCCGCCGCAATTCAGGCTGTTGACCAGAACTGTGGGCATGCGGTCCGCTGCCTGTAATTCATCTGCCAATTGCTTGTAATCGTCCTCGCGGTTAAAGTTCATGCGGTAAATGCCGGCTTCTGCTGCGGCAAATTGCTCTCCCGGAAGCACGAAGGTGTAGCGATTGCCTGCCTCCATTCCAGCCAGAGACAGCAGCTCATCCTGCTGCCCACACAAGACCAGTACCTGCTCCTGCTGCCCCGGGTATCCTGACTCGCTAAGCTGTGTTAGCGGGCCGTTGATCCAAGCGGAGGTATAGGCGTGAATGGCCGCAGCGGACGGTTCCGGCTTGGCCGATTGGTTAACATCGCCTGCTACTGTATCAGAGCTAAAAAACGAATCGCTATGCTCCTGGAGAATATACTGGCTTAACTCCTCCATCGTGGCGTATTCAAACAGCAACGTTGGGTAAAGGGGGCTTCCCAGCTTCTCTTCCAGCCGCTTGACGATGTCCAGCAAATGCTGTGAGTTCAGCCCTTGATTGTAAAAGCCCTCATCGGTCCGCAGCTCAGCCTCATCCCTTCCGGACAGACCGCTTACCAGCCGCTTCAGATAAGCGGTGACGGCAGCCTTTCGCATACCTTCTTCCGCTGGATCTCCTTTTCGGGCCAGCGGAGCTTGGGCTTTGACTTGGACCGGCTCCAGCTTAGCAGGTGCGGGCGAAGCCAATGGGGAAGCAGCTGGAGATTGAACCTTCTGAGGCCCGCTGATCAGATCCCTGGAGCGGATCTTCTTCAGACCCCAGCGTCTGAAGCTGGCAATCTCCTGTCCTTGCCCGTTATACACCTCGATATCGAAATACATCAGATCCTTGATGTCTCCATCCGGATAACCCTCATCCTTGATATAGACATAGATCTGCTCCTTCATCGGTTCATAGGAACGGAAGGATTCGATGAACATCGGAATGGAAGCCTGAATCTCCCTGGAGAAATCCAGCTCCTGCAATACGACGAATCCCTGAACCAGCGTTGCCGCATCCAGATAACAAGGGTGCATGTAGAACTGGTCCATATATTCCCTCGCCAGCTCGCCCAGGGTAATCTCAGCCAGGATACGCTGATCACCGTAATACAGCTTCCCCAGACCCTTCATAAATTCCAGATGGCGGATATCAATTCTCCGTACATAGCTGTAGGCATGGTCCATATCTTCCACGCGATGGCTCAGACTTTTAATCTGCTGAATGTCAATTGATTTCCGTTCGCCGGTGCGCGCAGGGGACAAATGCAGCTCACAGCGCAGGTTTTCATCCCAGGTACTGTCCAGGAGCTCGTGCTCCTTAATCTTCCGGCTCTGCGCCACGACCTCGTATCCGTCCGCTTTCTTGGTGAACGAGATTTGGATTTTTTTATCGTATTGTCCGCTGGTGGAGACCGGCTCGCTGAACAGAACCTTGCGCAGCTCAATATCCCGCAGGTTGATGCCCTTGGTCTGCAGGAACCGGTAGATCATGTCAAGCAGCGTCACACCCGGCATGATCCGTACACCGTGAACCCGATGATCTCTGACGATATAATTGCTGTTTTTAATTACTGTACTGAACTTCACACCGTTTAAAGCGTCCATGCGTGCACACCTCTCCGCTCTCCCGTATTCAAGCCTACTCCTCCACGAATTGCAGAAAGTACAGCTGATCCTGCTCATCCTGTGTCTGCCTGCCCTCTTTCTTCCTGCGGTTTACCCAGGCATGCTGCCTGCTATATAGCGGTGCAGTCAACGGATGTCTGCGCCGGGTATAACCGCTGAGTGCATCCTCCCCGCACTCCCCGATGATCATATGAACATTGGTGCCGCCGAATCCGAAGGAGCTGACGGCTGCCCGCCGGGCCACCCCGTGGCTGTCCCAGGCTGCGGCCTCAAGCACCGGATAAAAAGGCGAGTGCCCGAAGTCGAAGCGCGGATTGGGCCGGCTGCAATTCAGCGTGGGAACAAGCATCTTGTGGTGGACGCACAGCGCCGCCTTAATGAAGCTGGCAATGCCTGCCGCGCTGAGGCAATGGCCGATATTGGTCTTCACGCTGCCCACACCGCAAAAGCCTGTGGCACCGGTATATTTTTTGTAAACCGAGGTCAGGGCCTTCAGCTCAATGGGATCGCCGATCATCGTACCTGTGCCGTGCGTCTCCACGTAACCAATCGTCTCCGGGTTAATACCGGAACGGCGGATCGCTTCAGCGATGACCTCTTCCTGGGCCTGCATGCTTGGGGTGGTAACCCCCATCGTACGGCCGTCATTATTGGTTGCCGAGGCTTCAATGACCGTGTAGATTCTGTCCCCGTCGGCGAGGGCCTTGGCCAGCGGCTTGAGCAGCACCGCTCCGCAGCCTTCTCCCGGCACGATGCCGTTCGCCTCCTCATCAAAGGTATGGCATTTGCCGTCCGGAGACATGGCTTTGGAGGCGCTGAATACGAGATGGGGACGCTCATCCAGAAGCAGATCCACCCCTCCCGCTATAGCCATTTCCGACTCGCCGGAGCGGATGCTCTGGCAGGCCAGGTGCAGACTAAGGAGCGAGGAAGAACAGGCGCTGTCCACGGTTAGGCTGGGACCCTTGAGATTGAAGAAATGGGAGGCATAAGCCGCGATGAAATTTTGCCCGATGCCGATGATCGTATTCTTATTGATATCCTGCACCCAGCCCGGATAAGAGCCTGGATGGGCGCCGATGAATACACCGACCTTCTTCCCGCTGATGTCCTCCATTTCATAGCCCGCATCCAGAATAGTCTCCGCTGTAACCTCAAGGGACTGCCGCATGAGCGGACTGATCTGCTCCACATTCTCCTTAAGGTCGAAATACCCACCGTCGAAGCGCTCAATATCGTCCAGGAACCCGCCCCATTTGCTGATGCTTTTGCCTTCCGCATAGACAGGTGCGTACCATTCATCCTTATCCCAGCGACTGGCCGGAACCTCCGTAATACTGTCCAGTCCCTGCCGCAGATTGTTCCAGAAGGCGTCCTTGTCTCCAGCCCCCGGAAAATGGCAGCCCATGCCGATAACGGCAATCCGTCCGTCATGCCTGCCTTCAGGGCTTTGCGTTTCGTCCTGTACGTTGTGTACCGCTTGCATTCTTGCTTCCCTGGCACGGCCGTAATGAAATTCCGGCACCCGGTTATACGGTTCAGCGAATCTGATTCTATTGCCTGTCAGCAAAGGCGGGTCATCCTGCTCCAGCTCCGGCTGACTCTTATATTCTGCGCCGTTTGAGCAGAGATGCTCTGCCAGCGCGCGCATGTCTCTAAGCTCGAAGAACAGCGCCGGATCCATACGGGTCTGAAAAGCGGTGTCCAGCTTCTTAATGACCTCGATCAGCAGAATGGAATCCACGCCGATTTCGGCAAATGGAACATCCTCACGTACACGGTCCCCCGGTAGCTTCAGCTCTGCACAGAAGATATCCAGGATCAGGGCGGACGCTTTTTGCAGCTCACTTGGGGTACTCAGTGTATTCTGTACATTCCCTCCGGCTACCGCAGCGTCAGGACTGCCTTGACTCTTCACAACGGCCTTCGCCCCAGGTAAACCCTTCCCCCGTTCAGCGCTTGCCTTGATCAATAATTCCGGGCGGTAAAGATCCATGTCCAGGATAGCCGGAATCACACTTGCCGAATCACTGCCAATGATGATGTCCTCCAGCATGAAGAGGCCATCGGCAAGACTGTGTGCGGTAAGTCCTGACTGTGTATAGAGCGGGCTAAGCTGAAACCCGGAATCCGCCAGCATCCCGACCTCTGACCAGCTCGGCCAGATGATCGACTGATAATAACTGTTTCCGAGGGTGTGCTGATGCTGTGCATACAGGTCCAGATAATAGTTGGCTGCGCTGTAATCGCTAAGCCCGGCAGACAACGGCGGCGCCAGAGCTGAAATGGAGGAGAAAAGAACAAAGAATTCCAGCTTATCCTGGGCAAAAATGTGCTGGAGTGCCGCCACCCCTTCAACCTTAGGTTCAAAGACCTGCCGGATATCGGCGATTTTTTTGTTCACAAAGGCCGGGTGCTGATTCAGATTGGAGCCTGCGCAGTGCACAACACCGCCAATTTCGCCACACTGCTGCCGGATGCTCTCAACAAAAGGCATAAGCTGCCCGGCATCGGTCAGCGAACCCGAATAGACCTCGATTTGGGCACCGGAGGCTTCCAGCTCCACTACCCGCTTGATTCGTGCCAGACTTCCCGGATCATGGATAGTGCCGGTCAAGATGTCCGGCCAATCCGCCCGGGCAGGAAAAGCCTGAACCCCCATCAGCACCAGCTTCCGTGCGCCTCTTCGGACCAGCAGACGGGCCACCTCGGCCCCGATCCCCCGCGTGCCTCCGGTAATGACATAGACCTTTTTGGGGTCTACCTTCAACCGGTTATGCCGCTCGCGGCCGATCCATTTATTCTGCTGCTTCAGCGTGGTGATAACCGGCTCATACCGCAATCCGTCCGCATAGCACGCTTCAGCGGTATCGGATTCCAGGCTTAATTCGCCTAGGACAATCCGGAGCTGCCGGTTAATATCCGAAGCATCCAGGCCGATATCCACGGTGCGGGCGGTGACTTGTCTATATTCTGCGCCAAGCGTGCGGATGATCCCGGCGATATCCGCTCCGGCCAGAGTAACCGTGCGGTTCTCCGGATTCTGAACCCCGCTGGTCAAATGAACAATCCGAAAATCCTTGCCCGCCTGCTTAACCAGCGCTTGCAGAAGCATGATTTTACCGTAGCTCTGCTTGGACATGGGCTTCGGCTGTGCATGGAGATCGGAGAAATCAACGATTCCCTTGAGTTTCAGCTTCATCCCGAGTACGGCTTCAATCGTCTGCTCACTATCCTCTGTAAGCGTGAAGTCAACAGGTAACACGGAGTCATGGGCTTGCTGCGCCCTTCCGTCACACAGGATCAGCGGCGCTTCAAAGCTTGCTCTGACTGTTGCAAGTGCGTCATCATCCATCTCTTCATTTACGATGATAAGATACTGCCCTTCAACCCGTTTGCGCTCACGAGGCTGCTCCGACTTCATCCATTCCTTCTTAAGCAGAATATATTGCTCCCCGGTAACAATCTCACGGGTGCTGATGGGAACCATCTGGATGTTCTTAAAGGACAGCACCGCTTCACCTGACTCATTCAGCACATGAACGTCATAATGAAGCTCACCGCCGGCAGTCTCCAGACCACCCGACTGAAAATGAACATATTTCGCCGATGAGGCTTGGCGGATAAGCTGTATTTCACCGATCTCATAAGCTGCAGACGCCGTGCCGCCCTTGCCGATAATGTCCATGTTCAGCCCCTGCAGGACGGCTTCAGTTAACATAGCTGCCAAGACATCGTCCGCCGAATGGAATGGGCCTGGTGAAATTACCGCCAAGTGGTCTGTCAGGCTGCTGTACAAGCCTGTTATGATCTGTGCCTGTGCTTCATAAGCTATACCTTGATTCTCCAGTACCCGGTAGACTTCATCCCCAGTCCGAACCTGCGCTGCTTCCTGCTTGAGCTTGCCTATATCCACCGCTGCCGGTTCGTGAGACGGATAAGCCAGGCCTGTTCTGGCCGTACCTGCCGCCAGGATATCCTGCTGCGATCCTTCGCGCAGGACAGCGAACCGGAGGGAATCCCCCTCACCATCACCTTGAAGATGAATATTCAGTTTCACTTGCTGCTTGTCAGAAGCAGGATGGCAGAACTGAATCTGCTCCAGTGAGGCAATACCCGGAGCACCACTTCCCAGCAGTGCAGCCTGCGCGCCTATAGCCAGCAGAATAGCTTCGCTGAATACCGCTGCCCCATAAATGGACTTGCCGAACACGGCCTTTCCGGCAGCCTCCGGTTCACTTACAAAGCCGATTCCCTGCACCGTTGACACATTGCGGTGAACCAGCGGATGTAGCTGCCCTTCTGCCGCTGCTCCAGCACTTCCGGCAGCCCCGGCAGCTGAGCTGCTTCTGGATATTTGGTCAGCTCCTATGGCAGCTCCGCCACTTCCGGATACTCCGCGAGCCCCTCCGGCAGCTGCGGTACTTCCGGCAGCTCCGCCATTCTCCGTGCTTCCCTTCTCATCCGCTGCCTCGATCCAGCAGCGCATATAATCGAAGGGATAGCCTGGAAGCGGCACTCTGCGGAAGCACCCGGCAGCGGACAGGCTTTTGAAATCGGCTGCATAGCCTTTGATGTAATAATTGGCAATCAACTGCGCCGCCTTTGCCCGTTCCTGCGGAGTAAGCCGATCCTGATGAAACTGGACCAGCAAATGCTCCATCTTGGATTTCAGCGCAGGGTTCACCCGCTCATTGCCGCCCGATCCGCCGCCGCTATACCAGCCTGAGCTTGGCTGCTTATGAAGAAAAGCCTCCAGCTCCCGGACCAGCTCTTCCTTGCTTGCGGCAATGAACATGCTGCGGTAGGCGTAATGATCTCTTCCGGCCAGCAGCGTATACGATATATTGGCCAGTCTGCCCAAGCTTGTGCGCTCCTGCAGATAATCCCGCAGATGCTGTACCTTGGCCTCGAGTGCCGTATCGCTTTTCGCTGACAAAGCGAACAGCAGCACCTTCCCGTCATTGTCCCCGGCTGTGCCGGTGACAGCTTCATCTTCCTGCTCTATATGCTCCGCAACCACCACATGGCAGTTGGTTCCGCTCATTCCAAACGAGCTGACCGCCGCCATTCTTGGCCGTCCGGCTTCCCTGCGCCATTCCTCGGTCTCTTTTCCCACATAGAATGGGCTGTTCTTAAAATCGATCAGCTTGTTCCCCTCACCAGAGTGGAGCGTAGCGGGAATTCTGCCGTGCTGCAGGCTCAGGAGAACCTTGATCAGACCCGCCATGCCCGAGGCGGACAGGGTGTGTCCTATGTTGCCTTTGACTGAGCCGAGATGGCAATATTGCTTCTTGTCCGTGAATGCGCCGAAGGTCTCCGTGAGGGCAGCGACCTCGATCGGATCCCCCAGCCGGGTGCCCGTGCCATGTGCCTCCACATAGCTGATATGTTCAGGGTTAATCCCGAATTTCTCATAGACTTCACGTTCCAGCGCTGCCTGTGAGAGACCATTCGGGGCGGTAATGCCATTGGTTTTACCGTCCTGATTGACCCCGATGCCTGCGATGACTCCGTAGATATGGTCCCCGTCCCGCTTCGCGGCAGCATACTTCTTGAGGAGCACAGCGCCCACGCCTTCGCCCAGGCCTATGCCGTCCGCCTCCTCGGCGAACGGCTTGCAGATTCCGTCGGTGTTCAGCATCCCCAGCTTGCCCAGCGACATATAAATCCATGGCGTGAGCATAAGCTGGACACCTCCGGCGATCGCCATCTCGCTGCTGCCGCTATGCAGGCTGTCACAAGCGAGTGACAAAGCTACCAGTGACGAAGAGCAGGCCGTATCCAGGGCGATGCTCGGCCCCTTTAAATTCAGCAGATAGGAAATCCTCGCCGGAATGACCGACAAGCTGTTCCCCGTAGGGACATGCTCGTTCGTCTCACCCAGGAACCGCTCCAGATACTCCCCTTGCTGAAGGCCCACGAATATGCCGCATTTGCTGCCTGACATATCCTGCAGCGAATATCCCGCATCTTCTATGGCCTTCCAGGATTCTTCCAGAAACAGCCGTTGTCTGGGGTCCATATGCTCCGCTTCTTTGGGAGAGATGTGGAAGAACAAAGGATCGAATTGATCCGCGCCCGGGAGAAAGCCCCCATAACGGATATGTGCCCTCTGCGCCGGGGTCAGCTTGGTCAGCTCCGTGCGTTCAGCAGGCGCTTCCTGAAGACTGCTCACTTCCTGTACAAGGTTGTCCCAATACTGCTGCACATTGCGGGCGCCGGAGAATCTGCCGGAGAGGCCGATAATGGCGATATCATCGCTGCGCACATTCCCATTATTTTGCGTAAAGTCCGGTGTATGTGTTCTGCTCTGCATAGGCATTAGCTCCCCTCCAGTAAGAGTTCAAGTTCATTCAGATCTATAGGGCTATCCACCGCCAGCCCGGAGTTCCCGGAGGCCGCAGATCCCGTTACTGCTGTCTCCAGAATATGGGCAGTCAGCAGCCGTACCGTGTTGTAATTGAACAAATCATTAGAATGCAGTGCAAGGCCGAGCCGGTCGTTCAGCTTGTCTACCAATTCCAGCGTCAAGACTGAATTCACGCCCAGTTCCGAGAATGGAAGATCGGCGTTAACCTCTCCGGCCTCCAAATAAATGACCTCCTCCAGGGTGCGGTTCAGACATTGCTCCACCGAGTCTGCAGACGTTTCTACATATCCGATCGATTCTGCCGGAGCCACGGTTTGCGGAGTTTGTAAAGTTTGTGGCCGAAGGCTCCTGTTCTGCTCATCACAGGCCGGTTCCGATTCCCAATCCGGCTCCGCTTCAAGCGTGTAGCGATTGGCCTCAGCGGCAGCCGCCGAGAAGCCATTGCCGATCCAATATCTCTTCTTGTCAAAAATATAATTCGGCAGCGGGATCACCCGTGCACGGCTGCGTTCATCATGCAGCAGCTTCCAGTCTATCTTCGCCTTCAGCAGCCAGAGCTGGGCAATCTGCGGCCATTGTCTGTTACGAACCGCGTTGGCAATAAACTGATGTCCGGATTCGTTCTGGAATAGAATGGCGGCAACATCATTCTGCGGGTCCAAGCTGCCTGTGTAGACATCCGGCAAATTCGGTTCTCCGGCGGCAAAGCGGATTAATACTTCCCTAAGCTCCCCGATATCCCGGCTGACAATGGCCACTCTCTCGGCAAAAGCTTCCCGCCCAACCTGCAGCGTATAAGAAACATCTTCTAAGCGCAGTGTATATCCGTCTGTATCGGCGGCATCCATCCCCGCCGCACTAGCCGCAGCAGTCTCGGCGTAAGCCTGGGTATCAAATCCGAATCCGGCATTCCTCCGGCTAAGCTCAGCCGCTTCCAGATGATTCATCAGCTCACGCAGCGACCGGTTAGCCCCTAATGTGCTGTCGGCAGCATGTTCCTGAACCAGCTCATTGATGGCATCGGCCAGCCTAACCTGGTGTACAGCATCCGCGCACAGCTCAGTCAGAATTTCGTCGTAGTCGATCTGCCCGGGGTTCACGCCAAGCACTTTCGCGACAACGTCCAGACAGCGGTTCCGGACAGCCTGTAATCGGGCGGTTATTAGCTCACTTGTGTCCACAGCCCGTCCACACGTCCGGTGGCGGGCGATAAATGCCGCCAGCTGCCGGGCCTGCGCCTGCAGCTTGTCCCTGCTCTTGGCGGACAGCACGATGAGCTGCTCCTCACTCTGCGCTGCAGGAGGTACGTCCGGCTCATACTGCTCAATCACAATATGGGCGTTGGTGCCGCCTGCCCCGAAGGAGCTGATGCCCGCCCTGAGCGGCTGAACCTTCAGCCCATCCGGCGTCTCCTCCGTAAGCGGCTTCCACGGCTGGAGCGAACGCTGTACATAGAACGGCGTTTTGGCAAAATCTATATTCTCGTTGAGCTGCTCCGCGAGAATTGAAGGTACCAGCTGCTTGTGCTTCATCTGTAGCAGCACCTTGGTCAAGGAAGCCATACCGGCTGCCGATTCGAGATGTCCGATATTGCTCTTGACCGAGCCAATGGCGCAAAACTGCGTTTTGGCGGTGAATTTCTTGAACGCCTTCGTTAACCCGGCCACCTCGATCGGGTCTCCCAGCGCGGTTCCGGTACCATGGGCCTCAATGTAACTGATCTGCTCGGGATGCACGCCAGACCTCCGCAGCGCCTCCTCAATCAGCTCGGACTGGGCATTTGGATTAGGCACAGTATAAGAACTGACCTTGCCGCCGTGATTGACCGCCGTTCCTTTGATTAAGCCATAGACAGGGTCCCCGTCACGGAGCGCCGCCTCCAGCGGCTTCAGCAGAACCGCGCCAACGCCTTCACCGGGAACATAGCCGTCCCCGCCCTGGCCGAAGGCCCGGCACTTGCCTTCTGTGGAGCCGAATCGCTGATCGGTCAGGAAGATATATTTTGCCGGATGCACTAGGGTGTTGACACTACCGGCCACCGCCATTTCACTCTCGCCATGCCGGATGCTCTCGCAGGCCATATGGATAGCCACCAGCGCAGAAGAGCACATCGTATCAATGGCCAGGCTCGGTCCCTTGAAGTTGAAATGATATGAAATCCGGTTGGCGATGGATGCAAACGAAGAACGGACATCCATGAGCCGGCCGTTATTGTATTGCTCGACACCTAGCAGCTGATAATGGGAATTCATAACGCCGATGAATACGCCAACCTTCTTGCCGGAGAGAGTATCCGCGGCAGCTCCCGCATCCTCCAGCGTATGGTAGGTGGTCTGGAGCATGAGCCGCTCCTGCGGGTCCATCAGCTCCGCTTCCCGCGGGGAGATATGGAAGAATCCGGCATCGAACTTCTCGACATCCTTCATGAACGCTCCCCACTTGGTGTACACTTTGCCCGGCTTGCCTTTCTCAGGATGGTAATCCTTGCGGTAATCCCAGCGCTCCGGCGGAATCTCCGTAACGCAGTCCTGCCCTCCGCTTAGCACATCCCAGAATTCCTCCAGCGTATCCGCCATCGGGTACTGTCCGCTTAAGCCGATAATCGCAATATCCCCACTTACTGCTTCTGCACCCTGATGCCGGGACATGGCGGAGGCAGCTTCCTTTTTTACAGCTGCATTTTGGACAGTTCCCGTTTCTGCTGCCATCACTTCTGGCATCACTTGTTCCGCCGCTTCTTCCACTACTGCTTCTTGTTGCTCCGCTCCCCTACTCTGCCCTGGCTCCCCGGCGGACTGCTGAAAGAATTCCGCATGATTATCCATAAAAAATGCCGCCAGAAGGGCAATCGTGCTGTATTCAAAGAAAAGCGTGCTTGGTAAATCGGAGAAGTCCTTGCCCAGTATTCCATTCAGCTCCATGATCATGATGGAGTCGATGCCGTATTTGGAGAAGTCGGCTGAGGCTTCAAGCTGCGCTGCCGGAACCCCGGTCGCCTGCGACACGACTCCCTTCAAGTACTGCTGAACAGCTTCCTCCACCTTAACGGTGGGGACAAGACCGCTATGAAGCGGCTGCTGCTGGATTGGCGGAACCGGAAGCTTCAGTGGAGCTGTTGCCCCGCCCGTTACCGTTACCGCTGCTGCCCGCTGCCGCTCATGAACACTCTGCGCGGAAGCATTCAGCACCCTCTCCTGCTGCGGCTTCTCTTCTGTAACTGCCGCAAGTACCCGGCTCAGCTGCTGCCGTTCTCCGCAGGCTACAATAATACGGGATTCAACCGTGCGGACCAGCTGCTCCAGCAGTTCAAGACCGGCTTGTGTATCCAGCTGCTCCATCCCGGCCTGCTGGCGGTATTGTACGGCTTCCTCTCCGGACAACTGCATCGCTCCGTCATTCCAGACCGGCCAGTTGATAGACAGCGATGCACCTGAACGGATACCCTCCTTAACCTGCTCAGCCCGGAGTAAGGCGAAGCGGTCGAGATAGCTGTTCGCCGCCGCATAAGTGCCTCTGGCGAAATCTCCAATGATTGCGGAAATGGACGAGAAAAGCACGAAGAAATCCAGCTTCTCCAGCTGCGTAGCTTCATCCAGGTTGACCGCACCCTGGATCTTGGGCAGCAGCACTTCTGCCATCTGTTCAGGACTGGCTTCCATCAGCGGCTGCTCACCGAGCACTCCGGCACAATGAATGACGCCGTGAATGGAATGAAAAGCCTCTTGGGCCTGCGCCACGATCTCTGCGGAAGTCTGCCGCTCCGCGATATCACCAGGCAAGTAAATAACCTGCCCGGGATAACTCTGCAGCCGCTCAAGCTCACGGCTTCTCGGTTCATCCAGTGCGGATCTTCCGGTCAGCACCACATTGGCTTCATAATTCCGCAGGGCAAATTCGGCCACGGCAAGTCCGAGCTTACCCATTCCGCCGGTAATCAGGTAGGTACCCTGTTTGCGGAAACCGCTGAACTCTGATTCCGGTAATGACTCCAGCGGAAGGATCACACGGCTGGCTCTCGCTCCGCCTGTATAACTAATTTCCACAAAGGACGCCTGCTTACGGTACAGCAGCTCTTGTGCCGCGTAAAACGGAATTTCTTCAGCACGGTCGCAATAGATTACGGACGGGATGAAGCTGCGGTTGGTGGCCTGAAAGGCCTTGGACAGCCCCCGCAGCATTCCCGCTTCCGGCTGGCTGCCGCTGTGGACTGCGCCAAGCAAGAAGCGGACCTGATCCTGGGAATAGAGCTGAGTAACCGCCTTGAACAGATACAGAACCGGATAAAAAGCGTTCAGGATCTCTGCCTGTTCCCCATCCCACTCATACAGAATAGCGTCAATCCTTATCCCCTTAGCCAGCAGCTCTGTGAGCAGCCTGCCATAATCCGCTTCCCGTTCAGGCCGGATGCTGTATTCCAGACTTCCTGCAGCTGCGCTGTAGTCCGCTCCCGGATTCACAATAATGATGTTGTCCGGCACCGTATGCTCCCGGGCGAATGCTTCTGCCAGCCGTTGAACCTTCCCTTTGTCCCGGACCATATACAGCATATTCTTTACTTCGGCCTTGCTGATCCCTTCACTATGGCCACCAAGCCCCCCGGCTTCCGGAAGCTGTGCTTCCTGCCAGCGCTCGGTGTACAGGTGAATGCGGCTTGCCGCACTAACCGCATTGGTTGGCTGAATGGCCCGGATCGTGAAGTCTCTGGCTTCCACCAGCACTTCCCCCTGCTCATTCAGAATATAGACATTGAACCGCTTCATCCCCGCTGCCTTGCCTGCGGTCTCGGGTACGATCTCCGCATATGAATAGCAGCTTGGCGTCAGCCTGCCGTAGATGCGGATTTCGCCGAGTGCGAACGGAATATGCAATCTAAGCTGCTTGTACGCCTCGGCTCCGCCGATCCAGGTCACTGCCCGCAGCGCAGCATCAACAAGGGACGGGTGCAGCATATATTGGCTAAATGCAGGCAGCAGGTCCGGAGGAAGGTCGAGCTTCTCCAGCGATTCTCCGCTTCCGCACAATGCTTCTGTTGTAGCCTGGAAGCTTGGCCCATATTGAAAACCGATGGAGCTGCCAAACACCTCGTTGTAGCAGAAATCCTTGGCAATTCTGACTCCGCTCCGGGCTTGTATAGCGTCAAGATTGAAGCTGCGACGCTCCGCCTGCTGTCCAGTCCCGGTATAGAGCTTGCCCGTGCAATGAATAAGCCGGGTACTGTTCTCAGCGGTATACACCTGGAACTTCATATACCCTGATTCGGGAGTGAGCTGAATATAGGCATCCCGTGTATCGGCCACTTCCAGCCGGTTCACCCATAGCACATCCTTAATGGAATGCACCTGCGTCCTGGCCGCGAATTCGCCGGCCGCCCTGACCATCTCCAGATAAGCGACTCCCGGTAAAATCACCCGTTCATCCACAATATGCTCGCCAACATAGAAATCGCTCACCTTAAGTGTCTTCACGAATAGCAGCCGCTCCGGGCTGGACTTCGCCAGATCAATCATCGGATGGCTCTGAGCCGGAGCGGCCTGAGGGGCCGCCATCCAATGCGAAGAACGGTTAAAGGCATAGCCGGGCAATGGCTGCTTCTTGAAGCTACCGCCGGGATACAGCCTGCTCCAATCTAAATCTGCTCCAGCCAGCCATAGCTTCAGCAGAACCTCCTGGAACCCGAAGGCTCCATCACTCCGGGGCGATAATGCTGCCGTTTCCTTATCCCCTGCACACAGCCGGATCACCTCAGTCTGCAGAACGCTCTGCCCCGCACATTGCTCCTGAAGCTGTTCTCTCCAGCTTGCGGGCTCGGCAATTTCCGCCATATGGTGATTGGCTTCGTGCAGACAGGTATAGGGGATATTTAAATTCAATTGCTCCTGCCGTTCATTGAGCTGATTCCGGACAGCTTCGAGTACTCCAGCCTCTTCCTCATCAGAGGAAGTTAATAGCCGCACGGCCATTTCCTTGGATATGACCTCATCCAGAACAAGCTGGACCCATTCACTCAGCCGCTCATCACTTAAAGTGATGCGTTCCGACAAATCCCATTTCTGATTCAGCTTCAGCAGTGAACCGTAGGCGATCAACAGCAGAAGAACACGCTGACGCTCCATTGCCTGGCCGCCCTCACCGGCAGCTAACAACCGCTCCTGATGCAGCAGCGAGTCTGTGGACAGCTTCGCTGCCTGCAGCGCCGGGGATTGATCCCAATCCCGCAAATATTTCTTAAAGGTAAACTGGGTCCGGCTGAGTATTCTGGCTTTCTCCACATAATGCCTGAACGCCGCAGCGTCAGCACCGGTGATGCATACATTGCGCAAGCCGGCAATATACGCCGGGCCAATGTTAATACGGTGAATCTTCACTTGATGAACAGGGTCTATGAAGGTCAGCTCCGGTCTTTGCAGCACCGTTTCCGCAAGAGTAGCCCTGCCGGTCAGAATGTCATACGCCTGAACAGGCGTAATCATTCCGCTGACCGCCATCGCGAGCAGCGTCCCTTGCTGCTCACCGCTCACGGACGCGACATCTACTCCCAGGCTGATCAGGACTTTAGCCAGCGTGTAATTAATCAGGAAAGAGTAGGCGGCAAGCTTATCCTTGTTCCATTTGGCAATTGTAAGGCCACTCCGGATAGCGGCCGGCCGCTCGCGCAGTTCAGTTTCGGCAATAACCTCTTCAAAAACTTCGCAGATATACGGCTCTTCCATTACGCTCTTAATCTCCGTGTATCCTGTATAGATGACATTGGTGAAATGTACCGACCAGCGCTTGCGGCCCGGCTCCAGCCGCTCAACAGCGGAGGCAGCGGATTGCAGATACTCGGCTAACTCCTGCCTGCTCCGGATGACAGCGCCGATTCTGTATTCCCGGCAATGGCGCCTGCCCGCAAGCAGCGTTTTGCATAACTCGGCGATGGATGCGTCCGCCATCTCCGGCGAATTCAAATGAGACTTCCAGACGGCTATACTCTCGTTCAAACTGTCGCTGTTCAGGGCAGAGAGAGTGAAGAGCTGCGCGCCCGGTACGGATTTGTTACTGGCTCTGGCCGGTTTCGGCGGCTCGTAAGCCTCAAGAATCACATGGGCATTGACTCCGCCGAAGCCAAAGCCGCTTACGCCCGCCCGCAGCGGGGTCTCTTCATTTATCGGCACCCACTCCGTGTTGTCCGTGGCTACCTTAAACGGGGTATGCTCCCAGTCCAGCAGCGGATTCAGACCGGTAAGGTTGAGCAGCTTGGGAATAGTCTTATGCTTCATCATCAGCAGCACCCGGATGATCCCAGCAACGCCCGAGGCACTTGCTAAATGTCCGATATTGGTCTTGACCGAGCCAATGGTGCAGAACTGTTCCTGATCGGTGTACTGCCTGAACACCTGGGTCAGCGCTTCGACTTCAATCGGATCGCCAAGAGCGGTTCCGGTGCCATGCGCCTCAATATAATTGACGGTCGAAGCATCTACCCGGGCTTGCCGCAAAGCGGCTTCAACCAATTCCTTCTGCGCTTTCATGCTCGGTGCAGCGATGGTCTGTGAAGCGCCGCAGTGGTTCACTGCCGTTCCCCGGATAATGCCGTAGACATGGTTGCCGTCCCGCACCGCATCCTCCAGCTTCTGCAGCAGCAGGACGCCAACGCCCTCTCCCTGCACAAATCCGTCCGCATTCTCGTCAAAAGCCTTGCATTGTCCGTCCCGGCTCATCATATTCGATTTGGAGAAGGTCACGTACCGCCAAGGATGATAGGCCAGGCACACGCCTGCCGCTATGGCATACTTCGCTTCTCCGGCCTGTAGATTCTGTCTTGCTTTGTGAACAGCAACCAGTGAAGAGGAGCAAGCGGTATCCAGAGAGAGGCTCTCTCCGGTCAGGCCCAAAGTATGCGAGATGCGGTTCGCCGCAATACACTCGAAGTTGCCGAGGCCCGCATAATGATCGACCTTATCACCGCCGGTCAATGCAATCAGACCGTAGTCATTGCCGGTAACCCCGACATACACAGAAGTCTGTTCCTTCTGGAGTTCCGCCAGCGGAATCCCTGAATCCTCAAGACAATGCCATGTTTCTTCCAGCAGAATCCGCTGCTGGGGGTCCATGCTCGCCACCTCTCTGGGTGACAAGTTAAAGAAGGCATTGTCGAACTTGTCGATGCCGGATAATGAAGCGCAGTATTTCACAAACTGCTCATTGTCCCAGCCGAGGTCTGCCTCATTCTTCAGTCCGTATCTTCCGTTCTGCCAGCGGTCATAACTGATAGGCTTGACGGAATTCACATGATTGATCATGTTGTTCCAGTAGCTGCTGTAATTCTCTGCCTCTGGGAATCTGCACCCGATACCGACAATCGCCACATCCTGCCCTGCTGCAGCCCTCCGCGGCTTAAGCTTGCTTGCCGAAGCCTTAGAGCTCATATACCGTCTCCCTTTCTTCGACGACCCGTTGTTCCCTCATCCCTCTAAGCAGAGAGAGAATGCTGTCCTCCTGATACTGCTTCTTGATATACTTCTCCATCGTGCTCTTCCAGACATCGAATTCAAAGCCAAGCGCCTGCAGCAGCGCGCCCAGCATGACAAAATTCTCATTCCGCACATTTCCCGTTTCCTTGGCAATGGCAGTTCCTTCGACATAAGTGACATGCTTGTACCGGCTGAAGTTGTCCTCGTACTTTCCTTTGTATGTATCTTCATTCAGCTCTGCCAGATTGACGAGCATCCGCCCCTCCTGTTTCAGGAAGCTTCCCCAGCGCAGCGCTTCGATCTGATCGAAGCCGACAATATAGTCCGCTGTGCCCATTTCAATCAGGGGAGAGTAGATTTTGTCGCCAAAACGAACCTGCGCATGCACGCTTCCGCCTCTTTGCGACATGCCGTGCACCTCGGAGACCTTCACGTCATACCCGAGCGCAACCAGTCCCTGGGATAACACATTGGTTACAGTAATGACACCTTTTCCGCCCACACCGGCTAAAATAATGCTTGTAGCTGCTGTCATAGGTCGCTTAAGCCTCCTTAATGCTGTCATAGGGACAAACCTGCTGGCAGATGCTGCAGCCCTTGCAGTCAAGCGGATCAATCATGATTTGGCGGTCCACAATTTTGATTGCCGAGCAGCCTAGCATAGTGCATTTTTTGCAATTCACACAGGTAACATTGTCAATGATGTATTTTTTTGTCGGTTCCGCTTTGCTTTTGAGAAGTTCACAAGGATGTCTGGAGATGATTACGAACGGTTCAGTGCTGTGCTTGGCTGTGTCCACACACTGCTGCGTTTCTTGGAGGTTGGTGGGGTCTAGTATTCTGAGGTTATCCGGTTTAATGCCCAGTGCAAGCACGATATCTTCAATCCGTATGGCTTCCGACGTGCTGCCCTGCAGTGTGCGCCCGGTGCCCGGGTTCTCCTGATTGCCGGTCATAGATGTGGAGCGATTGTCCAGGATACAGATGACAATCGGGGTCTTGTTGTAAACTGCGTTCAGCAGTCCGGTCATACCTGAGTGAAAAAAGGTGGAGTCACCGATGAAGGCGAATACCTTCTTACCCATCGGTTTGAAATCCTGAGTCCGCTGCATGCCCGTTGCCATAGAGATGGAAGCGCCCATGCAGAGCACGGTGTCGAGCGCCTTGATCGGCTCGGTGCCGCCCAGCGTATAACAGCCGATATCTCCGGCGGCAATAATGTCCCTGTGCTGCTTGACTGCGCTGTACAGTCCGAGATAACCGCAGCCTGCACACAGCCTTGGCGGCCTTGGCGGTACTTGGACACCCTCGTAGCAGTCGAATTCTTCACGGGTGATCGCTTTTCTGATAATTTCCGGGTTCAGCTCGCCGCAGACGGGAATGATCTCCTTACCAGTACAGGCAATGCCCATCGCTTTAAGTGAGGTTTCGATGAAGGGCTCGCCCTCCTCGACAACATAGATTGTTTTGGCCCATGCAGCGAATTCTTTGGCCTTCTCGTCCGGAAAAGGATAACTCATACCCAGCTTAAGCACGGATACCGTATCTCCGAACACTTCCTTAACATATTGATAGGAAATTCCGCTCGTCACTATGCCGATCTCCGGAGAACTGTACTCTATTGCATTTAGAGGGGAGGAATTGGAGTACGCCTGAATATCCAGGAGATTCGCTTCGATTTCCAGATGCCGCTTTCTGGAGATGGCCGGAAGGAGCAGCCTGTCCAGCTTATTTTTCTTATAGGTTTTGAATTTCTCCTCCACTGCCAGGTCTTCCTGGAAGTGAACAATCCCCTTCGAATGGGACACCCGGGTTGTGGTCCTGAACAGGACAGGCGTATTGAAGCGCTCGCTGATCTCGTAGGCTTCGACAATCATATCCTTGCATTCCTGGGAGCTGGTCGGCTCGAGTAGCGGCATCTTGGCATGACTGGCATAAATGCGGTTGTCTTGTTCGTTCTGCGAGGAATGGATCCCCGGATCATCTGCCGAAACAATGACCAGACCGGCATTTACACCTTCATAGGTCATATTGAACAGCGGGTCTGCCGCCACATTCACCCCTACGTGCTTCATGGTGGTCAGGCTGCGGATACCGGCGATACAGGCGCCTGCTGCTACTTCCAGAGCTACCTTTTCGTTGGGTGCCCACTCGGCATATACACCCTCATAGACACTGATGCTCTCGACTATTTCCGTACTCGGTGTTCCGGGATAGGATGAAATGATTCTACAATTTGCTTCATAAGCGCCTCTGGCAATTGCCTCATTACCCATCATTAGAGCTTTCATCGGATCGTCCTCTCGTTCATCTCATTTAACAGAACCACGCGGCTGCATTTCTCCCAAATCACAGATTACATATTTAACATTTATAGGCTCTTACCACTTATATATAGGCTATAATCAATATTATAGTGTTACTATTAACTTTGTTACTTTTTTTTAATAAATTCCAGACTTTCAGTTCCTTAATCTGCTAATTTTCACAAAATTGAAATAATTAAAAAGCCCGCAACCTTTTATTGCAGACTTTTCAAATTAAAACGTATATTTATCTTATATAGTATTTATTGTCGTTTCCTCTCAAAAGGCCAAATGGACCAGACCGTCCTTCACAGATGCCGGATTGTGGGTACAGAGAAGCATTCCAAATCCGTTTGCAGTGCCATTGTCCTTTAGGTCCTTCAACAGGATTCATTTATCTTTCAGTGTGTTAATTAAAGCCAGTATGCGGTTAATCTTCGTCTCTTCCTTTTTGGCGAGCTCGATGTAATGGATCTGCTCCCGCTTAAGATAATCTGGCTGATCCAGGAATGGATCAAGCATATCGTGATCTTCAAGGTTTCTGGTGATGTAGTCCGGCACCACAATATTACGGTTCTCCTCATTATAAAGAAGCTTCCTTATCCACTCTCTTCTCACTTCGGCATTGTGTCTATATTCTTGATCTCTATAAAAGAAACCTTCCCATTCCCGGCAGTGCTATTGGCAAATTTGTGAATCTCCAGGCAAAAGGCTACTGCTCCTCAATGTGGAAGTAGTAGCCTTGGGTTTCAGTGATAAATACCGGACTCCTGCTGCGATTCACCGGAAAAGGGCTGAACCGGTATGGCTGCATGATTTTCTCTGAATTTATGCTTATAGTCTTCGAAATCCCATGTCTCCAGGAATTTATCTGCCGCAGCGTGGCCGGATGAGAGCAAGAAATGCTTATCTTCTTCCGTCAATTCGAATTTTGTCGTCGTTACTTTTCCAGTGGGAATAAATATTGTGCGCTCTTCCGCATGTTTGTCTACATGTCTTTGATCATGAGCCTGCAGCATGGTTTTGAACATCCCTTTGAGTAAAGAAACCGGACCATTGATCTCTATCGATTGGGCATAGGTTCGCCTTTCCGACAGTCTGAATCCGAAGGTTGGCCACCGCGGGACTCCATCTACGTCAAATAGCCAGATCGGATAATTGCTAAGCATTCCTCCGTCCAGCATATAATAGGGTTTCTTCTGCAGGGGCGTATGCCAGACATAGGGTTGGAAAAAGAAAGGCAGCGTGGTGCTCATCCGTACTGCTGCAGCTATGGGGAATTCGGACGCCTTCAGACCATAGTGAGGCAAATCATTAGGGAAAACTGCAATCCGCCCATTGCTTATATTCGAGACTATAATCGAAAGCTTGCCTTCGGGAATATCTCCAAACGTTACAACTTTCTTACGCTTCAGCCATTCCGTCATTACCTGTTCTAAAATGTGGTTGCTGTAAATGCCTGACTTCATCATTAACGGAAGCGTTTTGTTCAAGATCGGCAGGCTGTTCATTCTGGTACGCCCGAGCAGCTTCATATAGTCCAGCGAGCTCATCAGCTCTCTGATTCCAGCACTATTGTAACCGCAGGCCAACAAAGCTGCAATGATCGCGCCGGCTGAAGTCCCCGCAAGCTTGTTCCAGGTATATCCTCTGGATTCCATCACTTCAATGGCTCCTACAAAAGCAATTCCCTTTACGCCACCGCCTTCAAAGACTGCATCTGCCTCCACCTGAGTACCCCTCCTGTTACATGTAAAAGATGTATCTGTAAGTATGTGTTGGATACTCTGATTTATTCACTTGTAAAACAACAAAAAGCGGATGCACCAGGACCATGAAACCAGTCTTGGACAGCCGCTTGTTGGGGAGACAGATCAAAAGATCCACATGATCACAAAAATGAAAAAGGCAATGACAGCTATGGCAATAACCAGATCGGATATTTGCCTCCATAAGCCTGGAGGGCCTTCGGTGTGATACTTCTGCGCATTCACGTCATGGTTGGCTTTATGCCCGCCGGGATCAGTCGAATTCGCATGCGGTCCCGGATTAAAGAAGTCAGCCATGAAATCACCTCCCTTTCCATGATTATACACCATTTAATCTCACTTTTGATTCATTTGTCCTGAAACAGAACTTATTGTTAAAAAGCGATTTGCACCGATCCGTCCTCGTAAATATCGACCCGCTGGGTGCATAGGAGCATGCCGAGTCCGGAAGCGGTGCCTTTGGTCTTCAAATCCTGCTGTCTGCGCTCCCACAGCTCGCGGTCGTGGATGATGTCATACAAGTAATAGCTCTCAGCGTTAGCCGCTTCCATCTCCTCCACAAAAATGAACCCGCCCGGGAACATGCTGCGGAACCACTGGGCCGCTTCCAGGTGAGAATGGAATGCCGGAAGCTCCTGCTCAAACCGCTCTGACAAATAACGCTGCTTCAGCCGGCCGATCCTTACATAATACTCTTCAAGATTGTACGGAGTTATCACCGGTAAGCCCCCATCTCCATAAATATTTGAAATTTCGCATAAAAATATCATACTTTTAGAGGGATGAATATGACATTCTGCATGAAACGGGATGAAGTCCGTTCAACCGGACCCGCTGAACTACGTATGAACTGCTCCTAATTCAGAAGTGGAGTGTTCATTCTTCTGCTCAGCGGGTAGTAGAATATGATAGGTCTAGTTACCGCGATCGATGCTATAAGGGCAGAAAGGAGCCGCTCCCATGGACAATACGGATATTATCGCAATTCTGGCTTTGGTTCTTGTGTTGCTGCTTATGTTAAGTGTGTTCCGTCTGAAAAAGCGCGTAACAGAGCTGGAGTCTCAGTTGGCGCAGAGGGACGCATATGGGGGACCTGCAGGAGCTGGAGGCAGGATAGCCGGCATTCCGACCCCGATGTTCGTGCAGAACCCGGAGATTGCTCCTGATCTGGAGCGGAGACTGCATCTGCTGCTCGCGGAGGGCAAGAAGATTCAGGCGATTAAGGTAATGCGGGAAGCACGGAATTTATCACTGAAGGATGCCAAGGACTTCATCGACAATCTGGAACAAGGCGGTACCTTCCGCTGACCTGCCCCTGCACAGAACCAAAACGACCTCATCCTCCACTTTAAAGTGGAAGCTGAGGTCGTTTTTTATGATGCCGGCTTGCCTGCAACCCGGCTGGGGTTATACGTCCTTTTTAACAAAAATCCGCAAAGAGAGCAGATAAGAGCTGTAGATAATAATCAGATAGGCCAGAACACCAATAACGGGCAGAAGCATGCTGTCCAGCCTGCCGGTCTGGAACCATTCTGCAAGTGCCGGAAACCGTTCAGATAAACTTTTGAATGCCGTGACGTTCAGCATGATTAACATGATGAATACGAAATTGACTACTTGCATGCCCTTTTGTCCCAGCCAGTAATACAGCGGCAGATAGAAGGAAGCAAGCAGCGGAAAAGACGCGGCCGCAAGGCCCAGCTCTCTCCAGCGGAGCGGAGCGTCTATCTTCCCCATCCCAAATGCAAACAGATAGAGCAGCAGTGTGCAGAGGATGCTGAAGACCAAGAAAGGAATGAGCGTTAAATATTTGGCCTGAATCAGACGCTGCCTCGGTACCGGAAGACTGACAAGAAATTTCTGATTGTTATGCTGCACATCAATAGTGCAGGCATTGATCAGCAGCAGCATGGCCGGGAACAGCGAGAACATAGTGTAGGCTTCCGCATTCGTATATCCCATGAGTATATAATACGGCACCAGCAGCAGAATGAATTTCCGGGTAAGGATGAAGTCTTTGCGGATCAGATGCAGGGAGCTATACATGCGCTTCACTTCCTTTTACCGTAAAATACATGATTTCTTCCAGAGTAGGCGTCTCGCAGATGGCAGTATCCCTGAAATACCGTTCGCCCTCCGCACGGTTGCTGATCAGACCCTCGAACCCCAGTCCGCTCTCGCGGATGCCGACGAACCAGCGCCGGACATCACGGTCGAGCAGCTCCTTCCCGCCTTTGACCAGAAGGTAACGCTCGCTGATACTCTCCTTCATCTCATTGAAAACAATCCGCCCCTCGTTGATGAATACAATATAGTCGGCAATCCGGTCCAGATCCATCGTGTTATGGGTGGAGAACAGAATCGATTTCTTCTCGTCCTGAATATGCTCACTGAGCAGCTCCAGCATCTCTCTGCGGAAGATCGGATCAAGCCCCGAGGTAGGCTCATCCATGATCAGCAGATCGGCACCATGGGACAGGGCGACGGCAAGCGAGAATTTGATTTTCATCCCCTTGGACAGATCCTTGATCTTCCTGCCGGGCGGAAGCTTGAACAGCTCCTGAAACTTCACATATGTATCTTCATTCCAGCGGGTGTAGAACGGAGCGATAACTCTCTTCATCTGCTTGACGGTGAGATTCTCATAATAGATATTCTCATCCGAGACATAACCGATCCGCTCCTTGACCACTGCCTGATATAGCTGGTTATTCTGGCCGAACATCGTGATATTGCCTTGATCCGGGTAGATCATACCCATCATCATTTTGATCAGCGAAGTTTTGCCTGCACCGTTAGGGCCGATCAGACCTGTAATAAACCCCTCCTTGATGGACAATGAGATATCCTTCAGCTCAAACCGGTCGTAACTTTTGGTTAAATGGTCTAACCGGATTACATCGCTCATTCCTGTTCCTCCTCATAGAGCAGTTTCAGCATCTCCGCCAGTTCGGCGTACTCCATGCCCAGCAGTCTGCTCTCATCAATGATTTCTTTCAGCTTGCCCTCTACAATCCGCAGCCGCTGCTCCCGGATATATTCCTGATCCGCCCCGGAGACAAAAGAGCCCTTGCCGACAATGGAGTTAACCAGCCCTTCCCGCTCGAGCTCCTCGTAAGCCCGCTTCGTGGTAATGACACTGATCTGCAGCTCCTTGGCCAATAAGCGGATCGATGGCAGCGGCGTACCGGAGACCAGCTCCCCTTGCAGAATCATCTGGCGGACTTGTCCCACAATCTGGGCGTAGATCGGTTCACCGGACGTACTTGATATCAAAATATTCATGTAGCAGCACCAGCGTCCTTTGAGGTATTTGTATTTAATGTATATATATAATATATACACTATGTTCAGTGGTGTCAATCCTCTAATTAGCAGCGGTCCGGTTGCAGCTGCGGCGCATATTTGGACTACCGCTCTCTCGCATGTATTGATCTAATCACTTATGGGAAGTGGTGATGCTATATAGAGGCGGAAGCCGAGTGCCTACACAGAGGGGAAGTTCATATGTCTAGAAAAACCGCCGTCTATCCGCTCATCTGCGGGCTGCTGACGGCTGCCGTTATGCTGCTCATGCAGCCTAAATATTCGTATAATGATCCGGATACGTTCTGGCATCTGGAGGTCGGGCGCTACATGCTTGAGCACGGGAAGGTGCTGCATCATGCGATACATACCTTTTATGGAGACAAGCTGCCGTATATCCCGCATGAGGCCGGGTTTCAGCTGCTGATTACACCCCTGTACCAGTGGTTCGGCTGGCCGGGGATCTATCTGCTGACCGCCCTGTGCCTGTTCGGGTTACTGTTGGGGCTTATACGTCTTGGAGAAGTATCACGTAAAGAGCTGGGTCTGCGGGAGAATCATGTTCTGCTCCTGCCCTTTGTCCTGCTGGTCTCCTGCTGGATCTACTATAACTACTTCAAGGGAAGACCGCAGATGGTCTCCTCTCCGCTGATCGTCTGGTTCTTTATCTGCCTGCGGGAGTATCAGCTGAAGCCCGGGGCCAGATATGCGGCAGCAATGATTATCCTCTCCTGCGCCGTTGCCAATGTCCATACCGGAGTATGGCTGTTGATTGCCGTGTTTACCGGTATGGCCGTGCTGGAATCACTGATTGCACGCAATCTCAGCTGGAAGCGAGCTGCCGTCTTCCTGCTGGTCTTCCTGGCCGGTCTGCCGAATCCGGGAGGACTTCAAGGACTGCTGTTCATCTTCACCGTCACACACAATAACTACAATCTGCTCATTAATGAATGGCAGCCTCTCTCCTTCAGCCGGCCGGATCAGCTGCCGATTCTGCTTCTGCTGCTCTTTTTCGCGGTCACCCTGCCCTTCTCCCTGCAGCGGAAGCCGTTCCGCTTCTTCCTGATGACCGGCATTCTCTATCTCGGAGTATCAAATTTCAAGCAGAATCTGTTCATGTGGCTATTCATTCCTTATTTCGCGGCAGTTTTCTTCGAAGCGGTTCCGCTTCCGGGCAAGCTCAGGCTGCGGACTAGCGGAAGAGCGGTTGCCCTTGGACTTGTCACCGGGTTGCTGATCAACACTGTATATATCTTCGCGGTCCCGCCAGTGGTGACTGCTGCAGATTACCCTGTCTTAGAGATGAGCTATGTACTGGAGCATACACCGGCAGGCAGGCGGCCTAAGGTGCTGTCCAGCTATGGGTCTTCAGGTTATGTGATGTTCCGCGGCGGGGATGTGCTCTGTGACGGGCGCCAGGACCCTTTTATCACCAAGGCTTCGTTTGGGATCATGGGCTGGAATGCCTTTGAACGCTCCATGTACGGCTTCTCCGAATACTTGCCTGATATCGTGAAATATGACCGCCCGGATTATGTGATTGTGCGAAACGGCAGCTCCGGGAGGCTGTATCAGGACTGGGTGAAAACACTAGGCACTCCTGTCTACAAAGGAAGCTACGGGAGTGTATTTGTTACCGGAATCGGGAAGCAGTCCAAGGAAGATCCGGGGTTACAGAGCAGCTGAACTATACGGCATCAGCCGGTTAAACCCGCAGCCCGCAGGAAATGGCTGACAATCTCACTTTGCAGCCGCACCCTTAAGGAGAAATCAAGACTCCAGCAGGTTTCCACTGTAACGGCTCTCGCTCCGAGCAGACGCTGCATAGCCATCCGTGAAGTCCCGGCGCGCTCGCGGCGGCGGATGTTGAAGCGGTAAGCTTTATTCGGAACCGACAGGTTCATCTTCTTCACAATTTGCTTCGCCACAGCTGCCGCCCGGCTAGCCGGGCTGATAATCAGCGTCTGCCCTACGCGCCGCGGATTAAGCTGTGATAGCCCGTTCGCTTCATGCAGATCCAAATACCAGGATGGACGATAACGCGCGGCGAGTTGAAACACCGCTCTTGACAGCGGATGTCTAGCCTTAGCGCCTGTACCCATCGGGAAGGTACGGTTCAAATCAGGTTTGCCGCGGATTCCCTTATGCCGGGCGGATACATTCACCAGCGGGACAATAATCAGCTTCCCTCTGCGCAGAACCCACTCTCCGCGGTTGAACCGGCTTACGATCCCCTGTGCCGCACGGGTACTCGCCGGTTCATTGCCATGGACGCCGGAGATGATCATAAATACAGGACCGGGAGCTACGCTGTTCACGACATAATAAGGTGTGGCATAGGGAGTTCCTGCTGCCAGCATATGCTTCTCTACAGACACCGCGTTTCACCTCCGTTTAGGTATGCAGAAGTACATTCGCTTTATTCTGTAATGTATGCGGATCGCCAATGGTGGATTGGACACATAGACTGGCGCGGCAAAAAGCCGGGTATAGTCCAGACGGACCTTACACGGCTTCTGTGTTCATAACGGTTATTCAATGAATACAACCTGGTTTTTTTCGCTGGATTTCGCCTCATACAACGCCTTCTCCGACCCGGCAATAAACTCTGAAGTACGATCCGTTGTAAGAGGGACTTTCTGCAGACCGCCAATACTTACGGTGACCACACCTTCTTCTTCATAATGGTCGCGGGGAATTTGCAGATCATAGACACCCTTGCGCACAGCTTCGGCCAGCTGCTCCGCCTCTCCGGCGGTTACCCCGGACAAGGTCAGCATGAAGGCCGCTCCGCTGAAGCGGGCGACGAAAGCACCGTGCTGCTTGCTGATGATGTTCAGTACATCCGCCACCGATTGAATACACAGATCTCCGCCTTTTAATAATCGCGCAGTACGTTAGGAGAAACTCTATCTGGGAGGGCCGGGTTATTTTCCGGGACAGATGTATACAAAAATCCCGCCAGTTTAGAACTGGCAGGAGAATACAATCAACGGAGCTTCTTCGCTATGCCTGGAATGGAATAATTATGTATAATATTTATGATTAGAGGAAAGTCTTAGGAGGTTATATCATATGGAAGAAGTACGGATTCAGAAGCAGGACCGCTCTGTGAGCTTCAGAGTTGCAACAGATGCAGGGGAGTTTATCGTCTTTGATATGTCACTTTCCAGCCCTACCCGTAACCGCACGCTTTACAGCGGAAAAGAGTTCAGTCAGGCTTGGGCAGCCGCAGAAGCGGTTCTGGGTGAAATCGCAGTCCCTGATGAACTTTTGAAATTTGCAACAACAGCCTGATGCCCCAGAGTTGACCCCTTAACAGGGGTCTTTATTATTCATATACGAGGTGACCGTAAATGAGAAAATACAAACGTTCAGGCAGAGACATTGTTTCTTTCCTGCTGGGATTTGCGTCAGTGCTGATCATTGCCTTCTTCGTTATCCGGTATGTTCTTCAGAATGTTTCGTTTGGGCCTTAGGGGTTGGCTGAGAAAACCCAGTCACTAATTAGCTTTGAAATGTTGTACGTAATACAACTCGGACTCATAGATATGTGGGAATTCGTAAGGTTTGTTGTATAAATACAACAATTGCCCTGCTCAAAAGCTTGAACACAGGGAAATCCTGTCTTTTGTACAACATTTTTCGTTTAAGCTCAATTTCAAGAGAAGAATGTTGTATTTCGTGCAGGATTTTTGGGATTTTCCCTCCATCGAAAGTAAACCTTCTCATTTCACGCAAAAAGGAGCATTGGGGGAATTCTATAGTCAGCTAAATAGAGTGTATTCAAGTTAAATACTCACACATTATTGCTTGTTACTAAACGATTATAATGAGTTTTGTGAAACACAATTAAATCAGCTAAAGGATAGATAGTGATTAATTTTGTGATTTTTGTGTAGCACTCAACAAATGAAATATACGTTATATTTTCGGCACCCTACCTGTCAACCTAAGCACCTCCAGCTTCCGCTGAAGCTCCAGCTGCCATTCATGGTCGTGTGTTGCTCCGGCCAGCATGGATTGATTTTGAATCATCAGACAGTCCCAGCAATACCTTGCGTTCTCACGCAGGCAGTATTGCAGTTCCTTAGCCTCTTCGATCGTCAAAGGTCCAGTCATGTTAATGTGAAAGATCTCTGCCAAGCGTAAATGTACCGGTAACATCATAAATCACTCTCCTGTATTATCATCCTAATACATCATATGCAAGTGTATCAGAAAGATGATACGCGTATGAGAATATTGATACATTCATTCTCGTGATGTATACTTTTGGAAAAAGGAGGCTTGTCCGTGATTAAGAATAATATAAAGGACATCATGGACCGGCAGAATAAAGGGATACGAGGCACTGCGAGGGAGACGGGGTTGGCCATCAACACTGTATCGGGGCTATACCATAATACGTCCAAACGCGTGGACTTTGAGACGCTGGAGAAGCTCTGCAAACACCTGAAGGTTAGCACTGGAGAACTCATTGAGTACATAGAGGAATAAATTTTAAATGAGGGATGTGGTTTTATGAAATGGAAATACGGTCTTTTTGGAATGGATAAATATGATCTGGGTGGCGGAATGAATGATATGCTCTTGTCTTTCAACACTTATTCTGAGGCTGAGTCCTATCTCAATAGCAAGAAAAGTTTAAAATACGATTATTGGGAACTAGTCGATTTCAGTACTTTGGATAGGCACGACATCGACAGTGAAAACCTTTGGTATCCATTCAGCAGACTATTAATAAGATTGAGGAGTAAGTTTTCTATACTCAAAAAATGAATTCCCCCGTCAGAAATATCCTGGCGGGGGATTATTTATGTAATGACACGGATCACATCATCAATCTTAATCCAGCTGAAGTCCTCTTCCATTTGGAACTTGATCCGCCGTAATTGCCGATCTACTTTTACCACAACTCCCCGCACCTTCAAATCCTTGTAAGGGTCAAACAATACAATTGTGATCTGCTCCTGCTTTAGCAATGAATACCCAAGCGCCTGATCAATTAGCTCCCATTCATCAGAGTCGATCACGGGCCTGCTGCGTCGTCCCTGCTCCTGCATTTCCTCCCTCAGCTGCTGTACGTGCTCTGGCAGCATAAAACCGACTACCTTCCCAAACACTCTCCAGTTTCCTTGCCATGGTGTCTGCCCTCCTAGTAATCGGTCCAATAATCTATATTCCCTGTCAATGGTGTTTGTTGTGACTTGTGTGGGCCTGCCGCGGCATGATCTTTAAAAGGGACGTCCCTTTCCCATGCCTCGATCACAACGGCGGTCTCTACCGGCTTCCTATCGTCCCACTGAATGTGGTACTGTTCGACCAATTGCCGCAGGCCTGCCTTAATCGCTTTAGGCCTGCGGCCACTCAGCCGTTTCAGCTCATCCAACGAAGGCATCCGGTGAACGTGTCCATTAAATTGGAACATGATCCGCAAAAGCTTGCGCGCCGTATCATCCAACATGGCGCTTCTCCGGCACTGGTCTCCATGAAAGAATGCTGGCAGCCAAGAACACCCGAGGCGCGCCAGTGGTCAGACAGGTGGCCCGGATGCAGCCGTCATGTATGCCGAGGATCTCGATCTTCCGCTGCGTGATCTTGCCCGCTTTGTCCTGGTATATCATTTCGATGGTTTGGCCGATGCTCATTTTCATGGCTAATCGCCTCCAATAAAATAGGAACGTTTGTTTGTATTATAACCAAACAAATGTTCTATACACAAGAAGTAAGATATTCTTTGACTGGAATAAAAAAGAAAAAAGAATCTTTCACTCACTTTATTGCAGATATAGTCATATATGTTTAGACGCCCCTAATTTTTTTCTGTATTGTTCTATTTACAAATTACATTAGGGAGTGTTTTTCTTGAAGAAAAGATTGTCCTTGTTCCTTGTATTACTATTGATATCTATAGCCATTATTCCAGCCAACATCCAGGCTGAAACTGTTGGTTTACTGACAGGTAAAACTATTAAAACTGCTTCAAATAGGGATGGTTCAATTGGTACAACAACTGTGGTCACTGACGGGAAAGCAGACACCTATTTTGACTTGAAAGCTCAAGTTTCCAATTCAGCAGTCACTGATTATCTGATATACGAATTTGCTACACCTGTAGATATAAATGCTTTTAAAGTACAAATCATTAATTTTAAGAATGAGAATCTTGCGTTTGAATTTTTTGATAAAGACGGAAAAATACTCTATCAGCTCTGGTCTCAAAAAATAGTCGGAGATGAATTAATCTATTATTTCCCATCTAAATTATTAAATGTCAAAAAGGCCGTTCTGACAAACCCCAATACCAGTACAGACCTCAAGGTAGCCGAATGGAACTTATATAATTCAAGCTTTAGCCTTTCAGCGGAACCTGACTCGAATCAGATCAAGCTTAATTGGGGTCAGGCTGATGGGGCACAATCTTATAGTGTTGAAAGAAGTTTAACACCAGGAGGGCCTTATTCCGGGATCGCTTCTAATGTTACTGACCTATTCTTTGAAGATGTTAATGTTGAATCTGGTACCCAATATTATTACATTACTTATGCATTAGATAAATCCGGTGTAAAAATCGCTTCAAATGAGGCTTCGGCAGAATTGCCAGAACCAACACCTACGGTAACCCCTGAGCCAACGCCTATTGTCACGCCAGAGCCGACTAATACACCGGAACCGACCGTAACGCCAGAGCCAACTATTGAGCCGACGACAACACCCTCACCACCTGCTTCCCCAACACCAACGCCAGAGCCGGCAACTGGAAATCGGGCGATTTTAGTGGTAACCATGAATACTGGCCTTGAGAAAGAGTTCGAGCTAAGTATGACAGAAGTAAATGCCTTTATTTCATGGTACGAGAATAAGCAGGACGGCACGGGGACCGCATCCTACGCGATTAATAAACATAATAACAATAAGGGACCGTTCAGCAGCCGCAAAGATTATGTGATTTTTGATAAGATCCTTACCTTTGAAGTAAGTGAGTACTCTGTAACTGAATAAAAAGAAACCTACCAGGCAAGAGCTTGGTAGGTTTCTTTTTATTCTTAACCATCAACTAATCCCATAAGTAGTATTTTATGTACAAAATATGACTTCGATCTTAATATCCCAAATATAAGAAATTATGTTTAGACACTTTCAAATGAACGAACTATCATTACATCATTAAATCAAAAAAGGTGGAATATTCCAGTGACTAGAAAGTTCAAAGTATTAGTTTCATCCTTGGCTGTTGTTTTAATCATTGCCGTCATCTCATCGTTTATGCCAGCTTCATCATCCTATGCCTATCCAGGAGGATACGCTAATGGGAAAACCGCCATTTTAGAGAATACTTTCAATAGTGGCGCATTAGATTCCACCAATTTGATAACAGATAACGACGAAACAACTTTCTTCGTATTACCAGCAGGTAAGGTAATGACAATAGATTTAGGTGGAACTTACAACTATGATAAAGTTAAGCTTAAAGCAGACACCAATGCATTAAGATTAAATGTATATAATGCTTCAAAAGCAGAGCTTGGCGGAGGAGATATGCTTTATTCTGGAGCACCAGACGGAACTTCAAAGCCTTTTCTGGCTGTTAATGTACGCTATATTTCTTTAGTAAATAAGTCAGGTGTGAACACAAAGATTTATGAATTAGATGTCACGAATACTGCAGATCCCGTTCCTACGGCTACAGTAAGTCCAACGTCAACCCCTGACCCTACAGTAGAACCAACTTTAGAACCAACAGCGACCCCAACCGCTACACCGGAACCATCACCTTCTGCAACTCCAGAAGCCCCTTCTGGTGATCGTGCAATTTTGAACGTGACTCTTACCACAGGTGACGACAAAGAGTTTGACATACCAATGTCTGAAGTTGCCGCATTTCTAAACTGGTATAATTCAGCTACTGGATCAGCTAGCTATGGAATTGATAAACATGACAACAACAAAGGTCCATTTAGCAAACGGACGGAGTATGTAATCCATGATAAAATCCTAACCTTTGAAGTAAGTGAATATACAGCTCAATAAACGAAAACAAATCCGGATTTGTTTTTTGCTCATTAAATTATTCTTAAGCAGAATATTCATCTACACTAAATGTAAGTATCTTATCGAAGATCATATAATCCTTCCGATTAGTGAATGGCCCTTTATTGTTATCATGCTTATCAATGGCGTATGAGGCTGTACCTGAACCGGACTGCTTATTTTCGTACCAAGCAATGAAAGCATTCACTTCAGCCATACTCAGATCGAATTCTTTTTCAAGACCGGTGTTCATCGTTACTACCAGGATAGCCCGGTCGCCCGTTGGCTGTTCTGGCGTAGGAGTTGTTGTTGGTACAGGAGTAGCCGTCGGCTCCGGTGAAAGTGTTGGTGTAGCAGTGGGTGTCGGAGTTGCAATAGTTATAGATTCCACTGAGCCGATACTCTTGTTTGCAGTAGTGCTTGCGCTTCCCCCAATGACAAATATTTGATCTTTGTACACAATGGCACTAGTCCCGCTTCTAGCCTCATTTAAATTACTATGCGACTCCCATTTATTAAGCAAAGGATTATAGAATTCTGTTGTGTTAGTTTCTTGAGTGGGGCTTACCCCTCCCGTAGCATAAATTTGATCATTAACCACGCCAACAGCCGGACCTCCACGAGTATAACTCATGCTGGCCTTATTGCTCCAAGTGTCATTCACTGGATTATACTCACGCATTGTTTCATAAGTATAAATTTGTCCGCCACTAAATGCTCTTCCACCTACCAAGTAAATATTGTTGTTATACGTTACTGCAGTAGCCACATGCACATTTCTATCCATTTGTTTTTTTTGCGTCCATGAGTCACTAACAGGATCATATTCGTATACATAGTTATAGGAAATATATCTGTCTGTGAATGACAATCCACCAAAAAGATATATCTTTCCATTGTAACTTGCAGCTGTTTGGCCTGTGAGAGATACCGGCATATTAGACTTCTTTGTCCAAGTATCTGATGCTGGATCGTAAACTTCTACAGCATTGCTAAAGATCCCATTACTAACAGTATAATAATTTCCTGTATATCCCCCAAAAACATATATCTTCCCATCAACCACTGAAAATGCAGAACCTGCTCTTGGAGTAGGCATGTTTGCTTTTGTTTCCCAAGTTTTAGTTTCAATATTGTATTTTTGTACGTAATTAAAGGATATATCCCCGCCAGATCCACCAATGACATAGATGCTTCCATTCACTTGGGCCGTAGCTGGTGCAGCTACAGGATGAGGTAGATTGGCAACAATCGACCAGTTTCCGCTACTTTCGGCTGCAGTTGCTTTTGGGAATGAGATAGATAGCACTACCAATATAGCGCATAATAACAGCATTCCCATTTTTAAAACTCTTTTCATATTATACTCTCCCTCTATTTTTGCGTTTCTTCGTAAGCCTACACTAAATAGAGGCGAACAAACAGTCTGTTTCTCGACAGGAATTTACAATACACTTAAGGGTTATTGAGGAAATATGTGGATTATAGTCTATGAACAGAAAAAAGCCCATCAACCATTTAAAGGTTAACGGGCTTTTGCCGATGCTTTCGGACTGCACGCTTCGGTGCTTCCGATACGTGTAATAATACAATATCGCATTTGGAACATTATGTATATGTGAACATATCACGGGTAAAGGAGAATTAACCTAAATTCAAAGAAATACCCCACCAGCACTGATGGGGCATTTCAACTTATCAACTTATCTATACCTTTTTTTCATTGTTGTAAAATCGTTGAATTTTGTAGTATTGAAGTTATTCGCATACCATAATTAATTGACCTTTCTGAATCACAACCACCATTAGTGTGAACACCTACGATTTTACCATTTGGAAACTGTATAATCGCAGAACCTGAAGATCCTCCCAAAGTATCAATATCGCTATATCCTATTTTTTCTCCATCTAGTACAGACAATGGTCCCGCTTCTATTTTTTTTGTTTTTCCTTCCGGGTGCTGAATTATACAAAGCATATCATTAATATTAGCATCTTCTTTAGAAACCTGGATAAATCCAAACCTTTCCCCAGGATTACCATTTAGTCTAATTATTGCAAAATCAATAGATCCTTCTCGATATTCTAATAATTCAACAACTTGATAAGACTCTTCTTTTCTTAGAATTCCAGATGAATCTTTCTGAAAATTAAAGTTAACCTTCATATTTAGCGCAATTTCTTTAGGTAAGATAGGATTATTTGTTCCATTTATACGCGGAACCATCCAAGTACCTGGATCAGAATCAAAGCAATGTCCTGCTGTTAGAAATAGATCCTTTGATATGAGAGTGCCTGATCCCCAACGAATATCAGAAACATTTCCAGGATTGCTATATTTAGAAGCCAAATCATCCATCCATTGTATTTGCCCTACTTTAGCTTGTAAATTATCCACAAACTCTTTAGGGACTCCCAAACGACCATCATAACTTTCCACGTCCTGTAAATCCTCCACTCCACATATCGATTCTAGTTCATTTTCCGACACATACACTACAGGTCTTGTGTTGATTTTATTAGTGGATAGTGTATTTACTCTCAAATCCTTGGTTTGTATGTTCATAATATATTCTCCTTTGTAATTTGATAAGTAAATGATGCTCATAGAATAAAAAAATAATACACATCGAAAATAAAATTATATGGTTTATTAGGTATATATTGGTTCATGGAATAAAGACACAACATTCGTTTCAAAATAATCATTGTATCAAAAAAAAGACAATGGAGATGATAAGATTGGCTGAGTTAACACCATATGAAAAAGTTGCTTCTGTAATAGGTTCTGAAATGGATAAAGCATGGGGAAACATTATGCAAAGACTTACTTCCGGGGATACTGAATTTAGTGCAGAATCAGGGGCATTAAATAACGAGGATATCAAAAATTTTTTTTCGGAACTCGGTGGTGCAAATTTGACAACTGAATTCTTTAGTTCCAAGGACAAAGGAATAACGAAGAAATATAATGTCCACGCTCTGTCTTCTGGAACAAATGAGGGCGGGAGTATCACCGTTGGAGCAAGCTGGAGTTTCTAAATTTCTTGATTTGTCAGATTCATAACTGACGAGAATAAAAAAGCCTCTCCCATTATTGTTAATTAAGTAAAATACGCTGCCATCTATGAATGGCAGCGTATTTTACTTCCACTAGATCAAATTCACCTAAGCTTTGAAGTTTTTGAAGAAAGAAATAAGAGCCTTGTTCGCCAGACCTACATTAACCAGCATAGTAATTACGTTTAGTTCAATTTTGGATTTATAGGCCGAGGTAGTGATGATCCCGGCGTCCTTAGCGGCCTGTATTGCCTTCTCATAGTCCTTCGCATATGTTTCCTCGCCAGAGATATTCAAACGTTTCTCCAAGGCTGCTAATCGTCCCTCTTGTTCCTCAATTACTTGCTCCAGCTCCGTGATTTTACTCATATCCTCACTTGCCTCCCCTTGTAATTTATCTATGACGGCATAAGCCGCCGCTACCTTTGTTGCCGCCGGTTGTTGTCCTGCCCGCAGCAGAGTTGTGCTCAAGCCGAAGGTTATCTGCAGGTGGGGGAGATCCTTAAAACTGGTCCAATCTCCGCCCCATTCAAAACCTAGCTTGTTAGCCTCATCTACGACTTCCATCCAGTCCGCAATGCCGTCTTTATCTACGTCAAGTTTGGTATCCCAGGAAACGACACGGCCATCATTAAGCAGCAGCGCGAAATCAATAGCCACCCCGTAGTTATGGTAACTGGTTCCACCCCGGGCATTGGTGACCTTTGGCTTGTCCGGCTGCGCCTTTATGTGCGATAATCCTGCTTTGTTAAGCTCTGCCTGAGTCCGACCTTGAGCAAATAGGCCATTCTGCTCTGCAATGGTCCGCAGCCCTTGGGTAATGACTATATTGACCCCTCGGGCGTAACATCGTTCAATGAGAGCCACCGTAGCCGTTTCGACGACAGGATGAAGCCCTTTAAGGCGTGACTGAGATTTATGCTTTACCTTTTCAAACGTGATCGCCATTACTCGTCACCGCTCTTTTGGACCTGCTTGACTAACTGGTTACCATATACAGCCACAGCTCCGCATAAGATACCCTGCAAAAAGCTCTCAGCGGTAAAACCCAGCGTGAGCGATACAAGGATAATGGCTGCTAGGGTAACACCGTAAATAAT
Source organism: Paenibacillus sp. IHB B 3415 (assembly GCF_000802655.2). Classification (NCBI taxonomy): domain Bacteria; kingdom Bacillati; phylum Bacillota; class Bacilli; order Caryophanales; family Paenibacillaceae; genus Paenibacillus; species Paenibacillus sp. IHB B 3415. The sequence goes on along the minus strand of NZ_JUEI01000002.1, from coordinate 16,010 downwards.
AGTCCAGTCTGGTACCCGTGGCGTTTGCTTCAATATATAGCCGACAACCCAACATACAGCGACAATAGCCAACAGCTCCGGCTTAATAAAATTTGCGACTGCATTCCATTCCATACTGTTCACTTCTCCCTATTCTTCAATTTTGTCTATCCGCTTATGTGCTTGTTTGGTTGATTCTTCAACCCGTGTAACTCGTTCTGTCAGCGCATCAAATCTCCTTACCTGGTCCTTCAACTCAAACCGGACATCATCAACGCCATGCTTGATGTACTCAACGTCTGTACGCAAGGCTGCACCACTCCCGGCCTCTTGAGCCACATCCTTTTTAAACGCTGATGTCCTAGTCACCCACCCAAGGACAACTCCACTTACTGCTGCGAATATAGCTGTGATTGTTGTTATTTCCACTCCTGTCCCCCCGCTCTCTCCCTCAACGTAAAAACCCCCGGACAGCGTCCGAGGGCAAAATGAAAGACACGCCTATTGAGACGTGCCTTGCTGTGCAGTATGGTCCTTATGAACTTTGGGAAATTACTACTTATAGCTTTCATTTGCTAAAATAATAACTTGTTCCTCATTGGAGGACTTCCCTATTTGTTTCGTATTTTCAACCAATCGAAAAATATTATCACAACATTGCTTAGCACCCGTTACTAATAAAGGAACACCAATAAAATCAATTTTTAATCCTCTTGAGAAGAACCCTCCGATTGACATCGGGATGGGCACCGTGGGTGAAGTATTAGAGAAGATTATTTTTTCTTCAAAATGATGTTTACTTTCAAGTAATAGGCTTAAGTCTCTTAATGCTGGGACTACAAGTTTTGATGACTTCCTACCGATTGTATAAACGGAGTCTCCATTTTCATCAATTCCATGAAAAATAATCTTACCAGAGTCATTTTTCGTTAACTTATTGAAAAATTTAACATTCAATATTTCCTCAGTAGATAATTTTCGCTCAGATTGAGTAATTTGTTTTAAATGATAAGCTGCTGCCAAAGCTGTTGTATGTGTCCCACCATAATCATTATAGATATAAATCATAATACCATCCTTCATATTTTTTATTATGATTATATCCATTTTTTTATGATGTAATCCTTGGTGTGACATCATCGTATGATCTCTGAGGGCAAAATAAAAACGCCTCTATGGGCGCATCAAGTAATTTCTATTCGGCTTCGAGCAGCGTGGCCACATCAGCACGGAGGTTTTCAGGTACCTGCTCCAGTGTCTTCAAACTCTTACGGATCAAGCTTGCGTATACCTTAGCCATTGTCTTCGTCACCTCCCTCTTCGGGCAGCTCCGGCTCCGTCCCGACCTGTCCGGCCAGCACCAGCTCGTACAGCTCAGTAAGTGCGAGTTGCGTATCTGCCGATTCCTGACGGCTCACCTGCAACTCTTCGTAGGTTTCCGTCAGAGCGAGTTGCGCATCCTGCAGCTGCGCCTCGGTCGTATTGAGCCGTGCCAATGTGTCCGCAAGCTGCTTCGCGGTGTTTGCGGCTCCGGTCTCCACTACCTCAAGCCGTCCCTCTAACGGGTTAGGCTGCTCCCCTGGGTAGGTAAACTCAAGAGTGCCGCTGTCCGTATTAACCCGGTAGCTGTCACATTGGGCAAACTCGCGGGAGTACTGGCCGTATTGGAGTTTGAGCACGCCGACTGTCTCCCGGACCCGCTGGGCAAGCTCCTTAATACTGGCGAAATCCTGGTCTTCTGTGGTCTCCACATAGCCCCGGCCGTCATACTCTCCTGTGTTGTGGATCACATTTCCTGTTGCCTTGTCGTAATAGATTTTCATACCGATTTGCATATTATCGTCTCCTTGATTACGTATTTAACCCCACTCTTTCTGAATAAAAACGCCTCATTTAGCGTCATTTGGCGCTACTAATGTATAAAAAAAGCAATATCTCAATCCCCCCTAGGCATAAAGTATATTACCCGCGAATGTACATCCATTGTAAGGACTGGTAGTACCTGATGCAGCTGACTGCCAACGAATTGTCAAGGTTCCCCCAGCATTAAAATTGCCCGGCAAACTAACCGAATCAGGATTACCCGCGAAATTGGAGCCGCTTAGCCTAACTGTTCTAGTCGCCGCATTAAAATATATAGAGTTTATATTTGTGCTGTAATTGTAATTGGTTACGGTAATCAGGGTTAAGACGACACCACCAGCATCCACAAGCTGCAGATTTACTACTGGACTACCTGCCGTGGCATACGTAAATATGGATGAATGTCCATTGGTAGTTGGTCGGTCTCCGAATATGAAATACTTGCATGAAGGGACTGTGACAATATTGTATGTGCCCTCCACCCACGCACCTGGATAGCCATAATAATCTACGCCGATGATTCCGGAAGTATCAGGCACCAGGTTACCCTGCACCCCATAAATCCACGCACCATTACGTATATTACCAGCTACGATATTCCCATCTGCTCGGGCTTGTGCCGCCGATAATTGTATTTCTGGATATCCAGATCCACCGGCAGTTTGATAGGCTCCTTGTGGTATACGTACGTACATGTAATTGCCATCCCAGGCGGTTGATGCAGGTGCCGTGTACGCACTCTGACGAGGCATAGAGCCTTGTAGTCCAAAGATGTTTTTGTCATTAGGGAAGTTGTTTGCTACAAAATCGGCATCCTGTACTGTAGCAGAAGCGTAGCCTGCTCCAAAACCGCTGTTTGTTACATAAGCCCCCGTAGGGAATCCAATTGAAAAATTCCCTGCACCATCAGTCCACATGGTAGTGGATAACTGGTCGTTAGCTCTATTAGCCATTGTACCTGGAATTAGACCTGCATCAGTACCAATGCTGTACCCCGCAAGTACCTGTAGGGCAGTTGCTGTTCCATACTCACCCCCTTCACCCTGTAAGGTAAAATTTGTGCCATCGTACACCACCGTATAGACACCACCAAGAGCTAAAGGCGGGTTATTACCGTTTGGCTTTTTGATGGACTTGGCTCCCAGGCCGTTCAGGTTAAGTGTAACCGGTCCGGTTGTGGCTGCGTGAGCTTTGATGGACACCCGCAGTCCGGCGGACAGGGCTGGCGCGGTGCCTGTGGTTACAGCGAAAGCCAAAAAACCTTGTACCACTTCGGCCAAAGTTTTTCCCGCGTGAAGGTCGGCGTCAAGGCCGCTGCCCGCGCCGTCATTCTCTTCCGTCCACATTTTAAACCAAACGCTCCAGCCCCCAGATCCGCCCACATTGGACGGATTTCCCCGGCGATACACAGGGCCGAACCCCGTATACGGATAGACAACTTGTATAATCGTATCGGTTCCCGGAGCGTGCATAACCAACATCTGACCATAATAATAGTTTGGCCCGGGATGATTGGTCATGGTAGAGCCTGCTAATCTCCAGATTCCCGCTGTTATAACTGTGTTGAGATCAGCGTTTCCTTCAACAGTTTTTGTTTGGACGTAATTTACACCTTGAAGACCGTCCAGAAGATCAGCTTCCAGACCGCTACCAGCGCCCTGCGCATTTTCTCCCCATATTTTAAACCACGAAGTCCATGTGCCGTTGACTCCCATTCTTACCCACATTCGAGTGTCTGTAGCTGACATAGCTCTTTGAATCGTTCTGTTGGTGGAATCGACAAGCCGGAACACTTCTATTGGACCCTCTGTATACCCTGGGGGCTTGTTGGTTGATCCGCTATTACAGTAGTACATACGGGTAACGTCTATTAAATCATTTAAATCCCCTGTGTATCGGGATAAAGTCCCGTTGTCTAAGGTTAGTTTATGCTTTTGGATGTTGTCAGGAAGGACGGAACCGTTACTGATATCCACCTTCAAATTATCGACCTTGGCCTCAATATAATCATCCGCAAAGTCCTGCCGGTCGTCCGCCTGCCGCAGCTCCGCAACCGATTGGACCAGATCGGAGGTCACGCCGCCCAGGCCCGTGCGCCATGTGGACGCTGTGTCGGTGACATTGGCGGTAAGGGCATATTTGTCTAGGGCGCTGTAGGTGACGTAATAATCAGCCGATGCGTCATAATTAGCTGGCAATGTCCGTGCATTGAGGCCGCCGTAGGTATCGGGGGTAAATGTCCAGTTCCTTGTATCGTTTTCCGCGCCTTTGAATACCGCGAGGATTACGCGGGCCGGGTGCCTCAGTTTTGCATTGCCCCAGTAATTCGTGCTGCTCTGCGAGATGATATAATAGCTTCCGCTGTCCAGCTTCGGAACGACCTTCTCCCGCTGAATCACACCTGTTTCCACGCTGATTTGATTCCCGCCCGGGTGCAGCGTAATGCTGCCCTCAGCATTCGGTATGATAACCGGAGTGACTGCGGAAGCCAGCGCGTAATCCAGTGTAGCCCAGGCCGTCCATCCAGGCGCTTTGTTGGCGGCTACCCATGCTTCAGTGTTGGTTGCCGGAGCGCTGCCGTCTATGATAGACACCCAAGACGTATAGGCGGTGCCATTGTTGGCCGTGGACTTCCATCCATTCATTAAGGCTTTGACGACATTGGCATTCGGATTCACTGCGTCTACCCAACCTGAATCGATGTTACTTATGGATATATAAATGCTCCCGGTGAATAACCTAAATCTATCTGCTTGCGTCCACGCTGTAACTGACCCGTCACTGTTACGCATTAACAAGTTGTCATAGCGCAAAAGTATAGCTTTGTCGTCTCCGTCTCCTCCACCAGCCGGAATTGACATATTGGCGGTAATATTCTTAAATCCAGAACCCGTTCCGTAAAAGCCCCACGCTTGAGTTCCGTTAAGATCGACATTCTTTTTCACCCGCTCAACATACATCCACTCTGTTCCAGCACTATATACACTATCCCGTACATCCCCGACCTGGCCAAGTGTGACCGGGATGATAACGGACTGCGGCTCTGCTGGTGTAAAAGTTGTAGCCGTGCTTCCAAGTTCAAGCTGCCAGTTTTTATAAGTAATTGTCCCGGCTGCTGTGTTTCGGGTACGCACAAGTACATAACTGGTATTGCTATCTGTAGTCCAGGTGAATGTTGATGTGATTGTGGTCGAAGCGGTCTTAATAGGACTACCGTCTACGGAGTACTCAGAAATTTGAATTCTTCCCTGCCCCGCAGTTGCCGTAATATTTATAGAAAATGTATAGGTAGTGTTCCCTTTAACAATTAGGTTGTCTATGATATTAGAGGCTTGATCAGCTGCTGTAGCTGCCAATACTATATCGTACGGGCCATTTATACTAAGATTAGCGTGAATACCGCTTACTGAAGACCCCGGAATTAAGTTCCGCCCCTGCTTTGTAATGGCTACACCCTGTACATGCTGCTTACCTGAAACATGAGGGAAGTAGGCATCTATAGCCTCTCCCGTAAGGGTCGTGCCAATGGCTGCATATTCTGCGGATGTGACCTCATATAGGCGAACATCGTCCATGTTAAACACAAAATCATTAGCACTAGTATGTCCTAGGTAAAACCGGAATCCCGAACCAACCAATGTGTTATTGTTCGGAATTTTGATGTAAACTAATTGCCAGCTTCCAATGGTTGCTGTTGCTGCGGTAGAGCTATATCTATTTGTCGCAGTGCCAATATCCCTCAGGTGCATTACTGAACCTCCGCCTGACGCGTAGGACTCAATGTAAACCCATGCCAGAGCAACATAGTACTTTGTGATGTCTAAAGGTACCGTGATGTCTTTGACCATAACACTAGCACTGGCAGATGTAGCTGCAAATTTATAGGAAGCACCGCCAGATCGCTTTCTGGTTGTGTCTAACACAGGAGAAATACCAGATAAGCTCCATCCAGCCAAGCTTTCCCCATCCCCAGAGTTACCAATTAGATTCATCAGCGTGCGACCACTAACCGTCAGGTCCAACTCACTACCGTTCTGATCCGCTGTAACCACTGATAAGCCCGGTCCCAGGGTTTGTGTCAGGTCTACACGGCCTAATTGGCTGGCATCTGCCTTGGCATTCCATGCTGTACGCTCGGCAGCGCTGATATGCACCGTGGTATTGCCAGCATGGGCGGTTAGGTTGGTTTGGACTGCATTGGCCTTAGTACTGGCGTCCGTAGCTGCAGCAGCCTGAGCAGCATCCGCCTTGGTCTGTGCTCCCCCAGGTGTTTCCTTTGCGTTCCAGGTTGTACGTTCCGCAGCGGTGACATGGACTGTGTTATTGCCGGTATGCGCGGTCAGGTTGGTCTGCACCGTATCAGCCTTGGCCTGCGCCCCTCCGGTTGTCTCTTTTGCATTCCATGCAGTGCGCTCTGCCGCCGTAAGGTGCCGGGTAGTATCATCTGCATGCGCCTTAGCCGCTTCCAGTGTTGTGGCCGGAGCGGTCCGCCAGGACGATTTACCTGTGATGGATTTGATCATGTTGGCCAGCCAGCCCAGCAGGGTTGTAATCGTGCCAGTATCTCCTGTCGGGGCTGTTGGTATCAGATATTGTCCGATTGCCTATAACTGCGTCTGATGCCGAGCCAGCGCCACCAGCTCCCGCCGTGAGACCAGCTAGTTTCGTCTTTTCTGAAGATGTAAAGTCTTCTGTTGAGAGCTGCTTGCCGGGAATCTTGTCGACTTTTCCAGAAAGTTGAGTAGTCATGGTAGCCGCGAAATTCGGATCGTTATTTAATGCATCGCCGATTTCCTTTAGCGTATCCAGGGCGGCCGGAGCTGCACCAACCACGTTCTGAATGCGCTGATCTGTCTCCATCTTACTGTAGGTGGTGCTCTTATCTGCCTTTGTTAGCAGTTGAGTATCGGTGTAGGATTTGGCTGATGCAAGCGAAGCGTCTGCCTTTTGTTGCGCTGCAGCCGGTGTCTCCTTGGCATTCCAAGCCGTCCTCTCCGCTGCGGTTAGATGCTTCACGCCATCACTCGCATGCGTTTCAATATCTTCAGACAACTCCACCATATGAGCATGAGCACCTTCGACTCCATCTTCAATATGGTTCAAACGGGCTGATGTGATCCGAGTTCCTTCCTGGACTAACTCATACAGCGGACGTCCGGTCTGCGGGTCCGTCTTCTGCTTCCCAGAAGCATCCTTGATTGGTTTTGTCAGGTCTGGGATCTCGTCTTTCCAGGTCTGTTTGTTATATGCCACCAGAACTCAGCTCCAATCTCAATATAAATTCAAAGGCAATCAAAAAACCCTTATCGTTTTTGGTAACGGTAAGGGGCTGATCTGCCAGTATGTTGCCATCCACATCTAACAAGGCAGCTCCTAAAAGCTGTTTTCCAATGGCCTGCGTCTCTGTTATATAAATATACTTGCGTACAGCCAGCCCTGAAACAATCGTATTGTAAATAGGGTAGGCCGTCTGCACACCTCCTATATTCACTCGTGCGCTGGCGATGTGGCCATTCAAATCCGTAACCAACTTTTCCAGAAATAACTGCTTTACTACATCTGCCAAAAACATCAGCCTCCTATCGGCACTTCAAACCCACAGATGGGGAAATCCACTCCGTGAGAGTATCCAGTACCTTTAATATTGATCGTTTGTGAAGGAACGGAGGAACTGACCACTGCCCGGCGGATGTGAACCGGACGAATATATTCAAAGTCTGCCTGCAGACCAACCATATTAACTGGCTGGGAAAGTGAGAACTCAAAATGAATCTCTTTGGCCAAAAAATCCTCTGAGATGTTCAGCAGCTTACCGTGCTGATTACCAATATCCCGCAATACAGGCAGCCGATACGGTCGATCACCCCATCGCTTCCGTCGGATCGCCTCACGGCGCTCATCATTACTCCCCGTTTGGGTCTTCCGGAAGTATATCCATTCCCAGATCCACAAAGCCCAGGTCGACCTGCGAAGTAAAAACTGGTTGCTCAAGTCGTCTATTGTCTGTTCACGTTCTGCCATCTCTTTTTCCATTACAGATAAATGTCGGTCCGCCATATCAATTTCGTACCAATACGGTGGAAGCATTTCACGATATCTCGATGGAATCATGACAAAATCACTTCCACACGTAGTACAGATGATGGTGGCAGCTCAACATCCTCTGTATCACCGTTAAGCATCAGATTGTCGTAATCCTCCACGCCAGGGATGAGCAAAAGCGCTGCTACATAGTTGTAAACGAGCTTCGCACGGCCACTTGCGTAATCCAATACACGCTGCTGAATGGTTGTGGCCAGCGCGGCCAAATCAGCCCCAACAGATAGGAGCAATTGTGCTTCCAGGCGAACAGTAAAGACCGGTGCCGGATGTACCGCCAAATCATGGCCGGCAATCCGCCGCTCCTCCCACATCCATGCTTTGACTGTTTCTGCGAAGGCTTCGGTTATCGGCTGCCCCACCAGGTCTGTAAGATAGAGATCAATGGAATTCTCATGCCGTTCCTTCTCCCGGGCGATGGCACCACCAACCCCGGCCATTTCTAACGCCCAGGTTTCATAATCCTTCCGCCGTCCACTTCCGATTTCTGTCGCCGCCCGCTCAAGCATGCGTATCCGGAAGGTATCGTCACTCTCCCCTTCCTTCCGGGTCAAACCCGCAGCCCAGCCGTGACCGTCCAGATATTCGGAATCTGCCCAGATCGGAAATCCCTGCAAAAAACCATAGGTCCATAGCACCTGCTGCTCTGCAATTTCGATGGCCAGCGGATACCAAAGGTCGTAAAAATACTCGCCTTCATCCGTAGGCGGCGGGGGCAGACCACGCTCAATTGCCAAGGCTATCGCCCGATTGACCCACCGGCGGTAAATATCCTCTGGAGTCTCCTCCAAGATAGGCATGCTTGGGAGTGCCGGCAGGTCTGTTAATTTAATAGTCATATGCCAATGACCTCCTCCAGTTCAGCATTACCGGCCACACCTATTAAAAAAATGCTCAGGTGCATCTCCTGGCCAGTCCGTTCCATTGACCTCACTTCAGCCCGCTGGATCTCCGCGTGAGCCATCAAGGCCTCCTCGATATCACGCTTGATCTCTACGTCCTCCCAACCGGACCATTCGGACCGTTCGACACCTACCTCGGAACCGTAAAGGACATAACGGAAACGCTCTGTATTCAGGATTTTCAAAGCTGTCTGCACCAAGTACTCTGGATACGTGCGGGTCTTTGTAGGATGACCAGCATCATCAAACACGGCGCGCCGATTTCGATAATCGATGACGTATGTCCACTTAGTCGCAGAGACGACGGATTCCGTCAGCTCAATGCCATCGAGGTCTGTCAAATCCAGAACAGGAAACAATCCATCATCCGCCACTGCCACCCACATCCTTTCCAAGTACGTAATAGCGCTGACCGGTTAACCGGGAGACAATGAGCCGGTCACCCACCTGCAGGGGGCTGGGAAGAACGAGGACACCTGTGAGCGCAGAAGTAGAAGGCTGCTTAACCTCAAATACAGCATCAATGCGACGCTCCAGCAGATACTCTGCAAAGACTAGCTTCTCTGCAGGATAAGGCTCCTGATCGCCATCAACTTGTATGGATGGACTCCCCGGCCAACTCAGCAACGTTGCACGCTCCGTGTCCCTGGCATCGATGTGACCGGCTGTCTTCTCCCTCAGCAGCTTCAGTGCATCATTGAGCACGATTATTCCCTCCTCTCCAGTTCAAGCTTCACAGTATACAATCCATTCTTAAAACTGCTTTCAGCGGACTCCACAATCCATTTCGAGGTATGATCCGTCTTAATCAGTACCATCCAACCAGCGCGCAGACCTGCGAGAGTGTGGTCTTCATGCTTGACAGTAATTTTCTTGATCTGCTTCGCCTGCGACAGAGCCTTCAGGCGCTGCGTGGCGATCGTGGCCGGGTCCTCATCTTCCTCAACCTCAATGATTTCCTCCATACGGCCCATCGCCTGTACTGCGCCTGCTGCTGTCTTGGTGACAGAGGAAGCCAGCTTATCATCCTTGTACTTTTGAGCTGTGACGACAGTATAAGTCTCATCCATGCTATAGCCTGCGGTAGTGGCCTCCATTTGTTCAGGGATGAAAACAGGAACGCGAGAATTAGTACCCTCTCTTACGACCTGCAGGTAGAAGCTCGTATCAGTCCGGACGACATCGATGTGATATCGGTAGCCGCTGCGCTCATATGCTTTTTGCAACACATCCAGGATGAGTTCTGAGTGTGAAATCGTTCCATAGCGTTCGTCCAGATTGAAACCGAACGTCGGACACCGGAAGTCGATACCTGTGGTCTTAATGTATCGCTGCAACTCCGCTCCGGCTTCCCCTTTAAGATAAGGGCGCACGCCCTTGTTCTTAGACAAATACCAGCCGATCTCCCGAGCATCAATTTCCCACTCTTGGGAAAATTCATTTTGCTCGTATTTGATAATCGGTCCGTAGAAGAACTGGTTTTTGTGATGAAGCACTCCAACCCCTGATAATTGCTGTGAAAAACACATCAGCAGACCAGCAACCTTAACGTCAGCAGCATCACGCACCCGAACGGTCATGCTCCGGGCTATCTCATCCCTCGCTGATGACCAAGCCAATTCGACAATTGCATCCGTCAGTAAAACACGGTTGCTTTCCTTCCCATATACAACCGCAAAGTTATCCATTTACACTCCTCACTTTTTAGTAGAGGTTTTATCCAGAATTTTTTCCTTTTGAGTCAAGTAATCGAAATTGCCTTTGGCATTATCAGCTGCAGCCTTTGCCTCGGCCTTCTTCTGCTTGTCACTTTTCGCAGTTTCATTCTTTTTGTCTGTCTTACCGGTAGTGTTCGGACGGCTTTTGGATGATTTGGTGATAATCACGCCCGGCTTCAATAGCTGCTGGGTGTTGGAGTAGGAAACGATTTTCACGGGATCGAACTCCACAAAATTGAATGTAATATGCAAATTAGCCTGGCCATCTTTGTACGTGGCTTCGAAACTCTCAAACCACATGGTCTGTGAGAACAGCGATTCGAAGTTGATCACAACCGGTTTGGCCTTCCACTCCTCCATCAGCTTCCACGCCTGTTCCGGAGATTGGTAGGCCACCGTCTCTTTGCCGGTTTCCCAAATTTCCTCCCAGGCCCGCGGGAAGATGACAGAAAAAGAGACTCGCTTCAGCTTCGAAGTGAGTCTCTTACTGGTCTTCTCCTCCCCGGTGATTACTGTGAAGGAATCAATTTCATTGCTGCTGGTAATCTGGATCTCCGCCGGCGTAATCGGAAAAGTGAACCGGTTCTTGTCTCGAATCATGGTCAGCATGCTTATCCCCCGCTTTCCAGAGCCTTGTACAGCTCCTCGCCAAATATCTTCCGGAACAGCGCCCTACCCTGCGGACTGGTCAGCATTTTCGCAAATTCAGTAAAGTTCGTTATTCCCTTGGCCAGTTCGCCAAAGTCGATGTTGATATTCTCGATTACGATGTCGCGGATCGCTGCAGGTGCCTGCGCCAGTGTCTTCGCCACCGGGATGCTCGATCTCATACCCACCGCTCCACCATCGGCATAGGGCCGCACACCAAGCAAACTACCGGCTTGCTCCCATAACGCTCTCCCCCGCTGGCTCCGCTGCCGAGACAACGGTATGATCATCTCTGGACCGGCTTCACCGACAAGTCCCATGTGAGGTGAACTGATCAGACCACCATCGGCATACTTCTTCTTACGCTTCTTCCGTCGACCAAAGAATCCGGAAATACCGTCATAAATTTTCGTAGCCAGCTTTTCGCCGCCGATCGTCCCTAACAAGCCTCCAATCGCCCCGCCAACGGCGGTACCAACACCAGGCATAAGGAAGGTTCCAAGCAGCGCGCCCGTTGCTGCTCCGCCTGCCATACCTCCCCCGATTCCTCCAGCTACTTTAGCGGCCTGCCGTCCACGTTTACCCTTGCCTGCAAAAATGATATCCCAACCGTCCATCGCATAACCAACCGGCCGGACTACTTTTCCGAGAAGCTTTGTTCCTTTAGCGAAGGTCTTCATCTTGGCAGCCTGTCTGCGAAGCTGATGTCCAGTAGCCCGAATCTTATAGGCATCGGTAAGACTGCTGGCTTTACTCATAGCCTTGGTATAACGCTTCAGTCCATACTTCTTCACCATTTCCAATGATCCATGGATGCCTTCAGCATAGCCAGCTCCGTAACCAATACGGTCATTGTTGTCATCGATGTATGCCTTAGCCTGATATGCATGAGTCCGCAGGGGCTGTGCGCCAACAATACCTCCGTTTGCATAAGCACGGACGCCCAGCATTGCACCTGCTCTCTCCCAAAGCTTCACCCCACGCTGCCGGCGCCCTGCCGACAGAGGAATAATAGCTTCCGGCCCAGCCTCACCGACCAGCCCGATATGGGGCCGAGTGATAATATCTCCGTTTGCGTAAGCAGCACCCCCGCTGGACCTTGTTGATGCAGGAGCAGCAAAAGATATTGTTGCTCCTGCTCCAGTCAGAGTCGACAAGATACCCATAGCTCCGATCGCAGTCGTCCTGAGCTCTGGAAATTTGCTCTGCATCCCCTGAGAGATGCCTGTAATAATTCCGCTGCCCCAGCTTTGACTTTGGCTTGTAACCGTTTGGATCGATTGCAGCTGCTGTTTGGTCTCATCTGCAGCAATTCTTGCAGACGTCCCGACACCGAGTAAGCTAAGCCCTGCAGCACCGGCTCCCGTGACAATACCATCAGTACTTGTCTTGGTAGTGCTTCCCAAAAGCTTCGCTTGAACGGATGTCCCCTTCGCAGCAGTTCCCACTGCAACAATACTACTCTGTGCAGTTGTGGATTCAGTGCTTTTCCAAATTCCGGCAAGCTCTGTCTTCACTTTGCCTACATCTTGCAGGACGCCACTCTTCTCAATAACGCCGTTGAATGCGGGCAGCAACCCATTTTTCGCAACATCTGAACTGAACCGACTAAAGGAAGCTTTCAACTTTTCCTCTTGCTGCGGCGTCATGTTACCGAAGGTCACTTTCGCTTCTGGCGGGACTTTGACAGCAGCTGCAGCAGGCTCGTCCTTCTTCTTGTCCTTCCCTGTTATCCAGTCCCCAATAGAGTAAATACCGTCGACTGCCTTCTTTGTCCACCCCGCATTGTCAGCCATGGAACCAAGCTTCTCACCAACCCAGCCGCCGGCAGCGGCACCTGCTACAGTACCAATTGGGCCTGCTAATGATCCGACTAAGCCTCCAAGGGAGCCTCCAACAAAACTTCCTGCCATTGACCCGCCAGTATTTGATAATCCGGATTTTAACCCTTCATCTTTGGAAGCCTGGTATAAGTCATAACCGGTTAGACCGACAGTTGCCACAGTACCTGCGATTCCAGCAACCTTAAGAGCTTTTTTTCCACCTTTAAATACGCCCTTCAGGAGCCCCCCTCTTGCAGGAATATCTGATACATCCGAGATAATCTCCGGGATGGCAGATGTTCCCCGGAGTCGAGCCGTATTTCGGTATGTGACCCGCCCACGCCTCGCAGCTACATCTGAAACTGAATCCACATCTGGGATATTAGTGGTTCGTGTACCACGGCGGGCTCTGATCGAGCCTCCTGTGCTACTGCCACCCGTCGTTGTTCGGGTGGTTGAACCAGATGTGCCGGTGCGCCCACGCCGGGTTAACCTACCACCTGTTCGACTTCCCTGCCCGCCAAGAGTGCCTCCCAAACCGCCAGCTTCATTAAGATAAACTACACTGGCATTTACAGTCATGGATGATAAAGAGCTCAGGCCACTACCTAGACTCCCAGCCAATCCACCAGTATTACCTCGACGGAGTGTGAATCGACGTCTAGAAGGAGTTCCCACTTCGTCGATTGGAGTTGTTGTTTGCCCTCTTCTCTGACCCATCCATTCTGTTGCTGTTTTGACACTTGTATAGCCCTTCTGAAGTAGCCTGCCTCCTTTTACTGCTACAAGACCACCAGCAACAACTCCTATAGCACCATTTATTAATTTAAAATGCTCACTATAAAAGCTGGTAATCTGGCTGACAAATCCAACTACTTTTGTACCTAAATCCTGTATTTCATCTTTATTCTCAGTAATAAGAGAATTAAATTCCTTAAGCACCGGAAGAACTGCTGTAGAAAGGTTTGCCCCCAAATCCTGCATCTGTTGATCAATCTCTGCACGAGTTTGAATAATTTCCTGCATCGGATTGGCAGCCTGTTGAGCTTGAACCATTCTTTCCGTTGTTCCTGTAATCCCAGAAGGTGACGGCTGAAATGGTACTTGGAAGGTCTTAAGAACTGCAAGACCGTTGTCCTCCGCGGTTGCCGAGCCTAACGAAACCAGCGAAGCTTTCAGCTGACTCTGCGTTTGACTGGCTAAATCAGCAACCAGGGCCATTAGAGCACCCTTTGCACGTTGTTCATCTCCGGAATTGATATCACCAGTGAATGCCGCGGCTTGCTTCGCTGCGTCATTCTTCCCAGCTCCGCGCAAGGTAAAGTACTTTTCCATGTCCCCAGCATCGAGGGCCTTTACGCCGAATGTTTCTTTGATGAAATCGGCGGGCTTATCAAAATTAAAGGCCCCTTCCTTAACGCTCTGCGTCAAGAAGTTGGCCATCTGTCCGGAGTTTGCACCGGTGTTCTTAAAGTATCCAGAATACTCCCAAAAGGTATCGAAGAGATCCTGCTGACGATCGCCTACCTCTTTATAGGCATACATCATGCTGTCAGCAACGGAAGCATATGTTTCGCGGAAGGTATCAGCCGACTGAGATAGTGCACGGTTAATTTCTTCCGCACCGGCATCTGGCCGGATATATTGTATCTTTGACGAAGCACTCAAAAAGTTGCTGGCTTGCGATTTATCCCGGACCAGCGGAGCCAGATCAGCTAATTGTCTGGCCCCTCCCATTTGAGAAGGGATAATACCCTGGGCATTTAAATCTTTGACAGTCTGAAGACCTTGATCACGCGCAGCTGCAGGCAATAAGGCCGCACTGCGGGAAGCTTCGGAATAGTAATCCATGACATTCCCGAACAATGCATCCTTAATCCCGCCGCCAATGAGGATTGCCCCAGCCGTTGCCGCCAAGGTCGTTAACTTGCTTGAAATCCCATCAATCACCGGGCTCACTCCATCCTGAGCACGGAGATGAACCCGAGAGTCATCCATTCTGCGAATCTCATCATCGGCACCTGAGGCTGAGCGGCGCAACTCATCTGCTCCGGATCGAGCGCGCCGAAAGATATCATCAACATTCGCACGTCCTAAACGACGAGCCTCGTCCGATGCGTTGCCAATTCGGCCGCCCAGTTCATCCGCCTGCTGGCGGGAACGCCGGAGATTGGATACTAGATAGTCGCCCATCTGACCGGATGCGCGCCGGAATTCAAGTAAATCGTCGGTCGCCCCCTGGATTGTATTTCTCATGTTCCGGACTGCACCGGAAATAAGGTCCCGCGCTTCGAACGGGACCGTCACTTTTGTTGATGCTGCTATGGTTGTTCACCTCCATCCGCCTATTTCTTCTTAGCCAGACGTTTGGCTTCTTCTTCGGCGACCATGCTGGCCGCAAGACAGAAATAATACTGCCGCTGCTTATCCACCTCATACGGTAGGATCTCCGCCGGCAGCCGCTTCTGGTTTATCCAAAAGGACGCTACCCAGCTTGCTTCTCCGTCTTGCTTGATGAGTTTTTTGCTTCTTTCAGCAGCGCGTCCTTGTTTTCCTGAAATTTGGTTACGGCTTTGCTCAGCTCCGCGTAATCAGCAGGGTTGTCCAGGACGCGTGGCGGCAACTCATACTTACTGATGCAGCTATAAGCCAGCAGCAGGTCTTTGTTATTCCAATCAAAATCGTGCTCCGTTGCCTTGACGATCATCACATCGATCTCATTATAGGACTCCTTGGGATCTCCATTATCTTCATAGGCCAGCTCATAGGCCCGGCGCACCTCAATGGTAGTCAGGCGGCGTACTGACCATTCTTCTCCGTCCGCTGGCACCGTGATGGTATCATCGTTCCGACCTGTTTTGCCCTTGGAAAGATATTTTTCTAATTTATCACTCATGCAAAAGACCTCCAGATTTTTTTATTAGAATGGAACAAAATCACCCTAACGGGTGAATAACGTTCTAGCCAGCGGTTATTTT